>MGWP01000017.1 GCA_001801055.1 Gallionellales bacterium GWA2_55_18 | reverse complement strand
CTCAAAATGCTCATTTACTCTATGTAAACTCCGCTTTTTCGCCCGATTTTTCCTTGCACTGCATCCCTTGATCGCTTTGTGACACAGTAAGACTAAGCGCGATGAAATATGCGCTAAGTCATTGGTGGCGGATTCAACTCTGAAGTGCAACTTTTGTAAGTTGGCTATTCGTCACCGAGGTGCAGCTGCAAGTCTTCCGCCGCCTTGCCGGTTTCCGGGTCTATCCAGTCGGCCATGCCGATAGCCGCTTCCGCATCTGCCAGCGATTCGCTTTCTTCGTAGCCGGTATCGTTCTGGTCTCGCATGTCCTGCATCGTTTCGAGCAGCGTCGGAAAGGGGCCGCACATTTCGCCGGTGGATTTATCCTGCCAGTAGAAACCATCGGGTTGTTCAATCACCCGTGTCCGGTTATAGATGGATGGGGTTTGTGGAATGGTTATGGTCATGGTCACCTCCAAGTTTTGTTCAAATTCTATACCTCTTTTGGGTTTCGAGTGAGCGGCAGGTATTCTGGGGGTGCAATCAAAAGTGGTTTAATTCGGGCGAAAAATTAGCGACCGCGATATCTTTCGCAAGCGGGAGAGGGGGGCGCTGAATTTTGTGGCTAATCAGAAGAGAGGAAGCTTGGCGGTGAGGGCGATTCCCGCTTGGTTAGCGAGCTATTGATGCGCGTATTGTCGCCCAATCATAGGGCAGCGGCGGAAAAGATGGAGCGGATTGCAGTTGTGCCTTAAGGGCTGCTGCGCGTTCCGCGCTGGCCGGATGCGTGGAAAGCAGGCTCAACCCGCCCGGCAAGTCGCCTTGCTGCCCAGACAGCGTTTCGAAAAAACTAGCCATGCCGCGCGGATCGATTTTTGCCGCCAATAAACGCTGGTATCCTCCGGCATCGGCAGCGGCTTCCTGGGCGCGCGAGAATTGCATACCAGCCAGCCCTTTTAGCCACTCTCCGGCAACTCCCCCGCCCACGTCGCCTGTGACGGCGATCCAGACAGCCGTAAAACCCAGTTCCTGCGCCAGTCCGCGCAACGCGTGGCGCTGTTCGGCATGTTCGATCTCATGCGCCAGCACACCGGCCACTTCCTCGGCGGAAGCTGTTTTCTCGATCAGTCCGCGATGCACGACAATGAAGCCGGCCGGCATGGCAAAGGCATTGACGCTGGGGTCGTCCGCCAGGGAAAAGCGATAGCTGTATGGCGTAGGTCGCGCCTGCGCGAGGCGCGTCCCGATTTCCTCAAGAAAGCGGTTTGCGGCAGTGCCTTTGATCAATTTAAGCCGGGCGCTCTGCATCTGCCACAGTTGCTCGCCCAGATTTATTTCCTGCGCGGCGGGTATGCGCGCTACCACGGCATCGACAATCTTGGCGCGGAAAGCGAAAAACAATGCCAGCAGCAGCAACGGCAGTCCAATGGACAGAAACAGCGCGCTCCAAAGCCAGCGGCGCGTTGATGAATCTCGCTGTACAGTGATAGACGGCAGCCATGCGGCAAGAGTGGCGGCTGTTTCCGGCTCAAGCAGCATCGCGCAATGGCCTGCGGGCGCTTGCCATTCCAGCAATAACCCGTATCCCTGACGGCGCGCGGCTACCTCGCTGCGGTTGACTGCGACGACCCCCGGCCAGCCTTCGATATGGAGTTGTTCACCCGCAAGGCGCAGTTGCACCGACCCCCCTTCTGGAGGCAGGCCAGACCCGAAGCAGCGTGCGGGTAATGGTTCAGTCGTCACCGTTTAGCAGGCTACCAATCAATCCGCCCTGCTCGCCGCCGGAACCACCACCGCCTTTTCTGACCGGGGCTGCGGCAAAGATGCGCGAGGCCAGCCGCGCGAATGGCAGCGATTGCAGCCACACCGTGCCCGGTCCGCGCATGACCGCGAAGAACAGCCCTTCGCCGCCAAACAGCGCGGTCTTGACGCCGCCGACGAACTGGATATCGAAGTCGACGCTCGGTGTATAAGCCACCACGCAACCCGTATCCACGCGCAATGTCTCGCCGGGGGCGAGGTTGCGTTCCATCACCGCGCCGCCGGAATGTACGAAGGCCAAACCGTCTCCTTCCAGCTTTTGCATGATGAATCCCTCACCGCCGAAAAACCCTGCCCCCAGCTTTTTCTGGAACGCGATGCCGAGCGACACGCCCTTGGCCGCGCACAGGAAAGCATCCTTCTGGCAGATCATCGTGCCGCCGTATTTTTTCAGATCGAACGGGATGATCTTGCCGGTATAGGGTGCGGCAAAAGCCACTTTTTTCTTGCCTTGCCCCTTGTTGGTAAAGATCGTGGTGAACAGCGATTCGCCGGTAACCAGACGCTTGCCCGCGCCGAGCAATTTGCCGAAGATGCCGCCCTGTTGCGCCGAGCTGTCGCCGAACACGGTATCCATCTGGATGCCGTCTTCCATGTACATCATGCTACCAGCCTCGCCGATGGCGGCTTCGCCCGGATCAAGCTCGATCTCGACAAATTGCATGTCGTCGCCGCGCAGATAATAATCAATTACATCCATTGCCATGTTGTCCTCCAGTTTGTAGTTGAAAATCCGGTTTATTTACCGCCGCCATAACCAACGGCTCACCCGGCGCATTTTATCGGGTTTGGCATAATTTTTGGGGATATCAGTCGAATTGGCAGGGCAATCGCATCAAAACTAAAGCGCGGTGAAGGGGTAAATCGCAACTGACGCTATAGATTGACGGATTGTTTCCGATAACCCATTTTTTCTCGGAGAAAAGTGATGGGGGGTAATAAGCACGATGTTGCTGGCAAGCACTTGTCGTTGATAGAGGCTTTTGGCGGTATACCAGATCCGTGCTTAGCGGGAAGATAAAAACACAATTTGGTGGAAATGTTGGTGGTGACAATGTTGGTGGTGACAGGGTGCGTTTTAAAGTGTTGGACGAACAGAGTGCAATTTTCGAGGTTGGCTACAGAGCGGCGTGAAAGCGCCGTTAACTTGGAAGGACAATAGCTTTCAAGTGGATGGAAATGCACAAGGAAAGCGGATTGTGTGGAAATGTGCTTGAAGTGGCGTAGCGTCTGGAGCGTCACCCCGAGGTGAGGGCTCGTGCTGCAAGGCTGTTTGATGCGCTGGAGAACGGTTAATCTGTGTAATCTGCGGGCAACTATTTTTTCAGGTTTAAGTAATCACCGTAGGACATGCGCGCCCGGTGCGCTCGCGTAATTCGGAAATTTCCAGTGCGATGCTGATAAGTTCTGCGAGCGCCTCTTGTGCGTCGAGGTGATGCTGCGCGATATCCGGCTCAAAGGATTCCAGATAGATGCGCAGTGTCGCGCCCTCGGTGCCTGTGCCGGACAGCCGGAACACGATACGCGAGCCGTCGGTAAAGCCGATGCGCACGCCTTGGCCGGTACTGATGCTGCCATCGACCGGATCGGTGTAGCTGAAATCGTCGCAGAACAGCACCTTGTAATTGCCGAAATGTGCTTCCAACAAGTCACCAAAACGGTCATGCAGCAGCTTCATCACACCGTTGGCCGCATCAATGGGAATGCCTTCGTAGTCGTGGCGCGAATAGACGTTGCGCCCGAAGCGCGCCCAGTGCTCTCGCACAATGCCCTCCACAGGTTGCTTGCTCACCGCGAGAATGTTCAGCCAGAACAGCACCGCCCACAGCCCGTCCTTCTCGCGCACATGGTCGGAGCCGGTGCCGAAACTCTCCTCGCCGCACAGCGTCACCTTGCCCGCATCCATCAGGTTGCCGAAGAATTTCCAGCCGGTCGGCGTTTCATAACAGGGAATGTTGAGCGCTACGGCCACGCGATCTGCCGCCGCGCTGGTCGGCATCGAGCGCGCGATGCCCGCCAGGCCTAGTTTGTAGCCCGGCACGAGATGCGCGTTGGCGGCGATGATGGCGAGGCTGTCGGAAGGCGTGACGAAGAAATGCCTGCCGAGGATCATGTTGCGGTCGCCGTCGCCGTCCGAAGCCGCCCCAAAATCCGGGGCGTTGTCGCCATACAGCACTTCAACCAGTTCATGCGCGTAAGTAAGGTTCGGGTCGGGATGTCCGCCACCGAAATCCGGCAACGGTTCGGCGTTGATCACGCTGTCTGGAGACGCGCCTAGACGGTTAATGAAAATCTCGCGCGCATACGGCCCGGTGACGGCATGCATGGCATCGAATTTGATGCGAAATCCGTTTGAAAGAAGTGCGCGAATTGCGGCAAAGTCGAACAGCGATTCCATCAATTCGGCGTAGTCGCCGACCGGATCGATCACCGACACAGTCATATCGCCGAGCTTGCTGTCACCGATCTTGTCCAGTGAAATTTCCTGCGCGATATCGGCGATGCGGTACTGCGAAATCGTTTTGCTCGCGGCATAAATCGCCTCGGTAATTTTTTCTGGCGCCGGGCCGCCGTTGGCGGTGTTGTACTTGATGCCGAAATCGCCGTCCGGCCCGCCCGGATTGTGGCTGGCGGACAGGATGATGCCGCCGTAAGTCCGGTATTTTCGGATCACGCAGGAGGCCGCAGGGGTCGAGAGGATGCCGCCCCTGCCGACCAGCACGCGCCCGAAACCATTGGCTGCGGCCATTTTTAAAATGATCTGGATCGCTTCACGGTTGTAATAGCGCCCGTCTCCGCCCAGCACCAGCTTCGCATTCTGCGGCACTGCAATGCTGTCGAAAATGGATTGCACGAAATTTTCCAGATAATGCGGCTGGCAAAAAATCCCCACGCGCTTGCGCAGCCCGGAAGTCCCGGGTTTCTGGTCGCTAAAGGGGGTGGTGGAAACTGAGCGGACTTGCATTTTAACTCCTCCCGTTTGTCGTAATTTTCGCTCGGCATATTATCACTTGTAATAGAGTAATTCCGGCGTAAAAGCGAAGCGGCAATGTGTGTAATCTGCGTCAGGAGTTTTTTCCGTAATATTTGTTTATTACTCGTTCAAGATAACCGCTGTCGAATTTTACAGCGGTTTTATCCAAGATAGGGCGTATCGCACAAGTATCTATGGGGTATCCTGAACCGCGCTCAATTACATCGTATATCGCTCGCTTGCCGACAACATGCTCCATTACGCCAACGATGTCAGCCATTGAATAACTGGCCGGGTTGGCGATGTTGAGCGTGATATTGCGTGCTGTTTTGTTGGCGATCAGATGCCCGGTTATGGTTACCACATCGTCCACGTCGATAATATTGCGCTCGGCATTCCTCCATAAATGAAAAGCTTCACTGCGTGCGATGCGCGCATACAGAAAATTGAGCAGGGTATGCGGGTTCGGTGTTTTTCCCGCGACTTGCGGTAGCCGAAAAATCAGGTAGTGCGGATGCGCAGAAACCAGTTGCTCCATTGCCAATTTGTGCTGTACATAAGGTGTGTTTTTCGCTTCCGGGTCGGCAACGCTGCAAGTGCCAAAATACACAAAGGTGCCGACATGCCTGGCTAGCTGCAAAGCCTCCATAAGGCGCTCTTGCTCGCGCGCAAATTCGTGCACGTCGGTGCAACCTGAGTTGGAAACTCCCGCAGCATAAATGCACACATTTTTGCGCTGAGAAAATAAGGGGGAGAATGCTTGTGCCAGTAAACCAGAGCCAATGATCATGATGTTAAATGAAGTTAATAAGTATCGATGGGGAGCAATGGCAGTTCCATCCAGTGGTACGTTATTTTGCCAGAAAATCGGGGAAATCTTCTTGCAACAAGCTGCAGATTCGTTATTTTAAGAACCATGTCATTGGCTAGTTTCAAATTAATCTGCGTTTCCCTAGAGGGTTTCAAGACCTCATTGCTCTGAGTCCACAGCAGCTCCCGGATACCCCCTCAACCAGCGTCGATCACCGCACAAAATTGGGCAATGCGGGCTTCACCCTCTTTGACGTGTGAACCAAACTATTTTTTCAGTACAAATCGGCTGGATAAAAAAGTAACCGGAACCGTCACGATAATCACAACGGCCATCGCCCATGCGGGAGGCAGTCCCAATTGTCCAACGAGAGCCCAGAGAATTGACGCTCCAAGGAAATACTGTGCAACATAAACAAGGGGAAATTTGAGGAAGCTGTGCAACGAAACTTTCTTCCTGAATACAAAGAATACATTCATGAAGTAGGAGTTAACCACGGCAACACAATACGAGAGAGTGTAGGCGTAAAGGTATGTCATGAAAGGAAGTAACAGCAAAAATACCACATAAGCAACCGACGTATTGCTTATACCAACCAGCAGGAAGCGAAAGAATTCGCTGTGGGCACTTTTTTTGACAAATCTTCTCAACGGTTTCAAGCCGATCCAATGCAATGGAGGGTGGCGAAATTATGCCGTAGTCGCGTAAAATCGGTTAGCCAGTTCGCACATTACCAGAATTAGACACCCATGACACAACACCTTCCGCCAATACGGTTCGCCGCAAAATGTTATGAGTGCCGCGCATGAAATTTTGCATCAAATGTCAGCGCAGTTTCTTCGCCACGGATTGGCGTTGTCCGCATTGCGGCCATACGCCGACCGAACGCGATGGATTCCTTACTTTTGCTCCGCAGCTTGCCATGCAGAACGACGGCTTCAATCCAAGGTTCTTTCAATTGATGGTCGAAGTTGAGCCAACGCATTTCTGGTTCATATCGCGTAACCGCATTCTGGGCGATGTGTTGCGAAAGCGTTTCGCCGCCCCATCGCAAGTGCTGGAGATCGGTTGCGGCACCGGCTTCGTGCTGTCCGGCCTGCGCACCATGTTCCAGCAGGCCAACCTGAGTGCCAGCGATATCTATACCGAAAGTCTGAGTTACGCCGCACGGCGTGTGCCGGACGCTTTACTGTTCCAGATGGATGCACGCCATATCCCGTTCCGCAATGAGTTTGATCTGATCGGCGCGTTTGATGTTCTGGAACATATCGAAGACGACAAAGCAGTGTTGGCGCAACTGTTTCAGGCGTGCAAAACCGGCGGCGGAATAGCACTTACCGTCCCGCAACATCGTTGGCTGTGGAGCCGCATGGACGATTTCGCGCATCACAAACGGCGCTATACGCGCGGCGAACTGGTTGAGAAGCTGAAACACGCGGGTTTCAGGGTCGAATACACGACTTCGTTCATTTTTCTATTACTGCCATTGATGTTGGCAGCACGGTTGCTGCACAAACCAGCAGGCGCCGAAATGGAAGACCAGATGAACGCAGCCGGTCTGAGCATCGGCAAGTTAACCAACTGGGTGTTGAGCATAGTGATGTCAGTCGAACGCGCCCTGATACGTGTCGGCCTGCGCCTGCCTCTCGGCGGGTCACTGCTGGTAATCGCCAGAAAACCCATAACTGCCGATAACCATTAGAATGCGCAACATGAAACCGAATACACCGCTCATCTCCGTCGTCATTCCCGTTTACAAGGCCGAAAATTGCCTTGATGAACTGTATCGTCGTCTGGTGCAAGCGCTGGAAACCATCACCCACAATTTCGAGATCGTGCTGGTAGAAGATTACGGTGGCGACAGATCATGGGAGATAATCGGATACCTGTCCAGGCAAGACGCACGTGTCAAAGGCATTCAATTCAGCCGCAACTTTGGCCAGCACTACGGCATTACCGCCGGATTGGACCATTGCGACGGCGACTGGGTGGTGGTAATGGATTGCGACTTGCAAGACCGCCCGGAAGACATCACACGCCTGTATACCAAAGCACAGGAAGGTTACGATGTGGTGCTGGCCAGACGCGGAAGAAGGCAGGACCCACCACTCAAACGCCTCACCTCGTGGCTGTTCTACAAGGTATTCAGCTATCTCGCCGAGATCGAATATGACGCGCAAACCGGAAATTTTCGCATCATGTCGCGCAAGGTGGTTAAGAACCTGCGCAACATGCGTGAGCAATTGCGTTTTTTCGGTGGTCTGGTGCAATGGTTGGGCTTCCCCACTGCGAGCATAGACGTAGAGCACGCCGAGCGCTTCGAGGGTGCATCCACTTATACTTTTGCCAAACTGTGGAAGCTGGCAATGGAAACCATCATCGCTTATTCCGACAAACCGTTACGTTTGGCGGTGCGCTTCGGCTTCCTGATGGCATTGCTGGCGTTCTGTTATGGCTTATATATTCTTGTCCTGTCAAAATTTTATAGCATCCCGATCATGGGCTGGACCAGCTTGATCGTATCTTTGTATTTCATCGGCGGCATCATCATTTCCATTCTCGGTATCATCGGCATCTATCTCGGCAAAACCTTCGATGAGAGCAAGAAGCGACCGCTCTATATCATCCGACGCATGACTTTTGATGAAAACGATTAAAGATACCCCCTGGGATGCCGCTGCATTCGGCATGCACACCGCCGAGATCGTCGAATACAGTGATGCTGCCTTGCAGCACGCGTTGCAGATGCCGGGACACTACACCATCAAAGTCGATCCACTGGCGGATAAACGCCTGTTGCATGAGCAAGGTTTCTATTATTGCGATACCTTGATCGAGCCGTATTGCGCTGCACCAAACTTGAAAAGCGTCACGCATCCAAATGCCACTATCTCCAAACAAACTGACTGGAAAGGCCTGCTGACGATCTGCCACGGCGCTTTCACGCACGGGCGTTTCCATCGCGATTTTAACCTGGATAAAGCGCACGCTGATCTGCGTTACGATAACTGGCTGCGCCAGTTATACGAGAACGATGCAGTATACGGCCTGCTCTGGTGCGGAGAATTGGCAGGCTTCATAGCCCATTCCGACAACAAACTGGTACTGCATGCGGTGGACGAATCGCATCGCGGCAAAGGCCGGGCAAAATACTGGTGGAGCGCGGTGAGCGCCGAACTATTAGCTGCTGGCCATACTGAAGTGGAAAGCTCGATTTCCGCCGCAAACCTCGCGGCGCTCAATCTTTATGCATCGCTATGCTTCTCGTTTCGCCACCCGCTGGACGTCTATCACCGATTGGTCGAATAGCCGCTCACGGTCGCGTATTGCACGCCTCGCCGCGACAAAGCAAATAGAGATCGTCCCCACCCAACCGGTATTTTTTATACACCTGCCCTGGTGTCTCATCGACGCTGAGCGCCACCACAAAACCGGAAGACCAGTTGGCAGGTGGCAATTGCAGCACCGGCGCCGGGACGCGCCGCTTGTTCAGATACGCGGTCACGCTCAAACCGGCAGCGCTCGAATTGGTGGTGTAGAGCGGCTGTTTTTGCACCAGCGTCAGAATATCGGCAGCGGTCTCGTCGTAGTTTTGCCCGCGATAATGGCTCTGATAGTAAGGGAAGACAACCAAAGCCACCGCAAACTTCAGCACCAGCGCCGCGATGATCCATTTGCGCGCCAGCATCAACGCCGCCTCTCCAGATTGCCAGATGATGCGTGCTGCAACGAGCGCCAGCAACGGATAGATAGGCATCAGATAGCGCATGCCGCCGCGCGGTGAGACCCAGTAGGGCAGAAAATTCAGCAGGAACATCCAGCAGGCCGAGATGAACAGCAACTGGTGCGTGGCAGAAACTTCCTTCCGGTTGCGCTTGCGCAGCCAGAGATAGATTGCCAGCAGCGTCAGCGGTGACAGCCAAACCAACACCTCGATTGGGAAACCGGTCAATTTACCCGCATACTCGAAGAGCGTCGGCTTGACGAACTTGTAAGTCAGCTCATCGAACATGCGCTTGCCTTGCGCACTCCCGCCCGGAATGATGGCGTACCAGATGAAGGGGCCTGCATAGGTAAGCAACAAGATCGGCAAGGTGCGCCAGTGCAACAGGAAGCGGCGCTGCTGTGCGTCGAATAACAGTACGAATAACACGCCGCCGTAAAAAATGTATGCCGTGAGTGCCTTGCTCAGAAACGCACAGCTAAGCAACACACCAGATAAAGCCAGCATCGGGGTACGCTGTTCACGTACCCCCACCCACAATGTTGCGATGGCGGAGAAGATGAACATCGCATAATTAGGATCGACATAACTCAACCAGCCGTGATACAGCAACACATCGGCCATGGTGAGATACCCCAGTGCGGCGAAAGCGCCGAATGTCTTGTCCTGAAACAGACGCCCCGCCACCCAGGCCAGCACCAAAGCGGTGGTTAGCGTCGAACAGACAGTGAGCACGCGGATAACAATGAGCACATGCTCCCATCCAAACAGGGCCGAGAAAGGCATGATCAGCCAGTTAAATAATGGGTTGTGCTGCATATCCATCCCATACATATACTGCTTCAACCAGGCTCCGCGTTCCCACATCTCCTGCGAGACCATCGGAAAGATACCCTCTTCGCCTACATAATAGAAAAACAATGTGGGCAAGAAGCTAAGTGCCGCGATAGCAAACAGCAACCAGTATCGTTTTTCGTTATCGGAAAGTTTGTTTAGAGCAGGCATGTTTGTTCTCACCGGAAAAAGACGATCACTTCACACATTCCATGATGATATGCGTGTAGGGGATATGCAGCAGGTCATGACGGATGGATACGCGCACCTCGTCGAATCGCGACTTGGCCAGATCGGCATAGCCTTTTTCGTCACGCACGAATTGCCCCCTGTCTCTCGACAGCAGATATTTTGTCGCACTTGACTGACCATCCACATAACAGCCGTCGAAGGTGGCTAGTCGCCCGCCTTTCTTGAGCGCACGCTTGGAAATTTCGAACAGGCGAATGGCCTCTACATCTTCGAGGTGATGCAGAATACCGATCGCTAGCACGATGTCAAATGACTCAGGCTGCTCCAAGAACACTTGCGCCTCGGAAACACGCTGGCAAAAGAATTGTCCGCGATGACCATAACGCCGTGTCGCAGATTCGATATAAAACGGGTTGAAATCAAAACCAAAATAATCCATCTGCGGAAGGTGATCGAGAATATTTCCCGGGCCGCAGCCGATATCGAGTATGCGCATACCTTCAACAGGACGTACATACTGGTTCACGAAAACAGATTGACTATTCTGTGCACCAACCAAGGTGGAGAACAGCTTATAGACGAGCGGCTGTTCGAGTATCGAGTTGAGTTTCATCGGGCCGGGTAATATTTAGAAAAACCCCCGGATCGCCGTGCTGATACGCGCGACATCCGCATCATCCATCTCATAATGTAGCGGCAGACGCAGCAGGCGTTCGCTCAAACTATCCGTCACCTGCATGTTGCCGCTCACGCGGCCATATTTGTGCCCGGCGGGAGAGGAATGCAGCGGCACATAATGGAACACCGGGTAGATGTCTTGCGCCTTGAGATGCGCGATCAATGCCGTGCGTGTGGCGAGGCTATCAAGCAGAATATAGAACATGTGACCGTTGCTATCGGCATCGAAGCGCGGCAAGCGCAGCTTTCCGGCCTTTTCGAGTAATGCCAGTTGCTCTGCGTACGCAGAGCAGATGCGGCAGCGCTGGGCGGTGATCTCGTCGGAGTGCTCTAGTTGCGCATAAAGGAAGGCGCTCACCAGCTCTCCCGGCAGGTACGAAGACCCGATATCCACCCATGTGTATTTGTCCACTTCACCGCGAAAGAACTGGCTGCGGTTGGTGCCTTTTTCCCGGATGACCTCGGCGCGCCCGACAAAACGCGCGTCATTCACCAGCAGCGCACCGCCCTCTCCACTGATGATGTTTTTGGTTTCGTGGAAACTCAAACAGCCGAAATGCCCAATAGTGCCCAGCGCTTTATCCTTGTAGGTGGAAAGCAATGCCTGTGCGGCATCTTCTACAACCAGCAAGCTGTGGCGCCGCGCGATATCCATGATCTCATCCATCTCACACGGCACACCTGCATAATGCACCGGCACAACGACCTTAGTTTTGGGAGTAATGGCGGCTTCGATCAGCATTTCATCGAGATTTAACGTGTCCGGACGGATATCCACGAATACCGGCACGGCACCGCGCAGCACAAACGCATTGGCGGTGGAAACGAAGGTATAGGACGGCAGGATGACCTCATCGCCGGGCTGGATATCGCACAGAATCGCCGCCATTTCCAGCGCAGCCGTGCAGGAATGGGTGAGCAGCGCCTTGCGGCATTCAAGGCGCTCTTCAAACCAGCGGTGGCAAAGTTTCGTATAAGTGCCGTCCCCGGAAAGGTGACCCCGCTCTACCGCATCGGCGATCAACGCCAGTTCACGGCCAATAATGAACGGTTTATTAAATGGGATATGTTTCATCAGAACAACGCAAAAATCTGTTACGCTATTTTACAGGTAAACACGGCGGGAAAACGCGATGGCGATTTATGCGGTGGGCGATGTGCAGGGTTGTTATGCCGAACTGGCGCGGTTGCTGGAGGATATCCGGTTCGACGTGGCGGCGGATAAGCTCTGGCTGGTCGGCGACCTAGTGAACCGCGGGCCGGAATCGCTGGCGGTGTTGCGGCTGGTCAAGTCGCTGGGCGACAGCGCGATCACCGTGCTCGGCAACCACGACCTGCATCTGCTCGCCGTCGCGGAAGGCGCGGCGGAGTTGCACCGTACCGACACGCTGGATGAGATACTCAACGCGCCGGATCGCGACGAACTGCTGTACTGGCTGCGCAACCGGCGACTGCTGTATGCGCAAGATGGCTATGTGCTGGTTCACGCCGGGCTGTTGCCGCAATGGAGCGTGATGCAGGCCGAGAGCCTGGCACGCGAAGTTGAAGCCGCGTTGCGCGGCAATGACTATGCCACCTTCCTTGCGCATATGTACGGCAACTCTCCGCACAACTGGGACGATGGTCTTTCCGGCTACAAGCGCCTGCGCGTCATCGTTAACGCCTTCACCCGCATGCGTATCTGCACAAAGGAAGGCAAGATGGAATTCAAGTTCAAGGGTGAAGTGCAGGACATCCCGAAAGGTTATCTGCCGTGGTTCGACGTTCCTCGGCGTGCCAGCATTCATTCAACAGTGATCTTTGGGCACTGGTCTGCGCTCGGTCTGCTGCATCGGGAAAACGTCATCGCACTCGATACCGGCTGCTTGTGGGGTGGCCCGATGAGCGCCGTCCGGCTGGATGACCGCCAACTATTTCAGGTGATCTGCACCAACCCTGTGGCGAAAGATTGGTGATATTTACTTGAATTTACGGTACCAGAGCAAGCGATGTCACCTTAAGGCAATAGCTCGACTCTAAAATGCAACTATTGTTGAATTGATTTTCCGTCTGATTTCGTTTAATTCTAAGCCGGACGAGCCGGAACCAAAAATGGGAAGCTGTTTTCCCGTAGGTTGGGCAAAGCGTAGCGTATCCAACATTAACAACGGCATTTTCACTCGTTGGGCACGCTACGGTAGGTATCATTTATCGCATGGAGTCCTTTGGATTTTTTCGTGTTTTTCGTGACTTTCGTGGACAACTGCTTTTTCTAGGTTAATTCCATACATGAAATAACTGAGTAAGCGCAGAAAAACCACTCTTCGCCTTGTCGTGACGGGTTAGACGTTGAAGCGAAAATGCATCACATCGCCGTCCTGCACAACATATTCCTTGCCTTCCACGCGCATCTTGCCTGCATCTTTTGCGCCATGTTCGCCTTTATATTTCACAAAATCGTCATAGGCGATCACTTCGGCGCGGATGAAGCCGCGTTCAAAATCATTGTGGATCACGGCGGCGGCTTTTGGTGCGGTGTCGCCCTTGTGGATGGTCCAGGCGCGCACTTCTTTGACACCGGCTGTGAAGTAGGTTTGCAAGCCCAATAACTTATAGCCGGTGCGGATCAGGCGATTCAGGCCGGGTTCGGCCAGACCCGCATCGGCCAGAAATTCCTGTTTGTCCGCATCGGAAAGCTCGGCGATTTCCGCTTCCAGTGCGGCGCAGATCGGCACGACCGGCGCGCCTTCTTTGGCGGCATATTCTTCCAGGCGGGCCAGCAGCGGGTTGTTGCTGAAGCCGCCTTCCGCGACATTGGCGACGTACATGGCGGGTTTGATGGTGAGCAGACACAGCGGCTGAAGCAATTCGAGTTGTGTCGCATCCAGCTTCATGGTGCGCGCCGGTTTGCCCTGATCGAGATGCGCGGAAACCTGCTCCAGTAGCGCGCCCAGTTTGGAGGCTTCCTTGTCGCCGGATCGCGATTGCTTGCTGTTGCGCTGCTGCGCTTTTTCTACGGTGGTCAGATCGGCCAGTGCGAGTTCGGTGTTGATGGTTTCGATATCGGAAATCGGATCGATTTTTCCCGCCACGTGGATCACGTTATCATCCTCGAAGCAGCGTACCACGTTGACGATGCCATCGGTCTCGCGGATGTTGGCGAGAAACTGGTTGCCCAACCCTTCGCCCTTGCTTGCTCCCGCAACCAGCCCGGCGATGTCCACGAATTCGGTGATCGCATATTGCATGCGTTGCGGCTTGACGATTTCCGCCAGCGCCGCCATGCGCGCATCCGGCACCTCGACGATGCCGACGTTCGGCTCGATGGTACAGAACGGGTAGTTCTCCGCCGCGATGCCCGCTTTGGTCAGTGCATTGAACAGTGTGGATTTACCCACGTTAGGTAAACCGACGATTCCGCACTTCAAACTCATGTTTGCTCCTTAACTTTTGCTGGATTAAAAACGGCGCGAATTGTAACACCCTTGGGGGATTGGCCTTGCCGGGAACGTAAACGCGGCGCATTTGTAGGGGCACGATTCATCGCACCCTTGTTCTGATGCCTGAATGGTTCAAGGCTTGCCGGTGGTTACCCGGCGGCGCTCAGGGTAGAAAACCTAAAACTGTTTATTCATGGACAACATGGCCTTGCATTTTTTGACTGCCTGATGGTTTAGGAGTGCCCACGCGGACAGAATGCAAAGCGTCAAACGCTGCTTTCAGATAGCCTATTACAAGGCTCGATGGGCTGCCCACAGGAACAGAATGCCAGAGGTGCATTGCGACCGTCCTCTCCTTGGCCTTTGCGGTCATTGGCTTGAAACGCCGGTATGGCTGGTTTGTTTAAGCAGGCGTTTCAGGCCAATTTAAAAGTTATCAAGTAATTTCGTGATATGTAGAAAGTCCGTCGATGTCTGGGTCATAGTCTGTATCCATTGTGTCTGGATACTTGGCCTTCATTTCATTCAGGAGCCTCTGGTGTTCTACTTCTTCATCCCGCAGTTCCTTGATTAGGTTTTGAACCTCTGGCTCCAGAATGTTTTGTGCATTAGCCAAAATCCGGTCATAAAATTCGTAGGCCTTTATTTCGGACTCCAATGCCACCTCCAGGGCGCGACGAGGAGACATGAAGCGCACCGCTTTCTCAAGTTCAGGCGCCTCGATATTTGGCTCCATCATGGCATCTGTGATGCGCGAAGGGGTGTTGCCGAAGAGCAAGCGTCTTCTCTCAGCTAGTTGAACACAATGTTTATGCTCGTTTTTTGCCATCATCTTAAAGAAAGCTGCTGCATCACCTGGGTATCGCTCTCCGATTGTCTCCGCAAACACACGATAGCGTTCTTCTGCTTCCTTTTCGATTAGCAAAGCCATGTCAAGCGCATCCTGCAGATTCAGTGTTGAAACATCAAGTTGAGTAGCCATAAATTTCTCCTTAATGAACTAAACATCTCCAATATGGCAAACAGGTAGCATTTGCGCGTTTCGAGTCCTTCATGCCGACAACCGATGAAGTCGGCATGGGGCACATAGTGACCACATGGATAAGATACCACATAGGCTAAAGGTCGGCGTCGCAATTGTTTCATTCAGGAGTAAAGGGGCCGTAGCCGAATTTAATTCTCAGCTTTGGAGTAATCCCAGTACCCGCTATGGCCGACAAAGTGACGGTCGGTTTATCGGCCTTATGTGGAGCACTACATAAGGCCGAGAACCGACCGTTCGAAATGCTTAAGCTGAGCGACAGTTCAGTGTAGAAGCGGATACTTACGAACATTCGCAAAGAGTGGGCAATTTGTGGCACACCCTTTTTTGGTTCTTGCTTTTCATTCCCTGAGCGCCGCCTCGATCAGCCGCAAGCGAGCTACCCTAGGCAGTGTTGATGTTGATTGTCGGGTTACGTCCGTCGCTGGTGGACTCGTCGAACCATAAAGCCGCTAACCCACGAACTATTCATGCATCAAAAGAAGGGCGCGATAAATCTCGCCCCTACGATATTGCGCTGTTGATGAAAAATGGAATTACGCGCTGTGCAGCTTCAACATCGCCGCTTCGGTTTTTCCTTCGATGACCAGGTGCGCGACATTCAGCGCGCGCTGCATGGCTTCGCCGATCAGTTCGCGCTCTTCGCGGCGCGGGTCATTCAACACGTAGTTGGCTACGTCGGCGCCCTCGCCAGGGTGGCCGATGCCGAGACGCAGCCGCCAAAAATCCTTGCTGCCGAGGTGCGCGATGATGTCCTTTAACCCGTTGTGCCCGCCGTGTCCGCCGCCCATTTTCAAACGCGCCACACCGGGCGGCAAGTCCAATTCGTCGTGCACGACCAGAATTTCCGCTGGTTCAATTTTGTAGAATTGCGCCAGTGCGCCGACAGATCGCCCGCTCACGTTCATAAACGTCTGCGGCTTGAGCAGTAGCATTTCATGCCCGTGCAACTGGCCGCGCGCAGTCATGCCGTGAAATTTGGCCTCGCTCTTGAAGCCCAGATTTTGCAGGCGCGCAAGCTCATCCACCCAGAGGAAGCCGACGTTATGCCGGGTGGTTTCATATTCGCGCCCGGGGTTGCCAAGGCCGACAATTAGACGTATTGCGGTCAATAGAATTTCCCGTATCTTAACAATGAAAAACCCGCCATGCATTCATCAGCAATGGCGGGTTATGCGGCTATCCGGCTTACTTGGATTTTTTGGCAGCCGGTGCAGCGGCTGTAGCAGCAGCTGGCGCGGCTGCCGTTGTGACCGGAGCCTCCGCCGCAGCTTCAACTTCAATCGCACCACGCGGCACTTGTACGGTCGCCACTACTGCCTCTACAGTATGTGTGCCGTGCGTAGCCGCTTCCACGCCTTTGGGTAACTTTAAATCGGCAACGTGGATGGAATGACCCAGCTCCAGATGCGCCAAGTCCACCTCGATAAAGGCAGGCAGATCTTTGGGCAAACAAGTGATGTCGAGTTCGTTTATTACGTGGCTGATTTTTCCGCCGCCAGTTTTTACGCCGGGTGCGATGTCCGCATTCAGGAAGTGCAACGGTATTTTGATGTGCATCTTCTTTTTAGCATCTACACGCTGAAAGTCGATGTGTTGTACTTGTTGGCGAAACGGGTGCATCACGAAATCACGCAACAGCACGGATTCTTTCTTGCCTTCCAGATTCAGTGTCAATATTGAAGCATGGAATGCCTCTGCACGCAGCTTGTGGTAGATGTCATTGTGATCGAGTTCGATCATGTTTACATCGCCCGAGCCATACACAACGCCTGGCACGCGGCCGGCGTTACGCAGACGGCGGCTCGCACCCGTACCTTGCGCCTTACGGTTTGTTGCATTGATTTCGATTGTCATTTCACTTCTCCAAAAATTGAATCGTCCGCGACCAGACGATTCCGCATTTGCGGCAACCAACATGGCTACCGCTAAAACTTGCAGGGTGGGCTTTGTCGGGCGGGTCTAAGACCCGCCCCTACACCCGCTCCCTGCGCAATCCTACTCGGTGAACAGCGAGCTCACCGATTCTTCATTGTTGATGCGGCGTATTGTTTCCGCCAGCAATTCCGCCGTGCTCAATTGGCGGATGCGCTTGCTGTTGCGCGCCGCTTCGCTAAGCGGGATGGTATCGGTAACCACCAACTCATCCAGCGCGGAATTTTCGATGCGCTCGATTGCCGGGCCAGACAGCACCGGGTGAGTACAATAGGCCAGCACACGTACCGCGCCTTTTTCCTTCAACGCATTGGCCGCCTCGCACAGCGTGTTGGCGGTATCCACCATGTCGTCCATGATCAGGCAGGTGCGCCCCACCACGTCACCGATGATATTCATCACTTTCGCCACATTCGGTTTGGGGCGGCGCTTGTCGATGATCGCCAGATCCGCATCCATCTCCTTGGCCAGCGCGCGGGCGCGTACCACGCCGCCCACGTCAGGCGATACTACGATCAGGTTAGGGTAGTTGCTCTTCCAAACATCCGACAGCAAAATCGGGCTGGCATAAATGTTATCCACCGGAATATCGAAGAAACCCTGAATCTGGTCGGAGTGCAGATCCATGGTCAGCAGCCGATCCACACCGGCGCCGGTAAGCATGTCGGCTACCACCTTGGCGGTAATTGCGACACGTGCCGAGCGCGGGCGGCGATCCTGGCGCGCGTAGCCGAAATACGGCATCGCTGCGGTGATCCGTCCTGCGGATGCGCGCTTCAGCGCATCCACCATCACCATCACTTCCATCAGGTTATCGTTGGTCGGCGCGCAGGTGGATTGCAGCACGAACACATCCTTGCCGCGCACATTCTCGAGGAGTTCCACCATCACCTCGCCGTCCGAGAAACGCCCTACCTTGGCGCGACCTAGCTGGATATGCAGGCGTTGCGCGACTGCGGCGGCAAGCTTGGGATTGGCATTGCCGGTGAATACCATCAAGCGGTCATAAGACACGTGCAACCCCCTAGAGAATCAAAACAAAATGCACCCTGAAGTTTGGCTCCGACCGCCTGTTTATGCGAGCTCAACATTCGCTTCACTCACATTAGCCTGCGCCGAAACTGCGTTTTGGCTGGGGAGGTAGGGATCGAACCTACGAATGCCGGAATCAAAATCCGGTGCCTTACCACTTGGCGACTCCCCAATAAACTTAACGGGCATGGCAATGATGCCACCCCATAAACTCGTCCCGCCCGTTTCCCTCTCCCCTAACTCTCTGGATAAAACAACTAGCCATTCGACTAGGCTGCAAAAGATCGCAGCCAAGTCGCTGGTTATCCCGCAAGCGGGTGAGAGGGGTGCGGCCTCGCTATGCGAGTCTTTCGTCAATCGGGCATCCAATCATGCAACGGATGCCTTGCTAAACCCTGCGCGACTACACCGCGCATCCCGTGTGGCAGTTGCCGCAACACCGCTTCTGCCTGGCTACGGTCAGCAAACTCGGCGAACACGCATGCACCAGATCCGGTCATCATCGCTTTTCCGAAGCCATTCAGCCAAGCTATATAACGCCCAACTTCCGGATAGATGTTGCATGCTACAGGTTGCAGGTCGTTGCGAAGTTGCTGCTCCCGGAGCTGCCCCCCAGAAAGCTGCCCTTTCGAGAGGGCGCGCATTGTGATGGAAACCGTATTGCGTGTCAATTCCGGGTGCGCAAAAATCTGCGCGGTCGGCACATGCACAGGGGGAAACAGCACCACGTACCATGCATCATGCAAGGGATAGGCCTGCAACTCCTCGCCAACGCCTTCGGCAAATGCATTTTTGCCGAACACGAACACCGGCACATCCGCACCCAGGCGCAAGCCAAGATGCATCAGGTGTTTGCGCGGCAAGCCCAGCGACCACAAGCGGTTCAGCGCGATCAGTGTGGTCGCCGCATCCGAGCTGCCGCCGCCCAGGCCGCCGCCCATCGGGATGCGTTTTTCGACCGTGATATCAACGCCCAGCGCGCATCCGGCCTCGCTTTGCAACAGGCGCGCGGCGCGCACACACAAATCCTGTTCCTCGTCCACGCCTTCCACGGTATTGGTGCGCCGCACCGTGCCGTCATCGCGCAGGCTGAAATGCAGCGTGTCTTGCAGGTCGATGAAACGGAACAGGGTTTGCAGCAGATGGTAACCGTCCGTCCTGCGCCCGACGACATGCAGGAACAGGTTTAATTTTGCCGGTGCCGGGCAAGTCAGTTCCATTCAGGGGTTCTCATTGTGGATTCCATTCCCACTCATCGATCAGCAATTGCACCTGCAAATCCTCGTGGCTTAACTGCAAGCGCGTAGGCAAACTATCCGGTTTAGTATCGGCGTAGCGCAGGTAGCGCACTTCCCAACCGTCCTGTTGCAGCATCAAAATCTGACCGTTCTCGGCATACTCGATCTTTGCGGGGCTATTGGCATCCGCCATGCCCAACACCCAATGATGCAAGCCGCCCAGCGGCAGATGCCAATGCAACACCTGCCGCATCAGCGTTTCCGCATCGTCGGCCCGGTAGTGTTTGTCGCCTTTATCCAGAGTTGCCTGCCGCGCATCGCGATAAACGCGCGCGGCAGTTTGCCCGAGCGGCGCAAGTAGCAATATTTCGTCGGATTGCGCCTGATGGGCCCAGCGCAATCCGGCAGAATGGCGTTCACCCCGGTGGTTGATCGAGATGCGCCCGTTCAGCGCGAACGCCGCGGTTTCAGGCTGCACGGGGCGCGCGACCGGTGCGGGCGCGGGCGGCAGCAACGCACAGCCGCTTAATACGCCTGCCAGCAATACGCTCCTCCACACCATCAGGGAATAAATTTTTTGATGACGGCCTGCAACAGCACATTGCCGGGGTTGGCCTTGAGGCTATCCTGCCAAATCTTTTTGGCTTCCTCCTTATCGCCGCGCGCCCATAATACCTCGCCCAGATGTGCGGCAATTTCAGGGTCTGGATTACCGGCAAAAGCGCGCCGCAACAACTTCACGCTCTCGTCCAGTTTGCCGCTGCGGTAATAGCCCCAGCCCACGCTATCCATGATCGCAACATCGTCGGGGGCAAGCTGCAAGGCTTTTTCCACCAGCCCGACCGCTTCAGGGATGCGCTCGTTACGTTCCAGCATGCCGTACCCCAGCGCGTTGTATGCGTGCGCGTGATCCGGCTTGATCTGGATCAGCTTGCGCATCAGTTGCTCGAATACTTCCGGTCTGCCGGTCTTGTCCGCCAGCATCGCGGCTTCATAAAGCAAATCGGGGTGGTTGGGCAACTTTACCAAGCCCTGCTGCAATACCTGATATGCATCCTCTGCGTGCTTCGCATCGCGCAATAATTGCGCCTCGATCAGCAGCAGTTGCACGCGCTGCTGGTTGCTGTTGGCCTGTATCTGGCGCAAATACTCCCGCGCATCTTCCAGCTTGCCGCGCTTGTTCAATATATAAACCACGCGCAATTGCGCCGCAAACTGGTACTCGCCACCCTTCACCTCGCGGTAATGCGCCATTGCCTCGCCTTCATTTTCTTTTGCCTCGCTTAACTGCCCGAGGTAATACTGCACCGTATCCTGCTCCTTCTTGCCTTTGCTGAGTGCCTGCTGAAGCTGCGCTTCGGCGCCCTGCAAGTCATTCAACTGCAATGAAATCAGCGCAATTGCGAATGCCAAGTCGGGATTGCCGGGGTTGTCTTTTGCCAAGCGCTGAAATTCGTCGCGCGACGGTTTGTACTGCTTTTGCTCCAACAGCGCGCGGGCGTACTGCAAACGTATTTCGCGCGCATCCGGGTAATCCGACAAGTAGTGACGCAATAATTCCAAGCCTTGCTGCGGTGTTTTTTTCTGCAACAACTGAGCTTCCAACGATACCGCCATATCCCAATTCTGCCGCAGGTTGCGCGCCTGCCGGGCTTCTTCCAGCGCAAGCCCGCTGTTACCGGTCATCTGCGCCAATTGTGCTACCGACCAATGCGCCTCGGCGATATTCGGATAGGGTTGCGCAAGATTGCGCATCAACTTCAGTGCGGCATGCTTGTCGGGATAGGGGGCAACCAGTTGAAAAATCTGCATGAAAGCGTTTCCGGGGTTCGCTTGCTCCGCTTTTAATACCTTGGCTAATTCCAGTTGCGCTTCGTCCAGCTTGCCGCCACGCAGTAATATCGAAGACAACATGCGCCCCGCCAAGGGCGAAGCCGGTTCAATTTCCTGCCATTGCCTGAATGCAGCAATCGACTTGTTTACGTCACCGGACTCGAATGCCAGTTGCGCGGCACGCTTTGCAAGGCGCGGGTCGCGGGTCTTCCTGGCCATGGCCGTACTTCCCTCCACCGCCAAAGACTTGTAGCCGCGCTGATTGGCAATTTCGGTCAACAGGAATTCATAGATCAATTCACCGCTCAACTCGACATTGGGCAACACCGGTGCAGCTTCCGCCTGCTGCTCGGGCGGCGCAACCGGCTGCGCCGGTTCGGTGCGCTGAGGGGCTTGCGCACAAGCGGTGAGCAGCAAAATGCAAACAATAAGGGAGTTAAATAAGTTCATGGCAATGCTGCTTTTGATACGGACGCATATATTAGGTTATATTCAGCCGAACCCACAACCGGTAACCTGTGAAAACCTGTATTTGATATTTGCGAACAGTTTCGATATATCTGTTGCGGACATGGCTTACGCACAAATGGTTCACCAGAAAATTGAGCTGCATCGGAGGCGCAACATCAATCTTTTTCCAGCCAGTCTTGCAGAAATGCCCACTGTTCGATGTCGCGCGCGGCCAAATGAGATGGTAGGTCGAACAGGGATTTCCCCTCGAAGGCGGCATTCACATACACCTGCGTTTCGCGCAGGTAGGCCAGTATCGGCAAATCGAGAGTGGTAAGAAAATGTTCCAGCGCCCAGGCGGCTTTGGTGCGCATCTCCATGCGCATCCCGATTATACCGATGCGGCATTTATTTTTGCGCACCGCTTTTTCCTCTGCCAGTGCTTGCAGAAAATCGCGGCTGGCATGCAGGTCGAACAGTGAGGGCGCGACCGGTACGATGATTTTGCTGGCCAGCTTGACGGCGTGGGCGAGATTCTTGCCATGCAATCCGGCGGGCGAGTCTATTACCAGCCAGTCGTGCGGGCGGTCATGCTCCTTCCTGGAATCGAGCGTGCGTATTGGTGGCAGATCGGTGGGGCGCGTGGCGAGCCACAACGCGGAAGATTGCTGCCGGTCAAGGTCGAGCATCGCCACACGCTGGCCGCGGTTGGCCAGATAGCCGGCAATGTTGACCGACAGCGTGGTTTTGCCACTGCCGCCTTTCGGGTTTGCAATCAGAATGGTTTTCATTTTGCCCCACCTTCCCCATGAACTATTGATCCGGCGCGAATAAAGTATCACGTTCGCCCTGATGTATCGAAGGGCGAACATTGCAAAATAAGTCAATGTAGTGTGCGCCGTGCGCACGACATGATTCAGGAATCGCGCGCGCAGCGCACGCTACATCTGTGAAGCTACCTGCGCCCCCCCAGCAACGATCCCAGCACGCCGCGGATGATCTCCCGCCCAACTGCCGAGCCGATGGAGCGCGCAGCACTTTTGGCAATTGTTTCGCCGATACTTTGCCTGTTGCCGGTGCGGTTGCCCCTGTCAGCATTGCCCCCGCTACCATTGTCAAAGATGCCGCTCAGCATATTGCCAAAACTACTACCGCTGGCGGGCGCTGGCGCGGATTGTGGTGCCGCACTCCCCACTTGCTGTCCGCCGACGCGTCCCTTGAGAATTTCGTAGGCCGATTCGCGATCAACGGCTTTTTCGTAATGCCCGGCGA
Organism: Gallionellales bacterium GWA2_55_18; assembly: GCA_001801055.1. Lineage (GTDB taxonomy): Bacteria > Pseudomonadota > Gammaproteobacteria > Burkholderiales > Gallionellaceae > Gallionella. The sequence continues at coordinate 25,319 of MGWP01000017.1, read as the reverse complement.
GCAGTGAATCCTGCATGATGGCTTTTCTTTCGATGTCGGTGATCGGGCCGATCTGCGCCTGTGGCGGCACGATCAGCGCGCGCTCGACGACGCTTGGCGTACCGTTTTCGTCGAGGCAGGAAACCAGCGCCTCGCCGACGCCGAGTTCGGTGATGATCGCGGCTTCGTCCAGCTTCGGGTTGTCGCGCATGGTTTCGGCGGCGGATTTCACCGCTTTCTGGTCGCGCGGGCTGAAGGCGCGCAACGCATGCTGGATGCGGTTGCCGAGCTGCCCCAGCACCTTGTCCGGCACATCGGCGGGGTTCTGCGTGACGAAATATACGCCCACGCCTTTGGAGCGGATCAGGCGCACCACCTGCTCGATCTTGTCGAGCAGCGCGGCGGGCGCGTCGTTGAACAACAGATGCGCCTCATCGAAGAAGAACACCAGTTTGGGCTTGGCCAGGTCGCCCGCTTCCGGCAAGTTTTCGAACAGTTCGGCGAGCAGCCACAGCAGCATGGTCGAATACACCTTCGGCGAGGTCATCAATTGGTCGGCGGCGAGGATGTTGATCATGCCGCAGCCGTCGTCGCCGGCCTGCATCAGGTCGGCGATGTTGAGCATCGGCTCGCCGAACAGTTTGTCGCCGCCCTGCGTCTCGATTTGCAGCAAGCCGCGCTGGATCGCGCCGATGCTGGCGGTGGAGATGTTGCCGTATTCGGTGGTGTAATCGGCGGAATTTTCGCCGACGCTCTGCACCATCGCGCGCAGGTCTTTCATGTCGAGCAACAGCAAGCCATTGTCATCGGCAATTTTGAACACCAGCGACAGTACGCCTTGCTGTACGTCGTTCAGGTTTAACATGCGCCCGAGCAGCAGCGGCCCCATGTCGGAGACGGTGGCGCGCAACGGATGGCCCATTGCGCCGAACACGTCCCAGAACATTACCGGATAGGCGCGGTGCGTGAAATTTTCCAGTTTGAGCTGTGCGACGCGCGCCGCGACCTTGGCATTGCCGCCCCCCGCCTTGCTCATGCCGGACAGATCGCCCTTGATGTCGGAGAGAAACACCGGCACGCCGATGCGGCTGAATGCTTCTGCCAGTGTTTGCAGCGTGACGGTCTTGCCGGTTCCGGTCGCACCGGTTATCAGGCCGTGGCGGCTGGCCATTTGCGGCAACAGGTAAAGTTCCTGCCGGTTGTTTTTGGCGATCAGTAGCGGTTCGGTCATGGCAGTTTGGCTCGGGTTGTCCGGTGTTGGGATAACGGGATGGAAATGATACCATCACGGAACATTTTTTCGGAGGTAAGCATGGCCGGGCATAGCAAGTGGGCAAATATTCAACACCGCAAGGGCAAGCAGGATGCCAAACGCGGCAAAATTTTCACGCGCCTGATCAAGGAGATCACCGTCGCAGCGCGCATGGGCGGCGGCGATCCAGATGGCAACCCGCGCCTGCGCCTGGCGATGGACAAGGCGTATTCCAACAACATGCCCAAGGATAACGTCGAACGCGCCATCAAGCGCGGCAGCGGCGAACTGGAGGGCGTGGAGTATCAGGAGCTGCGCTATGAAGGATACGGCATCAACGGCGCGGCGGTGATGGTGGATTGCATGACCGACAACAAGACCCGCACCGTGGCAGATGTACGCCATGCCTTCACTAAGAACGGCGGCAACCTCGGCACCGACGGCTCGGTGTCGTTCCTGTTCAAGCATTGCGGTCAGATGATTTTCGCCCCCGGCACCGATGAGAACGGTCTGATGGAAGTCGCGTTGGATGCCGGTGCGGAAGACATCGTCACCAATGACGACGGCAGCATCGAAGTGATCACCGCGCCGCACGACTTTGTGAATGTGAAGCAGGCGCTGGAAGCAGCGGGCTACAAGTCAGAGTTCGGCGAAGTTATCATGAAACCGGCCAACGAAGTGATCTTCACCGGCGATGACGCAGTGAAAATGCAGAAACTGCTCGACGCGCTGGAAGATTTGGATGATGTGCAGGAAGTGTATAGCACGGCAGTGATCGAGGAATAATGAGAAGGGATAAGGGGGTAGGGAGAAGGGTAAAACCTGTGGCGCACCGATGACTCCCCCATCCCCCATCCCTCTTCCCCCGTATCCAACAAGAATTTTGGGTATCGACCCCGGCTTGCGCATCACCGGCTTCGGGATACTGGACAAAACCGGCCAGCAGTTGAGCTATGTCGCCAGCGGTTGCATCAAGACCCCGGACGGCGAATTGCCTGAGCGGCTGAAGGTCATCCTGAATTCATTGAGCGAAGTGATCGCGCAGCATAGGCCAGATCAAGCTGCAGTGGAAAAAGTATTCGTCAACGTCAATCCCCAATCCACCCTGTTGCTCGGACAGGCGCGCGGCGCGGCAATCTGCGCGGCGGTGCTGGCGAATCTGCCGGTGGCCGAATACACCGCGTTGCAGGTCAAACAGGCGGTGGTCGGCAGCGGCCACGCGAAGAAAGAGCAGGTGCAGGAAATGGTGAAACGCCTACTGAAATTGTCCGGCACACCCGGCACGGATGCGGCAGACGCGCTGGCTTGCGCAATTTGCCATGCACACGGCGGATTGGGTTTGGGTGCGCTGGCGACTAAAGGTTTTCGCGTGCGTCATGGTAGGCTGGTTTAAGGAGGCTGTTTGAAATCGGTGGACTTTTTTTCTGGTGCGGGCGGTTTGACCTGCGGCTTGCAAATGGCGGGGTTTGAATCCATTCTGGGTTCTGATATTCATCCCGTTTATGCGGAGACATTCGCTAAAAACAACCCAAAAACGCATGTAATCACTGACGATATTCGTGAATTATCCGAATACGATATTCTTGAATTAACGGGTTTGAAGCCGGGTGAATTGGATTTAATTTCGGGTGGCCCGCCCTGCCAGGGATTTTCAATCAATGCGCCTATAAGAACGCTGGATGACCAGCGAAACCATTTGTTCAAGGAGTATCTGCGGATCGCTGACATTCTTCACCCCAAAGCGATCTTGATCGAAAATGTTCCAGGCCTTGTTTCATTGGGCAAGGGGACGGTGGTTGATGCTATTTATAAGCATCTGGAAGTCATGGGATACAAAGTCGCCCACAGAATTCTGTTTGCGGGCCATTATGGGATTCCCCAAATGCGTTTCAGGACTATTTTTATCGCCCTTCGTGACGGCGGGAAAATCGAGTTTCCCGAGCCGACCCATGATGCGCAAGCGGTGGCTAATTTTGCCGGAGCAAAAGAGCTATGTTTGAAAACTCATCCTCTTTTTTCACAGCATTTGCAGCATCAAACAACCGTATGGGATGCCATATCAGACTTGCCTGCACTTGTTCCGGGGCAGGCGATGCATGGTGCTGAATATTCAGTTGAGCCGCAATCGGAATTGCAAGAGATACTGCGGGAAGGTTCGGAAAGAATTTATAACCACGCTTGCGCGAAACTGGGCAAGGCAAACCTTGATAGATTGAAGTACATTCCCCAAGGTGGCAGTTGGAGAGATATTCCGCATGAAATGTTGCCGAGAGGCTTGCAGCGCGCCCGCAGAAGCGACCATACAAAACGTTATGGCAGATTGCATCCCGATGCGCTTTGCTCAACTATCCTGACAAAATGCGATCCCCATTGGGGCAGCTTTTTCCATCCGACACAGGACAGGGCAATTTCAGTTCGTGAGGCCGCGAGAATTCAGTCTTTCCCGGACAGGTATATATTTACCGGCAATCTTACCCAGCAGTTTGAACAGGTAGGCAACGCTGTTCCACCGCTGATGGCAAAAGCTATTGGCGACAAGATCAAACAACTTATTTCATAAAAATGAGAAAAAATAATTTTCGCAGCTTGATTGAGGTGTTCGGTCATTCTCCCAATGACATCACATCGAAAGCCAGAAAATTCTGGGGCTTGAATGCCTGTCCCTTTATTGGCCGCGCTTGCACCAAGTTCGATCATACGAACACGATTTGTTATGGGACCTGTTCGGTTTCCAATGCGGGGCAAGATGTAATCATCTGCCCCAACCGTTTGTACGCAAACAATTACGAAACGATCAGGCATGTGTCGGAAGACGTGTTTGGCAAGCTCCCGTTCATGCTGTTCGATGAATATCTCAAAAAGGAAAGCAGCTCACCGAATTGCATTGTCGCATTAGGCCAGAACTCCGGCAGGGAAGTTAAGCTGAGCAAGATGAGCATGGATTGGGTGCTTGCACATATCAAAAACGGCAAGTTAATGGAATATGTTGGCATCGAAGTTCAGAGCATAGACATTACCGGGAACTACCGTGATGCATGGTATGCCGCGCGCGACAAGAACCCGGTTATTCCCCCGTCCGCACATGGCTTGAATTGGGCAAACGTCCATAAGCGGCTGATGCCGCAAATTATCCGCAAAAGCCTCGTTTACTCGAAATCTTTGCTGGTGAAAAACGGATTGTTCTTCATCGTACCCGAGCCTGTTTACCAGCGTTTCGAAGAAATTATTGGTTCGGACATACCCTCGGTGGATGCTCCGGGCAAAGATGTAATTACGGTCTTTACCTACGATCTGGGCGATCCCGTTCCGCAGGGGCATATAAGAAAACTTGCCAGAAACAGAATTGTTCGATTCAAACTGGATGAGTTTTCAGCCAGATTTATCTCTGGCCCCAATCTACCCGCCGGAAATGAACTTGATAACAAGATTCGCGAGATACTGAACATTAAATGAAAGTTTATTGGGCCGTGCAGCAGAGTTTAACCTCCTTAGCTTATTTTCCTGAACAGTGCCGATTGGGTGTGCGTCATGGTAGATTGGTGTAGCGATATCTGTAACAACTATTGTGAAAATTGCAATGCGTAAATTTTTTTTGTTGATATTGCTGGCTGCTTTATTGCTGCCGCTTGCGGTTTTCAGCGAACAGCAGCCCAAGGATAAGACAGGAGCTGCTGTATCGACTGTAGCCAAAAAACAATCAATTCCAAAAAATAAATTTGCCGAGGCGAGGCAGAAAGCGATAGCCGGGGATGTGAATGCGCAGTTTGATCTCGGCGTGATGTATGACAGCGGCGAAAGTGTTCCCAGAAATGCCGCCAAGGCGCTGGAGTGGTATCAGAAAGCCGCCGAACAAGGGCATGTGGATGCACAATTCAATGTTGGCATGATGTATGCCAACGGTGAGAGCGTTCCCAAAAATGATACCAAGGCGCTAGAGTGGTACCAGAAAGCCGCAGAACAAGAGCATGCCGATGCACAATTCAACCTCGGCGTGATTTATGCCAAAGGTGAAAGCGTTCCCAAGGATGCCGTCAAGGCTCTGGAGTGGTATCGGAAAGCCGCAGAGCAAGGTCATGCCGATGCGCAATTTGATCTCGGCGTGATGTATGAGAATGGCGAAAATGCACCCAAGGATGTAACCAAGGCGCTGGAGTGGTACCAGAAAGCAGCGGCGCTAGGGCATGCAAAAGCGCAATTCAATCTCGGCGTGATGTATGCCAATGGCGAAGGTATTCCCAGAGATGCCGCCAAGGCGCTGGAATGGTATAGAAAAGCCGCAGCCCAAGGGCATGCAAAAGCCCAATACAATCTTGGCGCGATGCATGCCAAAGGCGAAGGAGCATCCAAAAGTATAGCCAAAGCGTTTGAGTGGTATCGGAAAGCCGCAGATCAAGGGCATGCAAAAGCGCAATTCCGCCTCGGCGTGATGTATGCCAAAGGCGAAGGTGTCCCCAGAAATGCCGCCAAGGCGCTGGAATGGTATCGGAAAGCTGCCGAACAAGAGCATGTCGATGCGCAATACAATCTTGGCGTGATTCATGCCAAAGGCGAAGGTGTCCCAAAGGATCATGCCAAGGCGCTGGAATGGTATCAAAAAGCTGCCGAACAGGGGCATGTAGTAGCGCAATACAACGCTGGCGTAATGTACGACAACGGTGAAGGTGTTGCCAAAGATGTGGCCAAGGCGCTGGAGTTTTATCGGGAAGCAGCGGCACAGGGGCATGCCGATGCGCAATTCAATCTCGGCGTGATGTATGACAATGGCGAATATGTTTCCAGGGATCCAGACAAGGCGCTGGCGTGGTATCAGAAGGCTGCGGCACAAAGGCATCCCAAAGCGCAATACAACCTTGGCGTGATGTACGACAGCGGCGAAGGTGTTTCCAAAGATGCAGCCAAGGCGATGTACTGGTATCAGAAAGCTGCGGCACAGGGACATGTAAAAGCGCAATTCCGCCTCGGCATGATGTATGGCAATGGCGAGGTTTACTCCAAGGATGCAGCCAAGGCGCTGCACTGGTACCAAAAAGCAGCGGCACAGGGGCATGCAAAAGCGCAATACAACCTCGGCGTGATGTACGACAACGGCGAAAGTGTTCCCAGAGATGCAGCCAAGGCGCTGGAATGGTACGGGAAAGCTGCGGTGCAAGGGCATTCGAGGGCACAATTCTACCTCGGCGTGATGCATGGCAACGGTGACGGTGTTCCAAAAAATGCAGTCAAGGCGCTGGTGTGGTATCAGAAGGCTGCGGCACAAGGACACGCGGATGCGCAATTCAATTTGGGCGTGATGTATGACAACGGCGAAGACGTTCCCAAGAATGCCCTCAAGGCGCTGGAGTGGTATCAGGAAGCTGCGGTGCAAGGGCATGCCGATGCGCAATTCAACCTTGGCATGATATATGTCAGGGGTGAAGGTGTTCCAAAGGATGCAGCCAAGGCGCTGGGATGGTATCAGAAGGCTGCGGCACAAGGGCATGCCGATGCGCAATTCAACCTCGGCGCGATGTATGCCAACGGTGAAGGTATATCCAAGGATGCAGTCACGGCGCTGAAGTGGTACCAGAAAGCTGCGGCGCAAGGGAATGAAAGTGCGCAATACAACCTCGGCGTGATGTATGCCAACGGTGAGAGCACAAGTGTGGATATAGTTCTGGCATACGCTTGGTTGAATCTGGCTGCTGCGCAGGGGTTGGAAATGGCAAGGGAAGGCCGCGATCTAATTGAAAAAAAGCTTTCGCCAATCCAGCGTGCCGAAGGTCAGCGTTTGGCGTCGAAGTGGAAAAAAGGCGATATCCTGTAAGCATCCGGCGAACGGCCTGTTTTTCATTTCTCTATTCATCCTAGAAAGAGCAGTTGTCCACGAGAGTCACGAAAAACACGAAATAATTCAAAGGCTCCATGCGATAAATTGATACCTACCAGGTTAATTCCCGAGTCAATGCAACTTCATGTTTTATTTCGTGCCTTTCGTGTTTTTCGTTAATCAATGACTTAGCGCATGTTTCACCGCGCTTAGTCAGATGGCTAGTTAGTTCATCAGGATAAATTGCGGTTTTTAGGTTCAATAGTGCAATAACGGGCGGGTTCTATCCGCCAGACATAGCTGTCAGGCACAGCCCGACCTACAAATTGCTTCCCACTTGAAGGAAAAATGGAGTAACTACGTAGGGTGCATGGAATGCACTCTACGATATTTCACTATTGATCGAAAAGTGGAGTTAGGTAGAACTTCAGGCAGGCTGGTTTTGACTAGCTTCGGGCGAAAAATTGGCGGCTTCGATCTCTCCCTCAAGTGGGAGAGAACTATTGAACTTGGTGGCTAACAAGTGGTATTTTTAACGTCGCATCGAGTCGAAGAATTCCGCGTTGTTTTTGGTCGCCTTGATCTTGTCGAGCAGAAACTCCATCGCTTCCAGTTCGTCCATCGGGTAAAGCAGCTTGCGCAGCAGCCAGATTCTTTGCAGGATGTCCGGTTTGATCAGCAGTTCTTCCTTGCGCGTGCCGGAGCGGTTGACGTTGATCGCCGGATAGATGCGCTTCTCGGCCATGCGGCGATCCAGGTGGATTTCCATATTGCCGGTGCCCTTGAATTCCTCATAGATCACATCGTCCATCCGCGAGCCGGTGTCGACCAGCGCGGTGGCGATGATGGTCAGCGAGCCGCCTTCTTCGATGTTGCGTGCCGCGCCGAAGAAGCGCTTAGGACGATGCAGCGCGTTGGCGTCCACGCCGCCGGTCAATACCTTGCCGGAAGACGGCACCACGGTGTTGTAAGCGCGTGCCAGGCGGGTGATGGAGTCGAGCAGGATCACGACGTCTTTCTTGTGCTCGACCAGGCGTTTGGCTTTTTCCATCACCATTTCCGCGACCTGCACATGGCGGCTGGCCGGCTCGTCAAAGGTGGAGGCAACCACTTCGCCGCGCACGGTGCGGGTCATTTCGGTCACTTCTTCGGGGCGTTCGTCGATCAGCAGCACGATCAAGGTGGCATCCGGGTTGTTTGACGAAATGGAATGTGCGATGTGTTGCAGCATCACGGTTTTGCCGGACTTCGGCGAAGCGACCAGCAGGCCGCGCTGCCCCTTGCCGATCGGCGCGACGATGTCGATGATGCGTCCAGTGATATTTTCTTCGGCGCGTATGTCGCGCTCAAGTATCAGTGGCTGGGTGGGGAATAACGGGGTGAGGTTTTCAAACAGTATTTTGTTCTTCGCGTTTTCGGGCGGCTCGTCGTTGACTTTATCCACCTTCACCAGCGCGACATAACGCTCGCCGTCTTTCGGGGTGCGTATCTCGCCATCAATCGAATCGCCGGTGTGCAGGTTGAAACGGCGAATCTGGCTGGGGCTGACGTAAATGTCATCCGGCCCCGCCAAATACGAGGTGTCCGGCGAACGCAGGAAGCCGAAACCGTCCGGCAAAATTTCCAGCGTACCGTCGCCAAAAATACTTTCGCCTTTTTTCGCCTGGCTTTTCAGCAGGGCGAAAATCAGGTCTTGCTTGCGCATTCGGTTGGCGTTTTCGATTTGATTGGCCGCAGCCATTTCAACGAGTTCTGTGACGTGTTTGGTTTTTAGGTCGGATAGGTGCATAGCGGTGCGAGAATGATGATTGAGAAGAACGAAAAGAAAAGGGGTATTGTCGGGTGGAAGACATCCACCCGCATGGCCTGGAGCGTATTCGTTTTTATTATTGAGTTGCCAAGAGGAAATAACTCAGCGGACGATACAGGAGGCGATGCGGATAGGACAGTAAACGCTTTAGATGTGGCTGTCAATAAGCTTTAGATGTGGCTGTCGATAAAAGCGGTTAATTGGGATTTCGACAACGCGCCGACCTTGGTGGCCTCAATGTTGCCGTTCTTGAATAGCATCAGTGTTGGAATGCCGCGAATACCAAATTTTTGCGGGGTTTGCTGATTTTCGTCCACATTCAGTTTGGCGACACCCAAACGACCGGCATATTCCTTGGCCACCTCCTCCAGAATGGGCGCGATCATGCGGCACGGGCCGCACCACTCTGCCCAGTAATCCACCAGCACGGGTAGAGGAGCCTGCAATACTTCGGCTTCAAAAGTGGCATCAGAAACGTATTTAATGTGTTCGCTCATAGTTCAGGTCTCGCTTTGAATTAAGGGATGAATGGCAATGCAACACGCGGTGTGTCGGGATGGGTTGCTGAATTTCATCCGTCATCCTAACCAAAAATAGCCGCGCTGTGAAGTGCAGGGAACCTGATTATTTTCGCGTGTGCGCGGTCAGTTCGCCCACATGGAAGCCGAAATGCCCTTTCCGGCGATCCGCAAAATAATGTTCCAGGCTCAGTTTTACAGGGCGGAAGGCGATTTCATCCCACGGGATTTCCGCTTCGGTAAAGAGTTTGACTTCCAGGCTCTCCGGCCCCGGACTGAAATCCGTATCCAGCAGCTTGGCGCGGAACAGTATATTCACATGGTTGATGTGTGGCAAGCTGTACATCGAATAAGGATCGCCGATCTCGATGCGCGCATTGGCCTCTTCCGCTGTTTCGCGGATGGCCGCTTCAGCCGTGGTTTCGCCGTTTTCCATAAAGCCGCCGGGCAACGTCCATAACCCGTAGCGCGGCTCAATGGCGCGGCGGCACAGCAGTATTTTGTCATCCCATTCCGGAATCGAGCAAATTACAATTTTTGGGTTTTGGTAGTGGATTGTGCCGCAGGCGATACAGATGTGGCGCGGGCGGTTGTCGTCGTCCGGGCAGCGCAATTCGACTGCCGCGCCGCAGGATGGGCAGAAATTTATTTCCAGAACTGCCACCAGGATTTTCCCGGGTTTGCTCCCGCGACAGCAGTTTCCTTGCCGTCAGGGGAAAGCGCGGCCATGCCGCTGTTCTTTGCCAGCACGCGCCTGGCATCGTCGCGCAAATCGGCCATGCCCAGCGCGTCGTATGCCTGCACCATGATTTGTAGCGCTTCGCGCGTCGAGGGGCTGTTCGGGTATTGCGTCAGGATGCCTTGCGCGCGATTGGCTGCAGCAATATGTGCGCCGCGCCGCAGATAATAGCCGGCGACATGCAATTCGTGTTTTGCCAGCGCGTTGATCAGGTATTGCATGCGCAATTTTGAGTCGGCTGCATATTTGCTATCGGGGAAACGCGTTACCAGATCCTTGAAGGCGGTAAACGAATCCTGTGCCGCTTTCGGGTCGCGCTCGGTGGGGTCCTGCCCACCCGCCATCTGGATAAGGCTCATTTCACCGTTGAAGTTGGCCAAACCTTTTACGTAATAGGCGTAATCCACATAAGGGTTGTTGGGATATTGTTTGATGAAACGGTCGGCGGACGATACCGCCGATTCGGCCTCACCCTGGCGGTAATAGGCGTAAGCCGCTTCCAGCAACGCCTGCTGCGCGTAGCGCCCGTATGGATAGCGCGATTGCAGCGTCTCGTAAAGCTTGATGGCCGAATCGTAGTTTTCATCATTCAATTCAGCCTTGGCTTGACTGTACATATCCTCGACGGGCAGATACTTGACCGGCGCCGAACCGTCCGGTAGAGGATCGAACATGCTACAGGCAGTTAACGTAAGCAGCAGGAATACGGCTAAACTATGGCGCATGACTGAATCCAGAAAAAATATACGCGATTATACCAAAGGCGGGCAATTCACCACGCAACAAGTTGCGTGTGGTGCCGAAAGCAACGCCCCTGTAGCCGATCAGCAGCGCTTTATTGTGCCTGATGATTGCGCGGGTATGCGCTTCGATCAGGTATTGGCGAAGCTGTTGCCGGAGTATTCGCGCAGCCGCTTGCAGGAGTGGATCGCGGCGGGGCAGGCCAGCCTGGGCGGGGCTGCCGCCACGGCAAAACAGAAAGTATGGGGCGGCGAAGCCATCGCCGTGCTACCGCAACTGCATCCCTCCGAACAGCCGCACCAGGCCGAGGATATCGCGCTCGACATCGTTTACGAAGATGGGACACTGCTAGTGATTAACAAGCCGGCCGGGCTGGTGGTGCATCCCGGCAGCGGCAATTGGGAGGGCACACTGTTGAATGCGTTGCTGCACCATGCATCGCAACTGGAAAGTGTGCCGCGCGCCGGTATCGTGCACCGGCTCGATAAGGATACCAGCGGTTTGCTGGTGGTTGCCAAAACCCTGACCGCGCAAACCGCATTGGTGCGGCAATTGCAGGCGCGCAGCGTGAAACGCGAATACCTCGCGCTGGTGTGGGGCGAGTTGCGCCACGGCGGGAAAGTGGATGCGCCGATAGGTCGCCATCCCACACAGCGTGTCAAAATGGCGGCGCTGGAAAACGGCAAACCCGCAGTCACGCATTATCAGACCGAAGAGAAGTTTCCAGGCTGTACACTACTGCGTTGCCGCCTCGAAACCGGGCGTACTCACCAGATCCGTGTGCATCTCGCGTATATCGGGCATCCGCTGGTAGGCGACAGCGTGTACCTGAAGGGCGCGCAGAAATGTGTGCCGCAATTGCGCACCCTGCTGCACGGCTTTCCGCGCCAGGCTTTGCATGCCACGCGCCTGGTGCTGGAGCACCCGGATAGCGGCGAGACGATGGAGTGGCATGCGCCGCTGCCGCAGGATATGCAACTGCTGCTGCAACGAATTCGTGAGGGCGTTTCCCCTCAAACCCCTCCCAGCCTCCCCTTGTCAGGGGAGGAGGTTGTCTTCCACCTGACAAGGGGGATTAAGGGGGTTGAGGAGCAAGACACATGAGCCTGGCAGATTATTTGATCATCCCGGACTGGCCCGCGCCTGCGCGGGTGAAAACCTTGCAGACTACCCGGCAGGGCGGCGCGAGCGTCGCCCCCTATGGCAGCTTCAATCTCGGTAGCCATGTCGGCGATAACCCGCTGGCGGTGGCACGTAACCGCATGTCGCTCAATGCGCTGCTGCCCAGCGAACCGGTGTGGCTGGAGCAGGTGCATGGCACAGTGGTCGCCAACGCAGATATGGCGGATTGTCGTCCGCAGGCCGATGCCTGCATTGCGCGGCATCATGCTGCGGTGTGTGTGGTAATGACTGCCGATTGCTTGCCGGTATTGCTATGCGATAAACAAGGTGCTGTAGTCGGTGCGGCGCACGCCGGTTGGAAAGGTCTGGCAGCGGGAGTGCTCGAAGCTACCGTGCAGGCGATGGGCGTTCAGCCTCAGAATCTCATGGCGTGGCTGGGTCCGGCGATCAGTCAGGATGCGTTCGAAGTGGGCGAGGAAGTACGCGCGATTTTTGTAGAACATGATCCGCAGGCCACCTTGGCATTCGTTCCCGGACAGCCCGGAAAATGGCTGGACATGACACGGCGTTGCGGAGCATCCGGGGCGGGAATGGCCGCCTCACACCCGCTCCCGCAAGCGGCTGGCTCCGCCAGTAACGTGTCGCGGGTGTGGCTTGCCGACATCTACGCATTGGCGCGGTTGCGCCTGAACGCGCTGGGTATCACGCAAATCCACGGCGGCGGATACTGCACATACCGCGAGCGCGGGAAGTTCTTTTCCTACCGCCGCGACGGCGTGACCGGGCGCATGGGTACGTTTATCTGGTTAACATGAACTCTATGAAGCGGGGTGGCAAGTTCAACCAAAGCCGACTAAAAGAGATAAGCTTCGCAATCATCTTGATGAAGGATCGCGCTAGTTGAAGGAGGCATGTAATGCCATAAGTATTCTGGCTTGTGAGCTAATGGGGGTAGCTATCGAAATAGCGTCTAGGATGCCACGATGGAAATGAAGAAAATCAATTCGGGCAAGTTGCGCGCCATCGGCTACGATGCGCAAGCTCGGTTGTTGCAAGTCCAGCTCGACGATGGCAGCACGCTACAATACGATGGCGTCGGCGAGGGTATCTGGCGCCGCTTCAGCGGCTCGGGGGCGGCTTGGAGCTTCTATCGCGACAATATTGAGGAGGAGTTCACCGCGAAGCGCATTTCCGGCAACGGGTATAGTGAAGCTCACTATGCCCGTCCCCCTCTCCTCAATCCTCTGAGTGAAACAACTAGCCATTCGACTAGGCTGCAAGAAACCGCAGCCAAGTCGCTGGTTATCCCGCAAGCGGGCGAGGAGGCAAACGAATCGCTACGCGAGTTTCATGTTACTGCCTCCGCAGCCAAGAATCCGCTCGACGAGTTATTCAAGAAACCCGGATAATCAAAGACAGAAATAATGCTGTTCATTTAGCACACAACCGTTCCTCCTGAGATATCGAAGGGGGTGCATCAAGTGGTTCGATACGCTTTGCGTACCCTGTGCTGAGTTTATCGAAACATCACCACGAACGGTTAAGCGAGCATCAAAACTGATGGGGCCAGCATCCCAATAGATTTCGCGAGAGCCCGAAGTGATGGGTTATTCCGCCCAACCGCCGTTTAATGTTGTCCACTCACAGGAGCATTTCATGACACTGCTTTCGTTTGATTCCCTCGCGGCTTACTGGTCGGCGCCGATATTCGAAGCGAATATCATCATTTTCTTCAATCTGCTCGGCGCACTGCTGCTGGGGCTGGTGGTCGGTTATGAGCGCTCGTACCACGGGCGGGCGGCGGGCATGCGCACCTACGGCCTGGTGTGTCTGGCCTCTGCGGCGTTGACGGTGATCGTCGGCTATCCCGAGATGTGGTTTGGCGGTCATGGGCAGATGCCGTCTGCCCCGGATGTGACGCGCGTCATTCAGGGCATCGTCACGGGTGTCGGTTTCCTTGGCGCCGGTGTGATCATCAAGGAGGGCTTCACCATCAGCGGCCTGACCACGGCGGCTTCGATCTGGTCGGCCTCGGCTATCGGCGTGCTGGTTGGCGTCGGCTTCTACGCCGCAGCCATGCTGTTATCCGTCATGTCGGCTCTCGTGATGATGTGGGTTTCCAAGCTGGAAATCTGGCTGCCTTCGCGGCATGCGGTCGCTGTCGAGTTGAGTTTCTGCCAGGGCTTTGCGCCGGACGAGGAAGAGTTGAGCCGGACAATGCTGGAACTGGGTTACGAAATCGCGAAAGGCTCGCTGGTAGTCGGCTCGGACAACGACAAGCAGAAGTGGCATTTTTCGGCCATTGCCTTGCTGAAGAACCCCGATTACTCGATCCCTGCTATTTCCCGGCAGTTGTCGAAGTTCGGCGGGGTGGAGAGTTTCCAGCTTTCCTTCGCCAGAAACTGATGGCATCGCAGGGGCACATGCCATCCTCTCTGGATAAGCTGCAACCTTCTTCGGTCTGGGCGCACTTCGCGACGCTGTGCGCGATACCGCATTCGTCGCGGCATGAGGCGGCGCTGCGCGAGCATCTGATTGACTGGGCGCAGGCACGCGGTATCGGCGCCCTCGTCGATGGTGCGGGCAACCTGATCCTGAAGAAGCCCGCCAGCCGCGGTTGCGAGGCGCTGCCCGGCGTGATCCTGCAAGGCCATCTCGACATGGTGTGTCAGGCCAACTCCGGCACGCGGCACGATTTCGAACGCGACCCGATCCGTGCCTTGGTGCGCGATGGCTGGGTGGTGGCGGAGCAGACGACGCTGGGCGCGGACAACGGCATCGGCGTCGCGCTCGTGCTGGCCGCGCTGGAAGAGCCGGGCCTGATTCATCCGCCGCTGGAGGTGCTGCTCACCGTCAACGAGGAATCCGGCATGGACGGCGCGCGCGGGCTGGCGCCCGGCACGTTGCACGGCAAGACGCTGCTCAACCTCGACACCGAGGAATGGGGGCATTTCTATCTCGGCTGCGCGGGCGGTGTGGATGTGGAGGTGCGCCACCATTGCGAACAGCAAGCGCTGCCGCCGGGTTTTGCGCTCGTGCGGTTTGAAGTGAGCGGCCTGCGCGGTGGACATTCCGGCATCGACATCCATCTCGGGCGCGGCAATGCGATCAAGCTGCTGGCGGAGGCGCTGCGCGATCTGTCAGCACACACCGACCTGCATTTGATCGAAATGAAGGGCGGCACGGCGCGCAATGCGATCCCGCGCGAGGCTTTTGCATTGTGCGCGTTGCCCGAAGCGATGGCGTCGAATATCGACGAGTGGGTGCGGCATCGGGATGAGGCATGGCGGCAACGGTTCGAGGAGGTGGATGCCCGCGTGTCGTTCGTCTGCAAGCATTACGACACACTACCGGACGCATCCATTGCGCACGCAGAACAGCAACGCC
The DNA here is from genome assembly GCA_001801055.1 of Gallionellales bacterium GWA2_55_18. Classification (GTDB taxonomy): domain Bacteria; phylum Pseudomonadota; class Gammaproteobacteria; order Burkholderiales; family Gallionellaceae; genus Gallionella. The sequence goes on along the minus strand of MGWP01000017.1, from coordinate 9,965 downwards.
TGCTCGCTTTCCTCGACATCGCCGCGAACGGTGTCGCGCACGTCAGCGATGATTTTCCCGGTGTGACCGATACCTCCAGCAACCTCGGTGTGCTCGCGCTGGAGCAGGGTGCATTCAAGGCGACATTCAAGGTGCGCTCGCTGGACGACGGTCGGGCGGATGCGCTGGCCGACAAGCTGGTCTCACGCGCCGCCAGTTACGCCCTGCGCGCATGGAAGGGCGGCGCGTATCCGGGCTGGACGCCGAATCCTTCATCCAATCTGCTTGCGCTGTGCCAGCAGGCTTACACCGAACAATTCGGCCAGCCCGCATCGTTGCAGGTGATCCACGCCGGCCTGGAATGCGGCCTGCTCGCCGCGAGCCATCCGCATCTGGAGATGATCTCCTTCGGCCCGGACATACGCGGCGCGCACGCGCCCGGCGAACGGGTGGAAATAGAGTCCGTCGCGCGCTGCTGGCAGTTGCTCAAGGCGGTGCTGCGGGCGCTTGCGAAGGCGTAGGATTCGTTAACAATGACGATGCTGCGCCCATTGATCAGAATGAATAAAACTCGGTTGATCGAGTTGCATCCGCTGGCACCAGCCAAACCAGACTACAGCGCGCGCTGCAATGGTTGCGGAGTGTGCTGTGCGGTGGGGCCGTGCCCGGTTGCGCATCTGTTATTGCTCCAGCTCAAGGGGAAATGCCGTGCGCTGTTGTGGCAGGATGAGGCAAACCGTTATATGTGCGGCATGGTCGTTTACCCGGATCGTTATGTGCGCCTGATTCCGCAGAGCCTACGGGGAAGTATCGGGAGTTTTTTTGCCTCGCGCATCGCGGCCGGAGCGGGGTGTGACTTTGCGACCGAAATGGACGATATTCCCGGAAGCACTGACTCGCTGCCATAGTAGAACAGGCATCGGAGCCGGATGATATTTCACGATGAACGCGCCGAGTTTCTGTGACCGCGAGAGTGTCAGCCCGGCTTCAGCAGCGCCAGTTGTGTCATGTCCAGATAACACCATTCGCCTTCGCCCAGCCCCAGCTCATCAAGTTTCAGCATGCCGATCTGCGAACGGCGCAACGCGACGCAGTGGTTTTCGGCGGCCGCCAGCATGCGTTTGACCTGATGGTATTTGCCCTGCTCCAGCACGATCTCGAGCTGATGCGTGTCCACCATGCGGCAAGTCAGCGCCGCCAGCGGCGCGGGTTCGTCGTGCAGTTTCACACCGCCCAGCAACTTCGCGACCAGTTGCGGTGTGACCGGTTCCTGCGTGGTGGCGACATAGACTTTGGGCACATGATGTTTCGGCGAGGACTGCTTGTGGATGAACGGCCCGTCATCCGACATCAGCAACAGGCCGGTGGTGTCGTGATCGAGGCGGCCGACCGGCTGCACATCGCGCCGGGTGAATTGCTCCGGCAGGATGGTCAGCACGCCGGGGTGGTGGCTGGCCTTGCGCGAGCATTCAAAATTGGCCGGTTTGTTCAATGCGATATAGACATGCTCGCGGTAAGTCCACGATTCGCCGTAGACGGTGAATTCCAGGCCATCGGTCTCGATAGCGACGCGGCTGTCCCGGATGATTTTGCCGGCGACACTCACTTCGCCGTCGGCGATCAGTTCACTGCACCACTTGCGGGTGCCAAAGCCCTGCGATTGCAGGATGCGGTCCAAGGTTAGTTTGCTCATGGCGTGACTGTAGCAGAACAGTTGCCCTTACTGTGTCACAAAGCGATCAAGGGCGTATTGCGTTACTTCACAAACAGCAGCTTCCAAGCAGTCTGATAGAATCACCTGAGAGAGAAACTCCAGGACAGCTTTCTTGCTGTGAGTTCAGCGGCCTGAAGGGCGGTTGTGTGCCAGTTTCTGCCTGTCACGAGTGACTGTTTTCGGGTAGGCAGTTTGCAATTATGATGGACGGGTAGTCGTCAACAGCAACCATGCTCAGGGCAAAGCTGCTGCACGTTTACGCCCAACTTCATTACAAATGTGATTTGCTCGTGCCAGTCTGTATCCACGGCATTTATGATTTTCGCATTTGCCGTAACGGCGGCGGCGAGAAACTTTCGGTCGCTTTTGTCCACCGAATTGGGCGGTAGTTCGTTGAAGCCACATTTCTCATCAGCAATCGGCGTAATGGGTACGAGCCGTATCTTCTTCCCAAGATACATGTGGTCGTGAAGATACTTGAAAAACACGTCACCTACACCGGGCTGTCCTTTGTAGTTTAGGTGGTCACTGTATTCGGTGAAGATTAGCCCTTGTTCATCGAGGATAATATGGTTACGTTTCTTGGGTGAAACCAGCCCTTCAAGAAATTCGGTACATGCATACTGGCAGGCCAAACTGGCATGGGTATCCCGCCCATTGGCTGCAACAGCTACATTGGTATCCACGACAACATTCATTAACTGACAGCCTCCATCTTTCTCCTCAGAATGGCTTTTCTGGTTTCGGCAATCTCGGTCATTTCATCGCCAAAAAACTCTGGTGGCCAATTCAAGACCTCGCCAAACATATCCAGATTGAGATCAACGAGCTCGGATTGTCCGCCAACACTGTTGCAAAAATACAGTTTGATGTCTTTGGACTCGAAGGTTTCTTCGGCCACGCGACGCTGAAAGCGCCGTAGCATATGTTCGCTGTGGCTCTCTACAATAACCTGCAACTTTCTGGCTTTCGCCACGGAAAGAATTACATCTGCCAAGCCACTCTGCACTGATGGGTGTAGGTGAATTTCCGGCTGCTCCATGATGACTGTGCTGCCTTCTGGCACGTAGTAAAGCAACACCAAAGCGGGCAACACTTGAGATACGCCAAAACCAACATCTGTCAACAGTGCCGGCGGACTCTCAGCATTACGCTTGACTACAGCCCGGTAAAGGTTTGCATTGGTTCCAATTTCTTCGATCTTGAATTCGTGAATTAGCTTCAGCTCTTTCAGCCAGTAAGCAATTATTTCCTGAAAGGGTTTGAGGTGCGTTCTGCCCCCGAGGTTACGCCTCAGGTTGCGAGCGGTGGCGGATAGCATGGCCTCAATAGTTTGTTCACCACGCAGGCCAACACCCAATGGACTGGTACCTGACCATGGATACTCCCGCTTGGGGTATTCACGCAACGGGCCAAGATAGAAAATGGAATCCAACATCGACTCATACTCTGCACCAAACAAGCTCAGAAATTCGGCATTTTGGTAATAGGTCTTCGCCTGATCGGGAAATAGATGAGTTTTAATTGGCCCCGGCAGAGCCCAAACTCTCTGTTGGTTGCGCACAAAGCGAAAATCCGAACCCTCTGGGCACTTCTCCTTCAATTGAAATTCCGTCCCCCCCGCCTTCTTCGGAGAAATGGAAAAGCTAAAACCGCCAAATTGATATTCAAGAAAATCAGAGATCAATGTCGGCCCTTGCAGGTGAGCAATCGATTCAACGACAAGGTTTGAATCAGAAGCCAACACCTCGGTTCTCTTTTTGGTTGGGTCAAAGATATTGGCTTTCTGGGGCAATGACCATTTTATTTTCCATTTGAGGTCTGCATCCACCTTGTGTCCGTGAATCACATCCCTGTAGCCACCCAAGTTAACTAGTTGTCCGGGGCCACCGAAATCCAATACCAATCCACGATCCGTTGCATTTTTTGTTTGCTTCAACAGCAACAAAAATTGCAGCAGGCTGCTTTTGCCTGAGCTATTAGTGCCGAATAGCCCCGTAACCTGACCGAGTTTGATGTCGAGTTTTTTCCAAGACTTAAAGTTTTCTACATAGAGCCTATCGAGCATGACATACCTCACAAGTCAAACATATCAGTGCATTATAACCCTTCCGATGGCTACTTCATTTCGATAGTGAAGAAGTGACTGGCAGCTTTCGGGCAACTAAATCACACAATCGAACGTCGCAAACGTGTCGGGAGTTGATAGTCACGAATGACCGGTTTCTGGCAGCGTAATTCCACATGATCTGAAAGCGATTGAGCAAAATCAGGTGTTGCAATCTGACGGTTTGTGTCGGATCAAGTCTGAACTACTACATTTCTCTAGGTTGTTCAGCTCGGGAATTTGCCATCCACGTAGAACCATCTGCCCTCCTCGCATACAAAATGGCTGATCTCGTGCAGCCGGTGAGCGCGGCCGCCGATCTTGTAGCGCGCGACGAATTCCACCGTGGCGCGATCCGCCGATTCCGGCGTGTGTTTCTTTACTTCCAGCCCCAGCCATTTTGCATTGTCCGCCGCAAGATCGAGTGCGGCGGGGCGGGTGCCGGGGTGCCAGGTGGCCAGCAAATATTCTTCAAGTTTGAGCACATAGGCGCTGTAGCGCGAGCGCATCAGAGTTGCGGCATCCAGTGCGGGCGCACCATTGTGGTAGCGGTCGCAACAGGCGGCGTAGTCCGTTGCGCCGCAGGGGCAGGGGATTGGTTTTTTGGTCATTCGTTAGCAGGGCGGAAACTGCCATGCAGTACTTTGGGCTCCACCTCGATCATGCCGGCATCGCTGGTCATCATGATGTGGCCTTCCTGTATGGTGCATTGCAGTTGCATGGTGCGGTTGGCCAGCGCGGCGAGCGCCTGCGTGGTTTCGGTCGGCAGGTTGAGCACGGTGAGGTTGTCCAGGCGTTGCAGTTTGTCGCGATTTTCATTCCACCAGATATTCGCCGCGCGGCCATAGCTGATGACCACGACTTGGGCCGCGCGTCCGCTGGCCTTGCGGATGGCGCGCTCGTCGGGCAGGCCGACTTCTATCCAGCGTTCGATCGTGCCGGTGAGGTCTTTCTGCCACAGGTCGGGTTCCTCGTCGCTGCTCAGGCCTTTGGCAAAGATCAGAAATTCGTCGGCATACAGCGCGAAGGCGAGCAGGCGCGCCATCATGCGTTCGTCGGTTTCCGACGGATGCCGCGCCAACGTCAGCGCGTGGTCGGCGTAGTAGTGCCGATCCATATCGGCGATCTGGAGGGCGGCTTTGAAGACGGTTGCTTTGATGGCCATTGCGTGTTCCGGTTGGGTGTCGGGCAGGCGCGCATTCTAGCAGCCGCTTTCGTTTAAGTCCGTGCTGGCAGGGAGGCGAGAGTTAATTGAAACTCGCCGGACGATGCGAGGCTCACATTTGCAATATTGTTTTTCTTCGGGCACCATAAAATCTTTCAGCATAGGAGGTGTACGACATGAACCGTAATATCCTGCGCTTTTTTCTGGCAGCAGCCATGCTGGGCGTTGCCACGGTATCGAATGCAGCCCCGCTTTCCGGGGAGGCCAAGCGCCTCTACGATCTCGCTTCGCACGGTCAAAAAACCAGCGATGCCATGAGCCTCGGCGCCGAGGTGGTTCCCACGCAGGACGGCAGAAGTTTTTTTATGGTGTGGGAGCCGCAAGCCATCAAGGGTAAGCCGCACAAGTGGATCGTGTCGCTGCATGGCAGCAACGGTTTCGCCACAAAAGACCTGGAGATTTGGAGCCCTTACCTTAAAGACCGCAATCTCGGCATCATCAGCCTGCAATGGTGGTTCGGCGGCGGAGAGAAGACGCAGGATTACTATTCGCCTTTCGACCTTTACCGCGAGATCGATCTGCTGATGCGGCGCATGGGGATCAAGCCTGGCGAGGCGATGCTGGAAGGATTCAGCCGCGGTTCGGCGAACATTTATGCGGTAGCCGCGCTGGATCGTAACAAGGGGCAGCGTTATTTCAGCCTGTTCGTGGCGAATTCGGGCAGGGCTTCGCTGGATTATCCGCCGACACGGGCGGTCGATACCGGCAAGTTCGGCGACATGCCTTACAAGGGTTCGCGCTGGATCACTTCCTGCGGGGAGCGAGACACCAATCCTGATCGGGATGGCTGCCCGGGTATGCGGCGCACCGGTGATTGGCTGAAGAAACTCGGTGCCGAGGTCGCATTTGCGATTGAAGACAGCAGCGAAGGCCACGGCGCTTTTCACCGCAATCCCCGGAACGTGAACCGGGCGCTGGACTGGTTCTTGCGGAATCCGTAGGGAGTCTTTTATCCTAAAAACGACAATCCATCCACGAAAAACACGAAAGGCACGAAATAAAACAATAAATTGCATTGGATTGGTGAATCACCCGTTGGGTATTCATTGGCAGCATGGAGTCCTTTGAATTTTTTGCGAGCTTTCGCCTTGCGGCGAAATGTCTGCTTACCCCGTTTCGTGTTTTTCGTGACTTTCGTTAACCAATGACTTAGCGCATGTTTTACCGCGCTTAGTCAGATGGCTAGTTAGTTCATCAGGACAACTGTTTTTTCTAGGTTTATTTTGCGCCATATGACAGAAACCAAAGGCTGATCGATTTCCCGATTGACACACTTTCACCCGCACCCTGATAATTCGAGCCTATGAAAACTTTTCAAACCATCCACAACGCCCGAGCCGTCCCAGGCGCATATCTGCGCAGGGTGTGGCGCTTCGCGTATTGTGGTCTGGAGAGTTAGCGTTTAAGCAGTAGTCGCTTTAGTTGTTTCCAAAAGGCCACGGAATGTTTCTGTGGCCTTTTTGTTTTTCAGGCCGTTCCCCTTCGGCAGGCTCTCAAGAAACAGCTTTTTATTCACAAAATTTCAATATGTTACAAAGCATAGAAAATGACCAAACAGCAACCATCAAGAGCAAACCCCCTCCAGCTCCCCCTTGTCAGGGGGAGAGCCAGTGCAACTCCTCCCCTGACAAGGGGAGGCCGGGAGGGGTTTGGGTTTATTTTGTTTCCTGTTCACGCCTTACCACGCGAAAGCGGGGCTTACTGGGTTCGGGGCGAACGGGGCATCACGATTTGAGTCTGGGAGAATATTATGTCGTTGCCCGCCGCATTTGTTTCGGTGATCCTGATCTGGTCCACCACGCCGCTCGCCATCAAGTGGAGCGCGCTGGGTATCGGTTTCAGCTTCGCGGTGTTCTCGCGCATGGCGCTGGGCGCATTGTTGTGTGCCCTGTTGTTGGCCGTGCTGCGCGTGCGTTTTCCGTTGCACCGCAAGGCGCGGCTGAGCTATGTGGCGAGCGGGCTGAGCATGTTCGGCGCGATGGCGCTGACTTACTGGTCGGCGCAATATGTCAGCTCGGGCATGATCTCGGTGCTGTTCGGCCTGTCGCCACTGATCACCAGCCTTGGTGCGGCGCTCTGGCTGAAGGAGGAGGCGATCACGCCGAGCAAGGTCGCGGGCATGCTGCTCGGCGTGCTCGGTTTGGCGCTGGTGTTTCGCGGCGGTCTTGGGCTGGGTGAGGGCGCGTTTGCCGGATTGGCGGCGCTGTTCGTCGCGGTGGTGGTGCAGTCGCTGGGGCTGGTGTGGATCAAGCGCATCGGCGACGACAGCCCGCCGCTGGCGACGACGCTGGGCAGCCTGATCGTATCACTGCCGCTGTTCTGTGCGGCATGGTGGCTGGCCGATGGGCATCTTCCTGCGGTATGGCCGGAGCGCGCGCTGGCGGCGACGGTATATCTGGGTGTGTTCGGCTCGGTGTTCGGCTTCGCGCTGTATTACTACATGATCAAGCATATGGAGGCGGGGCGCATCGCGCTGATCACGCTGATCACGCCGGTGTTGGCTTTGCTGCTGGGGCATGGGCTCAACGATGAGGCGGTGCTGCCGCAGGTGTGGCTGGGAACCGCGAGCATCACCCTGGGCCTGTGTCTGCACCGCTGGGGCGAGCAGTGGCTGGCGTATTTGCCGATCCGCCGCTGACCGGGGGGCGAAGATCATTCGCGGTAGATATGTCGCAAAAGGTATTTCGACCCGGCACCTTTAAAAGCAAAACCGGTAACATATGCGTATTGAGCGACCAGGGATACTTCGATCATGACTAACCGTCTCGCGCAGGAAACCAGCCCTTATTTGCAGCAGCATGCCGGCAACCCGGTGGACTGGTTTCCGTGGGGCGAGGAAGCGTTGCGCCGCGCACGCGAACAGGACAAGCCGATCCTACTTTCCATCGGTTATTCCGCCTGCCACTGGTGCCATGTCATGGCGCACGAATCGTTTGAGGATGCCGAAGTCGCGGCGGTGATGAACCGGCTGTTCATCAACATCAAGGTGGATCGCGAAGAGCGCCCCGACCTCGATCACATCTATCAGACCGCCCATGCCATGCTGATGCAGCGCAGCGGCGGCTGGCCGCTCACCCTGTTTCTGACGCCGGATCAAACGCCGTTTTTCGGCGGCACTTATTTTCCCAGGGAGGCGCGCTACAACCTGCCCGGTTTTGTGCAGTTGCTGGAGCAGGTGGCCGATATTTATCGCACGCGCCGGGAGGATATTGCGCGGCAGAATGCCTCGCTGCTGCACAATTTTGGCTCCACGCTGCCGAGTGCGGAAGGTCAAACCAGTATCAGCGATGCGCCGCTGGATGAGGCATACAGCGAATTGCGCCAGGCCTTCGATGCCGTTCACGGCGGCTTTGGCGGCGCGCCCAAATTTCCGCAACCGGCCGGATTGGAATTTTTGTTAAGGCATGCAATGCGCGGCGGCGATCAGGGTGCGCGCAGCATGGCGCTGCACACCTTGCGCAGCATGGCGGGCGGCGGCATCCACGACCAGTTGGGCGGCGGTTTCTGCCGCTATAGCGTGGATGAGCGCTGGGCGATTCCGCACTTCGAGAAAATGCTGTACGACAACGGCCCGCTGCTGGCGCTTTACGCCGATGCCTATACGCTGACTGGCGAGGCAGCGTTCAAATGCGTGGCGCAAGGCATCGCGGGCTGGGCGATACGCGAGATGCAGTCGCCGCAGGGCGGTTTTTATGCCAGCCTGGATGCGGATTCCGAACACGAGGAAGGCAAGTTTTATATATGGATGCCGGAGCAGGCCGCCAGTCTGTTGAGTCCCGAGGAATATGTCGTTGCAGCCGCCCACTATGGCTTGGATCATCCGCCCAATTTCGAGAATCGGCAGTGGAATCTGCTCGTTGCACAGTCGCTGGAAGCCATCGCGCAGGCGCGCCATCTGTCTCAGGAACAGGCAAGACAACTGCTCGCAAGCGCGCAGCAAAAACTATTCGCCGCACGTGAGCAGCGGGTGCGGCCGGGGCGCGACGAAAAAATCCTGGTCAGTTGGAATGCGCTGATGATCAAAGGCATGGCGCATGCAGGCAGAATGCTGGACGAACCGGCATGGGTTGTCTCGGCACAGCACGCGGCGGATTTCATCCGCGCCGCCATGTGGCAGAACGGACGACTGCTGGCGACCTGCAAGGACGGCAAGGCGCACCTGAATGCCTATCTGGATGACTACGCCTTCATGCTCGACGCGCTGTTGGAATTGCTGCAAGCGGAGTTTCGTGTAGCTGACCTGGAGTTTTCCCGCGCACTCGCCGATGTGCTGCTGGAACAGTTCGAGGACACGCAGGAAGGGGGGCTTTTCTTCACCAGCCACGATCACGAAAAACTCATCCACCGCCCCAAATCCGGCCATGACAATGCCACGCCATCCGGCAACGGTATCGCGGCGTTCGCCTTGCAGCGTTTGGGGCCTCTATTGGGAGAGACGCGCTACCTCGATGCGGCCGCGCGCGCGCTGAAGCTTTATTACCCGGCGCTCGCGCAGCAGCCGTCGGGCTTTGCGAGCATGCTGATGGCATTGCAGGAATATCTCGCGCCGCCGCAAATCGTCATCCTGCGCGGCGCGCCCGGAACAAGCGCGGCATGGCGCAGGCAACTGCTGCAACACCATTGGCCGAGCACCCTGATCATCGCGCTGGAAGGCGAATTCATCGGCTTGCCGGAGACGCTGGCGAAGCCCTTGTCGCAACAGGTCAGCGCCTGGGTTTGCCAGGGTGTGAAATGTTTGCCGGTCATCAAGGATTGCGCCGAATTGATAGCTGTTTGCCGATCCGGCAAAACAGGTTGATGCAACAGGAAGCCACTAATCAAATGATGTAACTGCCGCATATCCGCTTTCCAACCGGCGGAAAATGTGAAAGAATCGGCGCATTGAAATTTAACGAATAGAGTGGCAAATGATCGACCGAGACGGCTATCGCCCGAACGTC
>MGWP01000016.1 GCA_001801055.1 Gallionellales bacterium GWA2_55_18 | reverse complement strand
CGATCTCAGCTGGCCGGCCTTGCGCGCCTTTTCCAGTTCGGCCTGCAGCGGTTCGCAGGCCAGCGTGCTGGCGAGCGCCGCTTCCAGCGCGCCGACCGCATCCTGTTCGTCGTAAACGTAAAATTCGCGCAGCGATTCGTTTGCCCCTTCCCCCGGAGGTTCAAGATTGCCTTTCTCGATTGTCCTTTCTCCCGCTTGCGGGATAACCAGCGACTTGGCTGCGGTATTTTGCAGCCTAGTCGAATGGCTAGTTGTTTCACCCAGAGAGTTAGAGAGAGGGGCTCTTTGCGGGAGAGGATTGAGGTGAGGGGAAAGGGCATGGTGAGCTTTATCATGCACTTTCGGTATGTACATCCCGGCGGTCAGGCGGTCGCGCGCCTCACCGGGCTCCATCAATAAAGCGGCGATCTCATGCCCGAGATGGTCGGAAGGCGGCGACAAGCGCCGCCCCAGCGGAAAGATCAGCACTTTCAATATCCCGCGCGCCAAAGGACCCGGAAAATTTTGGATGATGCCGTCAAAAGCCTGCTGAATCTTGCACAGCGCGTCCTGCAACGCCCAATGCAACAGCGGCAGGTCTTCTTCGGGACGGTCGTCGTCCTCGAAGCGTTTCAGCGTTGCCGAACACAGATACATCAGGCTCAGCACATCACCCAAACGCGCGGATAGCTTCTCGCGGCGTTTCAGCGAGCCGCCCAATACCGCCATCGCCACATCCGCACTCAACGCAAAGGCTGCGGAGAAACGCGTCAACTGCTGGTAGTAGCGGTGGGTTTCGTCGCCCGGTGGCACCGGGATACCGCGTCCGTTGGTCAATCCAAGCACGAAGCTGCGCGCCGCATTGCTCAAGGCAAAGACGATGTGCCCGAACAAGGCTTCATCGAACTGGCGCAGGGCGCGCCGGTGATCCTGGTCGTGTACCGCCGTGACCTCTTTCAGCACATATGGATGGGAACGGATCGCACCCTGCCCGAAGATGATCATGGTGCGCGTCAGGATATTCGCGCCCTCCACGGTGATGCCGATCGGCGTTTGCTGGTAGTCGCGCGCCAGGTAGTTATCCGGGCCGAGACAGATCCCCTTGCCGCCATGCACGTCCATCGCGTCGTTGATGACGATGCGCCCGCGCTCGGTGGCGTGATATTTTACGATGGCGGAAATCACCGACGGCTTCTCGCCCAGATCCAATGCCAATGCGGTGAGCTGGCGCGCCGCATCGATCATGTAGGTATGCGCGCCGATGCGCGCCAGCGGTTCCTCGATACCTTCGAATCTGCCGATGGGAAGATGAAATTGCTTGCGCACCCGGCTGTATGCCCCGCTGGTGCGTGCCGACATCTTCATGCCGCCGATGCTGCTGGCTGGCAACGAGATCGAGCGGCCTGCCGCGAGGCATTCCATCAGCATGCGCCACCCCTGTCCGATACGCGGTATGCCGCCGATGATGAAATCCATCGGGATAAACACCTCCTTGCCCTGTGTCGGGCCGTTCATGAAGGCGGAGTTCAACGGAAAGTGGCGGCGGCCGATGCGCACGCCGGGCGTATCGGTAGGAATCAACGCGAGCGTGATACCGCGATTGACTTCCCCGCTCAATAAGCGGCCCGGATCATACAATTTGAATGCCAGGCCAAGCAGCGTCGCCACCGGAGCCAGCGTGATATAGCGCTTTTCCCAAGTCACGCGGATACCCAGCACGTTTTTCTGCCCGGCGAATTCGCCGTAGCACACTTCGCCGTGATCGGGGATCGCGCCGGCATCCGATCCGGCGAACGGGCCGGTCAGCGCAAAACACGGCACATCCACGCCATAGGCCAAGCGGCGCAGATATTTTTCCTTCTGCTCATCCGTGCCATAGTGCAATAGCAGTTCGGCGGGCCCCAGGGAATTCGGCACCATCACCGTCACCGCCGCCGTACCGCTGCGCGAAGCCACTTTGCTCACCACCGCGGAATGCGCCTGCGCCGAGAACTCCAGCCCGCCATATTGCTTGGGGATGATCATGCCGAAGAAGCCCTTCATCTTGATGAACTGCCAGACCTCGGGCGGCAGATCGGCGCGATTGTGGGTGATGTCCCAATCGTCCAGCATGGCGCACAGTTGATCGACTTCGTTATCGAGGAAGGCTTGCTCCGTTTCGCTCAATCCGCATTTCGGAAAAGCCAGCAGCTTGTTCCAATCGGGGTTGCCGCTGAACAGGTCGCCATCCCACCACACCGTGCCGGCATTGATCGCCTCTTGCTCGGTGGCGGAAATCTGCGGCAGGATTTTGCGGAATATCTTGAGTACTACACCGCTGATCACGATGCGGCGTACTGAAGGGACGCTGAACAACACGACGAACAGAAATAGCGCGGCACCAATCGCCAGCAATACGGAATCCGAGAAGCTTGCCTGGATCGCCACGACCGCCACGATCACAAACATCGCCAGCACCCAACTGGCAATGGAAGCGCGGAAGAAGGCGAGCACAACAAATATCGCCAGTGCTGCCAGAATCGTTAATGCCATGACTACCGCTCTCCCTGATTTATTGTTTTTGTACCGTACCGAACTTTAACGCGTGACGACAGACTACACAACTGATGCAGGGGCAATGTGCGGGGGTTCGGCGCACCGTGCCTCTAATGATGCAGCCTCCCTCTCCCCAACCCTCTCCCGCAAGCGGGCGAGGGAGCAAACGAATCGCTACGCGAGCTTTACGTTAACGCATCCGGTTGACCGCCTCTTCGACGCGTTCCACCGCGATGATCTCAATACCGGCGATCTTTTGTTTGGGTGCGTTGGCCTTGGGAATGATGGCCTGCGTGAAGCCCAGCTTGGCGGCTTCGCGCAGGCGCTCCTGGCCGCGCTGCACCGGGCGCACTTCGCCCGCCAGCCCGACTTCGCCGAACACCACCAGTTTCGCGGGCAGTGGTTTGTTGCGCAGTGATGAAACCATCGCGAGAATCACCGCGAGGTCGGCGCCCGGCTCGGTGATTTTCACGCCGCCCACCGCGTTGATGAACACATCCTGATCGTAGCAGGCGATGCCCGCGTGGCGGTGCAACACCGCGAGCAGCATCGCGAGACGGTTCTGCTCCAGCCCCAGCGACAGGCGGCGCACATTGGGCGAATGCGCCTCGTCGAGCAACGCCTGTATTTCCACCAGCAGCGGGCGTGTGCCTTCCTGCGTGACCATCACGCACGAACCGGCCACCGGGTCGCCGTGCTGCGATAAGAATAATGCCGACGGATTGCTGACCTCGCGCAAACCCTTCTCGGTCATCGCGAACACGCCGAGTTCGTTCACCGCGCCGAAGCGGTTCTTGAACGCGCGGATCAGGCGGAAGCTGGAATGGGTATCGCCCTCGAAATACAGCACCGTATCGACGATATGTTCCAGCACGCGCGGCCCGGCCAGCGCGCCTTCTTTGGTCACATGGCCAACCAGAATGATGGTGATGTTGCTGCTCTTGGCGATGCGCGTCAGTTGTGCGGCGCATTCGCGCACCTGCGCCACCGAGCCCGGCGCGGAAGTAAGCTGCTCGGAATACACCGTCTGGATCGAGTCTATCACCACGATGTCCGGTTTATCCGCCGCAATCGCGGCCTGGATTTTTTCGAGCTGGATTTCCGGCAGCAGACGCAGGCTGCGCGCGTCCAGCGCCAAACGTTTGGCGCGCAGCGCGATCTGCTGCGCCGATTCCTCGCCGCTGACATACAGGGTGTTTTGCTTGTTGGACAGGTGCGCCAGCACTTGCAGCAGCAGCGTGGATTTGCCGATACCCGGATCGCCGCCGATCAGCACCACCGCACCTGACACCAGCCCGCCGCCCAGCACGCGGTCGAATTCCTCGATACCGGTCGGCGTGCGCGGCACCTCCGCCGCCTCGACTTCGGAGAGCAACTGCACCTTGCCGCTCGCCGCCAGCGCGCTGAAACGGTTCTTGGCGCCGGGCGCGGCAGCTTCCGCGACCGATTCGATCAGCGTGTTCCACTCCATACAATGCGGGCACTGCCCCTGCCACTTCGCCGTCTGCCCGCCGCATTCGGTGCACGAATAAATCGTTTTTGTTTTTGCCATAAATTCTCTCTGTTACCATTGCAACCCGTGCCAGTCTGATGCCAATTCTATGCCAAAAGCCAAATAGCTCAGTAGGGCGTGATTGATCACGCCCTGATCAATTCATGTATCGGAAGAAGGGCGCGATAAATCACGCCCCTACTTCGCTGGCCGCGATCACCTCCTGCTCCAGTTTGCTGTCCCGCACCCATTCCTGCACCAGCGGGTCGCGCGCCACCGTCTGCATATACTCGCCCACCGCACCCGGCTCTCCCACGCCGTAGGTGAGAAAGCGAAAAACCACCGGCGCGAACATCGCATCCGCGATGCTGTACTGGCCGAACAACCACGGCCCCGCAGCGGCATACTGCGTGCGCAATTCGCGCCAGATATCCTTGACGCGCGCGATGTCGGCATCGAGGCCGGTGGCCGTCGCAGCCTTGCGGCCATGCGCGCGAATGTTCATCGGCATCGCCTTGCGTATCGGGATAAAACCGGAATGCATTTCTGCGCTGACCGAACGGGCGCGGGCGCGCGCTTCGCGCTGCGCAGGCCACAGCGACGGATATAACTCATACAGGTATTCGCCGATCGCCATGGTATCCCACACCAGCAAATCGCCGTCGCGGTACGCCGGTACCTTGCCCGCAGGCGAACAAGCCAGCAGCTTCTCCTTATAGCCTTCCACATACAGCGGAATGCGCAACTCGTCGAAATCCACCCCGGCATGTTTCAGCATCAACCAAGCGCGCAACGACCAGGACGAGTAGTTTTTGTTGCCGATCACCAATAGCGGTTTGCCCATGTTGCCTCCTAAAATTGTTACAGGTTTTTATTTAGCCGTTCGTGGTGAGCCTGTCGAACCACAAGCAGTGAAAAACTGACCCTTCGACAGGCTCAGGGCGAACGGATCTTGATGAGCGACACCGAATTGTAGCTAACGAACAATCTGGATTTGTTTGATCCTGGTAATCACTTCATTTTAGAAGGCAGCCTGATCGTCCTGCCCGCCACCCTGAAAACGCCTTTACCCTGATGATGCAGGGTACGCGGATTTTTCTTCGATGGATCGATCCACGCCTTGACCACTTCCAGCACAAAAAAATTGTATTTGTTCACCATCCGCGTATCGACCACCCGGCATTCGAGGTTGGCGTAACATTCGGCGATCAGCGGCGGCGCCACTTGCGAAGCGGGTAGCGGCGTCAGCTTGAACTTCTTGAACTTGTCTACCTTGTCGCCTGAGCAGTTGCCGATGCCCACCACCTGCCGCGCCAGATTCTCCGCCGGGATGCTGAGCACGCATTCCTTGGTGATTCGCAGCGCGTCGAAGCTGTGATTCCGCCCGCTGATCACGCAGCCCACCAGAGGCGGCTCAAACTCCATCATCGTGTGCCACGACTGGGTCATGATGTTCACCTTGCCCTTGTGCGCGGTCGTCACCAGCACCACCGGCCCCGTCTCCAGCAGGCGGTAAACGCGGGACAACGGAAAGTTCTTTTTCGTCATTGACGTTTATTCTCTCGCCAGAAATTCGATGCTAACCTAATTAGCTCCATGTACCGTAAATTAAGCGTCAGTAAAAATAATATTTATCCACCCAGCGATACCCCAACCAGCCATCGCGTATCGCCAGCGTAACAGTCTTCCCTTGTTGCGCTCTCTGGTAGACACCGTACGAAACCTCAATATTATTGGGCAGACTGTTTGCTCCGTCCCAACCGTAAAGATTGAGCTCGTAATGTGTACCAGATTTTCTTCCTCGCCATGTTCGTTTCCCAATAATATCGGCCTGCACCATGCGTTGCATGGACTTATCAAAAGAAATATTGATGTCCCGCGCAATGACATACCCCCCCAAGATCAACCCGATCCCGCCTGAGATGAATATCTCAGCCAATATCACATGCGCATATGAACTCCCTCGCAACAAAAATACCGTTACCGTCAGCAATGCAAACAACACCGCCGCAGCGCAAATCGCCGAAAAAATCATCAAGCCCATCACGTCCAGCATAATCTGCGCACGTTCAATATAAATATTGCGAAATAATTCCACCATGCCGAGCGAGAGGAGCGCAGTCGATAGCGCAGCCAATAATGTCGCGCGTAGCTGATAAATATCCCAGCACGATTTGTTCTTAGATTTCGCAATCTCCAATGATTCGGCAATCCCATATAAAGCGCCGACAATCTGCTGCGCCTCTACGCTACTTAGTTGTTTGGCAGCTACGCTCCCAACCTTTTCTTGGTAATGTGCCACAACATGTTGACCATGACATTCGATCCGTTTTAGCCGTTTATCGAGAAAGAGTAAGCGCACAACATCACGTAACGCTTTTGTTTCACCAAGCTCGGTTTGAAAAGCCGGAGCATTCGAAACGACATACAACTCATCGTCGAATTGCGGGTCGTTGAATTGATACTCAATGGAAAGGCCAATTCTCTTGGCAAATCGATCCCACACGGATTCACGATGGATGCGTAAAGAGATTCCCTGTGCACATGACACCGCGAAGCAAAACGTCCGTACATTTTTTTGCGCAGTATCTTTGAACTTATAGCGCTGATTATTCGCCGTACGCAAATACCCCTTATCGTCCGGCCAGCCAATAGCCCAGCTCAATTTACGCCATAAGCCATAGCCAAAAAACACAATAAATGAAACAACACCAAGAAATATCCACATGGCATTCCCTTACAAAAATCTGCACGTTCCAATAAGCTACTGGCGTAAAATCACTGCCGCACTATAACGCCGCCCCCGGCAAATAACCATACACCTTTTGGCCTAATTATTCCCCCCACCGTGTCCGCCGAAGTCGAACGTTTTTATCCCGAACAAAGTCTGCTTACACCACAATTTTTTCGCGCATGCAGATATGGGTGAATGTCGGCAGGAATATCCGCTAAAATAGCCACGCTGTCACACCCAAGCAAGGAGTCTCGCCATGAAACAACTGAATCGCATCACCGCTGATCCTGCCATCATGGGCGGCAAGCCGTGTATCCGCGGGCAACGCGTCACGGTGGGCATGCTTACCGGGCTGGTCGCCAGCGGCAAAAGTACGGAGCAGATTCTAGCCCTATACCCCTATATCGAAGCGGAAGACATCACGCAGGCATTGCGCTACGCCGCATGGCGCGCAGAAGAAATTGATTTGCCGCTGATCGCTGCATGACGCTACGCTTGCTCATTGACATGAACCTCTCGCCCTCGTGGGTAGAGGTTTTGCGCAAAGCCGGTTTTGCAGCGGAGCATTGGCATCACATCGGTGCGCACAACGCACCGGACAGCGAGCTTTTCTCCTGGGCGAGAGAGAACGAATATATAGTTTTTACCCACGACCTCGATTTTGGCGCTTTGTTGGCCGCCACCCGCGCCGAATCACCCAGCGTTTTCCAGATACGTGCCGACGATGTCAGCCCCGATGCACTCGCACCGCGCGCTATTGAACTACTGCGTCGCTTTACCCCGCAACTCTCTGCTGGCGCTCTGGTAGTGGTAGATGAAATACGCGAACGCATCCGGGTTTTGCCGCTGGGAAGCAGCCAGCCATAACAACAAAATACCTCCTACCGAAAGCTCCAATACCCCTGCCGTGTCCGCCGAAGTCGAACGTTTTTTTTCCGAACAAAGCCCGCTTGCCACC
>MGWP01000015.1 GCA_001801055.1 Gallionellales bacterium GWA2_55_18 | reverse complement strand
AATATGGAACTCGCTAAAACGGCTACTAAACATTAACTGTTGCGGTTGGTTATTGAATCCGCCGCCATTAAAAAAACGTGAGGTACAAACCGCTGACGGGAAATTACACTTAGTTGATTATGTGGGGCCTATCAAGATTTCAATGCTGGGCAGAGAATGCTTTACAGGTGCGCTGGTAATGGGTAATCAGGTATTGCTTGGTGCAATTCCGATGGATGATATGGATTTAATCGTAGAGCCTGCAAGAATGCGGGTACGCGTGAACTCGTTAAGCCCGAATATTCCGTTGTCGCTGGCCAAAGGATTGAAATAGAAGTGTATAGCTCGCCCTACGAAAAAAGCACTTTTAATTTAGAAATAATGGAGTTACCAGTCACATCCCGACTGTGGGATATTCTGGTATTGGGTGCGATTTCCCGAATTGAACGAAAGGAAAATTTCCGGTGGTACCAAAATTTATCGGTGTGACGGGGCTGCCGAGAGCAGGCTCGACCTTGCTGTGCCAGTTGCTCGCGCAGCATCCGGAAATCCATTGCGAGGGGCACAGTTCGCCGCTGTGCAACACGTTGCTGGGTATCCGGCGCATGATCAGCGATGACCAATTCTTTCTTTCCCAGCTCGACAATTCATTCGATAGCAGCTATGCGCATCTGGCTTCTGCGATGCAGGGTTTTTTGCGCGGCTGGCATCATGATTGCAAGAAAAAAGCGGTGGTGGACAAGAACCGCGCCTGGCTACATGCCATCGAATTGCTCCTGCATATCGAACCCGATGCCAGACTGATTGTTTGCCTGCGGGAGCTGGGGCAGATATATGGCTCCATCGAGGCGCAGCACCAGCGCACTATTCTGGTAGATTTCATCGACCATCTGGCCGATTATGACCGGTTCGGACGTGCCGATATTTTGTTTGCCAAAGACAAAGCTATCGGTGCCCCGTTGATTTCATTGCATGCTGTTCCGGATTTGCCAAAAAAGGTGCAGGAGCGTTTGTATTTTGTCCGTTTAGAGGACATGCTGGAGCGACCGTCATCAGTCATGTCGCACATTTATGACTGGCTGGGTCTTTCATCATTCGAAATTGATCCAGGAAGGCTGGAGACCGGAATCCAGGAGAGCGACAGCCACTATCACATGAAGTACCCGCACAAGCAGGCGGAGCGGATTATCAAGCCCCAAAGGCATGATATCCCGCCCCGCATACAGGCACAGATCGAGGCGGCCTGCTCGTGGTATTACCAAATGTATTATCCGCAAAAGAAATAACATGCGTGGATGGGCAAACGGTTATCAGTTAATGTCAGAAAATGACAAGAATCTTGTGGTTATTGAGCATTGACATTGTGTTGGACGATCATTGCGTAGGTTGGGCAAAGCGTAGCGTGCCCAACATTAACGCCGAAAAACTTTTGGCCGGGCACACGAACGGCATCTTCATTCGTTGGGCACGCTACGCTTTGCCCAACCTACGGTAATTCCATTATTTCTCTTTCAAAACAGCAAGAGTCATGTAGGGTGCATTCCATGCACCATTGCTATTGGTGCATGGAATGCACCCTACGATATTGCACTATTGATGGAGAAATAATGGAATAAGACAGCTACGGTAAGGCAGCTTTTCATTTTTGGTTCCGGCTCGTCCGGCTTGGGGGGGTGTATAGGCTGACCGGCTTAGCGGTTGCCAGCCTGCGAGGGAGCCAGCTTGAGCGTTTTTTGCGCGGCTTCGCGGGGGGTAAGACCTTGATCGATCCAGTAGGAAATAAATCCTGCGACATGACCGGCAGCGAAGGAATTGCCTAAGTGTGGGCCGCTTCGACCCGGTGCTTCGGCCAGGTTTGGGGCGCGGTTGGCCCATTCCGGCAGGGCTTTGGGTAGCGCCGGGTCATATGCGAGAACCACATTTTTTGCACCGATAAGTTTTTTGGCGAGCATGCTTTCATTGCCAGGGTTGGGCAGCGCCAGCACTACCACCCCGCTGTGGGCGAGAATGATGTTGACCAGCTTGTCCACTGGCAGCGAATTCCAATTGGAGTTGATGGCTAGGGAAATGTTGATTATCTGGGCGTTGCGGGTGCAATCCGATTGCAGAAGATGGTCAAAAGCCAAATGGGTGAGTTTGGGGTTGCGTGCGAAGGAGCACTCTCTCACCCGCGCTTTGGGGTGAGCTGCGAGTACCGCGCGGGAAACCCAGTAGCCGTGGCTGTCGCCGTTGTAGCGCCAACCGTGCGGCAGGCGCGAGGCGGGGTAGGCGAAAAAAAGATGCTCCGCCAGTTGGTCTCTGACTTCAGAGCTTTCGAAATCGTAGCCGGGTAAATAGCTGGCGTGGTATTCGCGGGGAAAGCCAAAGTCTTCGTCGATCACCGCGACTGTGGCGGCGTGAGCGAGAGCAGGCAGGAAGGCAAGCAGCAGGATGATAAGTGGCATGATGTGGCTGATGAGTATTTATCCCGGAAAGCGCAGTTGAGGGGTTGGTAGGTGTGAATTCATTCGCACCTGCGGGAGTTGCATAATCCGTCGAAATATCAGAATGTTTTTCGTTGGCTGCGGTTTCAGAATTGCATCAGAATCGGTGTGTAGGGGGGGAGAGAATCGTTGGCTGCGGATTTGCCAGCATTTCCGGATAGTTCTTGCTGAAATGCAGGCCTCGGCTCTCGTGGCGCATTAAGGCGCTTTGCACGATCAGTTCGGCGTTCATCACCAGGTTGCGCAACTCCAGCAAGTCCGAACTGATGTGAAAGTTGGTGTAATACTCATGGATTTCATCTTGCAACAACTGGATGCGGTGCTGCGCGCGTTGCAGGCGTTTGTTGGTGCGCACGATGCCCACATAGTCCCACATAAAGTGGCGTAGTTCCGCCCAGTTGTGTGAGATGACAATCTGTTCGTCCGCATCCGTCACGCGGCTTTCGTCCCAGTCGGGCAGCAGCGGTGTGGCTTGGGGTGTCTTGCCCAGAATATCGCGGACGGCGGCATCCGCGAATACCAGACACTCCAGCAGGGAATTGCTGGCCAGCCGGTTGGCTCCGTGCAACCCGCTGTAAGCGGTTTCACCTACCGCATACAGGTTCTCCACGTCGGTGCGCGCGCACAAATCGGCGACGACTCCGCCGCAAGTGTAATGCGCAGCGGGCACCACCGGGATCGGCTCCTTGCTGATGTTGATGCCCAGTGACAGGCAGTACGCGTAAATGGTCGGAAAGTGCTCTTGCAGGAATTCGACCGATTGATGCGAAATGTCCAGATAAACACAATCCAGCCCGCGTTTTTTCATTTCGAAGTCTATCGCTCTGGCCACCACATCGCGCGGGGCAAGCTCGGCGCGTTCGTCGTGCCAAGGCATGAAACGTGTGCCATCCGGCAGTTTAAGAATGCCGCCTTCGCCGCGCACCGCCTCGCTGATCAGAAAAGATTTTGCATGCGGGTGGTACAGGCAGGTGGGATGGAACTGGATAAATTCCATGTTGGCTATGCGGCAGCCGGCGCGCCATGCCATCGCGATGCCATCGCCGGTTGCCGTGTCGGGGTTGGTGGTGTAGAGATAGACCTTGCCGGTGCCGCCGGTAGCAAGGATGGTATTTTGGGCTGCGATGGTGATGACTTCGTCGCTCAGGCTGTTCAAGGCGTATGCGCCATAGCAACATTTATCCGGCAAGCCGAGTTTCCTGCCGGTAATCAGGTCGACCGATAAATGATTTTCCAGCACCGTGATGTTCGGGTGTGCTAGCACACATGCGGCGAGCGTTTCCTGCACCGCATGGCCGGTTGCGTCCGCCGCATGGATGATGCGGCGGCGGCTGTGCCCGCCTTCGCGGGTGAGGTGGTAGCCCATACTGCTGGATCTATCTTTGGTGAATGGCACACCCTGGCCGATCAGCCAATCGATGGCTGCTTTGCCATGCTCGACGACGTAACGCGTGACGGCTTCGTCGCACAGACCCGCACCGGCGGTGAGGGTATCTTGAATATGCGCATCCAGCGAATCGTCATCTGCCAGTACGGCGGCGATGCCGCCTTGCGCCCGGTTGCTCGCGCCATCCAGCAGGGATTTTTTGGTGATTAATCCCACCTTTTGATGGTCGGCCAGCTTGATGGCTAGCGTAAGGCCAGCCAAACCGCTGCCGATAATCAGCGTGTCAAATTGCAGCAATTGGGTTCACGGTTTGTTTGCTCGGGTTATAACTATAGCAGGGAGTAGGGAGTAGGGAGTAGCATCAACCGCGAACGATGCAGTTCCTTCGTCACCACATCCTACACCGCTGTTTTATGTCCTCTGGCAAGCGGAGCGGTTATACTTGCGTCCCGCGAATTGTGCGGCGGCCGCAATAATAATCGGAATAATCAGGAATGGCAGACCGGGAAGTCGATCAGCAATTGGTGGAGCGCGTCCAGCGCGGCGATAAACACGCCTTTGATTTACTGGTAACCAAATACCAGCGCAAACTCGGGCGGCTCATTTCCCGTTTTGTGCGCGATCCGGCAGAGGCCGAGGATGTCACGCAAGATGCTTTTATCAAGGCGTACCGCGCGCT
Organism: Gallionellales bacterium GWA2_55_18; assembly: GCA_001801055.1. Classification (GTDB taxonomy): domain Bacteria; phylum Pseudomonadota; class Gammaproteobacteria; order Burkholderiales; family Gallionellaceae; genus Gallionella. The sequence goes on along the minus strand of MGWP01000015.1, from coordinate 3,864 downwards.
GCCCGGATTCCGCGGCGAGAGTGCGTTTTACACCTGGCTATACCGCATCGGCATCAATACGGCGAAAAATCACCTGTTGGCCAATAAACGGCGCCCCATGACCAGCACACCATTTGACGCGGAGGAGGCCGAGTCGTTTGAGGAGGCCAGCCTGCTGCGTGAAGTTAGTACGCCGGAAAATGAACTCATGAGCAAACAGGTTGTCGATGTCGTGCAAACATCGTTGCAGCAGTTGCCGGAAGATCTCCGCAGCGCGCTGACTTTGCGCGAAATCGAGGGGTTGAGCTACGAGGAAATTGCCAGTGTGATGAATTGCCCCATCGGCACGGTGCGGTCGAGAATTTTCAGGGCGCGCGAGGCGGTAGCAGAGAATCTGCGCCCGCTGTTGGAAACCAGTAAAGGTAAGAGGTGGTAGATATGAAACAGGAAATTTCCGTGTTGATGGACGGTGAGTTGTTTGAAGATGAGGCGGAGAATTTGCTTGACCGGATTAAACGGGATGCAGATGCGCGCGGTGATTGGGAGGCTTACCATTTGATCGGCGATGTATTGCGCCAATCCGAGCACATACATTGCGGCTTGAGCGCAAAAGTGCGCGAGCGTATGCAGGATGAACCCACTGTTTTGGCACCGCGCGGACGGGCGGTAAAGCAGAGAGTGCGCACACTTGCACTGTCGGCAGCGGCCTCGCTGGCGGCAGCCGGTGTGGTGGCGTGGATGTCATTGCAGATCGGCAATGAAACCGCACCGCAGATGGCGATGCAGCAAAATGGCTTGCGTCCTGCCAACGTGCAGATCAAATCCAAATCCAATGATTATTTGATGGCGCATCAGGAGTTTTCACCCAGCACTGACATGAATGGCGGCGCGTATTACATCCGCAGCGTTTCTTACAGCACTGATGAAAAATAGCATATGGGAAAAGTAGCGGTGAGGGTGGGCATTTTATTTGGCGGGTTGCTGCTGGTTGCGGGTAATGCCTATGCGGGGGATCGGCAGGCCAGCCTCGATTGGCTCAAGATCGTGGCCTTTGCAGCCCATCAGACCGACTATAGCGGGGTGTTTGTTTACCAGTATGACAACCGTGTCGAGACTTCGCGCATCACTCATATGGTTGAGCCGGACAGCGAATATGAAAGGCTGGAAAGCCTGGATGGCCCCAAGCGCGAAATTATCCGACATCATGGGCAGGTTTGGTGTTACATCAATCACAAGATGGTGCAAGTGGGCAGCAGGCAAGTGCGCGGCAGGTTTCCGGCCTTGCTGCCTGAACAGATATCCGCATTGAGCGCGAACTACCAGATCAAGGAAGCCGGGGTAGAGCGAGTGGCCGGATACAACACGCAAGTCATCTTGTTTCAACCTAGGGACAGCTTGCGTTACGCCCACAAAATCTGGGCGCATACCGATACCGGTTTGCTATTGAAGGCCGCTGTGCTGGGTGACAAAAATCAAGTGATCGAACAATATGCTTTTACCCAATTGCAAATTGGAGGGATAGCCGACCGCTCTTGGGTTAAACCGGACACTTTGGGTGCCAATTCAGCGCCCGACAATCTTGCTGGCGGATTGCTCGGTGCAGAGCGTGGACAGGGTTCTCAGGGGGGGGCGCATGGTGAGCATGAGATGCCGGAAGCCACCCAGGGGGGTACACCCGTAAATAGCGGTTGGGTGGTGGACGCAATACCGCCCGGTTACAAGAAGACCATGGAAGTCGAGCGTCCGATGCGCGGCAAACATGCTCCCGTGACACAAATTGTGTACTCGGATGGGCTGAGCGCGATTTCCATATTCATCGAGCCTGCCGACGGGGACGAAGACGATGTGGAAGGTTTGTCCAGCCGTGGTGCTGTGAATTTATACCACAAAGTGTTGGATAAGCATTTGGCTACTGTGGTCGGTGAGGTTCCGCCACGCACGGTGATGAAGGTGCTCAATTCGATCCGCTACAATGGCAAGTGATCAAGCTGGGCGAGCGGCGTTGATGCACCGGTTATCGGGCTTGTTATTGTCAAATAGACTCCCTCCGTAAATTAGTCACTTATCAGTTGAATGATGTCAGAAAGTGATAACTTTATGTATTATTATCAATACGTTAAATAACATTCGTAGGGTGGGCTTTGCCCACCATGTCGGCCAGAGCCCGACCTACATTTTGGTTCCGGCTCGTCCGGCTTGGGGATTGAATTTTTCGGGTTGACCCCCAATCGTATCCGCATAATCCCCGGCTTGGATGGGGTTACATTTTTTAATGTAAGGAGGCTTTATGCTAAAAAAGTTATTTGGTTTCTTTGTGCTTGTTGCAGGAATTTATTTCGGTGTACCGAGTTATGCCAAGGAGTTGCCGGATTTCACCGACTTGGTGGAAAAACAAGGTGCTGCGGTAGTCAATATCAGCACTACGCAAATTGTCCGCAATGCACAAGGTTTTCATAATTTGCCGGAAGGCGATCCATTCTATGAATTCTTTCGCCGCTTTGCACCCCAGATACCACAAGGGCAAGCGCCGCGCGAACAGGAGTCGCAATCGCTGGGTTCCGGCTTCATCATCAGCGCGGACGGTTACATCATGACCAACGCGCATGTGGTGGACAGAGCCGACAAGATCACTGTGCGCCTGACCGACAAGCGCGAGTTTCAAGCCAAGGTTATCGGCGCCGATAAGCGCACCGATGTGGCTTTATTGAAAATCGAGGCAACCGGCTTGCCGAAAGTCGCAGTCGGAGACCCGAATAAACTCAAGGTTGGCGAATGGGTCATTGCAATCGGCTCGCCGTTTGGCTTCGACAGCAGCGTCACCGCCGGTATCGTCAGCGCCAAGGGGCGCTCCCTGCCGCAGGATAATTTTGTGCCATTCATCCAGACCGACGTGGCGATCAACCCCGGCAACTCCGGCGGTCCCTTGTTCAACATGAGCGGTGAAGTGGTTGGTATCAACTCGCAAATTTACACCCGCTCCGGCGGCTCGATGGGCTTGTCTTTTGCCATCCCGATCGATGTGGCGACGCAAGTGACCGAGCAATTGCGCAGCACCGGCAAAGTCACGCGCGGGCGGATCGGAGTAACGATTCAGGAATTGACGCGCGAACTGGCCGAGTCGTTCGGACTGAGCAAACCGAATGGCGCGTTGATCAGCAGCGTTGAAAAAGGCGGGGCAGCCGATAAAGCGGGTATTGAGGTCAGTGATGTGATACTCAAGTTCGATGGTAAAACGGTGAATAATTCTGCCGACTTGCCGCGCATGGTTGCCGCCACCAGGCCGGGCAGCAAAGTGATCGTTGAATTGTGGCGCAAGGGCGAGGTCAGGCAGGTATCCGTAGTGGTCGCCGAAATCCCGGAAGATGGCAAACTGGCGCGCTCCGCGAAGAAACTGGCCAACGATGTGGCCGAAATGATCTCGCGTTTGGGTATTGCGGTCAGCGAGTTGAGCAAGGAGCAGTTGCAAGACCTGCAAATCAGCGGAGGGCTGCTGGTGGAAGATGTCAAAAGCTCTGCCGCGCGTGCTACCGGTTTGCGCCAAGGAGATGTATTGCTGGCAATCGGTAACATCAGGATTCGTTCGCTGAATCAGCTCAACGAAATCCTTAAACAAGCTCCCAAAGGGCGCAATGTCGCGTTGCTGGTGCGGCGCGGCGATACCGCCTCATATGTGGCGATCAAACTCGACGAAAAGTAATATCTACCCTGCGTACCCCGCCTAAATCGGCTAGAATTCGCGCTTTGCGAATTTAGCCGGTTTAACGTGAGACTCGCGCAGCGATTCGTTTGCCCTTTCTGGTGAAACAACTAGCCATTCGACTAGGCTGCAAACAACCGCAGCCAAGTCGCTGGTTATCCCGCTTGCGGGGGAAAGTTGGATAGGGG
>MGWP01000014.1:15778-16661 GCA_001801055.1 Gallionellales bacterium GWA2_55_18 | reverse complement strand
AAACGGCTACTAAACATTAATTGTTGCGGTTGGTTATTGAATCCGCCGGGAATGTAAATAAATCTGGATTGAGCGTACCATTACAATCGCACAGCGGAAGCTGGATGGATACTGCCAGCCGTTGTGTGCTGTTGTTGAAATACGGTGCCTGTGCCGCAAACCGTAAATATTTTTTAACCACACAAGGGAGTGTAACCATGAAAACGAAAAACCTGTTGCTGTTGTTGTCAGCCTTGATTGTTGTGCCTGCATGGGCAGGAGATGTCGCGGTCGCACCGGCTACCGCAAAACCGACGGCAATGCAGGCTGCGCCCGTCACTGAAACCGGTGTTGTCATCGAACTCAAGGGTTCGGCCAAGGGCACATCCGCCCTGGTTGCAGACCTGGAAAAAGAAGCGGTGTACAAAGAGGCGGTTTGCTCCAGCAAACCCGCCAAGAAACCCGGAAAAACAGCAAAGATAACCTGCGCCAAAGCCGATGGCGCACTACTGGTCTTTCTGGGTAAGAATGCGCCCGCAAATGTTCATTGGAGCATTTCCGCCGCCGCAACCAAGAGCCTTTCCATCGCTGCAATTAGAGGTGTCACAGTTACTTGCCCACAGATATGCAGAATTATGCCTTGCCCGCCACCTAACGGGACATCAAAGTTATGCTGCCCGGTATATCCTTATTCTCAGACATGCCCGTAAACTGGCCAAATTTAACTGGCAGCTTGCTGCCAGTGTTTGTCGGCTTTGGCAAGGCTGAGTTAATTAGTGTATCTTTTATTCCAATTCTATTTCAAGGGGGCATCCATTAGCCGACCAGTGTCAAGCGAGAAAGTAATTAAGTGAGGTAAACCCCCGGCTCTGCCGGGGGACTCCAAAAGTTTGACTTATACAGC
>MGWP01000014.1:0-15740 GCA_001801055.1 Gallionellales bacterium GWA2_55_18 | reverse complement strand
CCATCCCAACCTTCTCGCTGAAGGGGAAGGAGAACCCCCAGCCGCCTTGGGCGGCTCGTGGTTTTATCAGCCCCCTTTGTGGGGCTCGCTCAATAAGCCCCCGGCTTTGCCGGGGGTAATTTAACTCCAACGGCAGCGCAAGCTGCCGATTTTATTTCTTCATTCCGTTGCAGTTGCTGAACCGCCCCGGTTTTTCAATTTACGGCTGCGAACAAGAATTCCCTTTGGGCGTGAACTTTGTTACAATGCGCCGCGTTTTGAGATGGGCTTCGAGCCCGTTTTTTATTTGTGGGTAGTAATTTATGGGCGCCTCTAAAAATTCTGAGTTCGCCCAAATGCAAGGCGCGGAAAAAAATTCGCCGCGCCGCATATGTATTATATGCAAGCAAGAAATTTTTTCCGCAACGCAGCAGTTGGGGTGAAATCTGGATTTTTAGAGGTGTCCATTTATGGATGTGGTGAAGCTGGTCGAAACGACGGTAAACGGCTTGGGTTATGAGCTGGTGGATTTCGAACGCTCGGGGCGCGGTGTGCTGCGCGTGTTTATCGACAAGCCGGGCGGTATTTCGCTGGATGATTGCCAGACGGTGAGCAATCAATTGACGCGGCTGTTTCCGGTCGAAAACATTGCTTATGAACGCCTCGAGGTGTCGTCGCCGGGCTTGGACAGGCCGCTGAAGAAGGAGGCTGACTTTGTGCGTTTCGCGGGTGAGAAGGCGCAGCTCAAGCTGCGCATGCCGTTGGCCGGGCGCAAAAATTTTGCCGGTGTGATAGGCGGAGTGGGTGACGGGATATTACAGTTGAATGTGGACGGCAGTCAGGTAGCAATCGAACTGTCGAATGTGGACAAGGCACGTTTGGTGCCGAATTTGTAGGCGCGGGTTTAAAACCCGCCTTGCGTTAGCCGGAGAGTAAAGTATGAGCCGTGAAATTTTGTTGCTGGTGGATGCGCTGTCGCGTGAAAAATGCGTGGACAAGGAGGTCGTATTCGAGGCGTTGGAGTCGGCTCTCGCCTCTGCGACCAGAAAACGTTTCGCAGACGAAGCTGATGTGCGCGTCGCGATAGACCGCAACACTGGCGAATACGAATCATTCCGTCGCTGGGAAGTGATGGACGATGAGACTTTCGAGACACCGGACATGCACATCAAGCTGGAAGAAGCGCAAAAGCGCAATCCCGGCATTCAGCTTGGCGAATTTATCGAAGAGCCGCTGGAGTCCATTGACTTCGGACGTATCGGGGCGCAAGCGGCGAAGCAGGTGATTTTTCAGAAGATCCGCGATGCGGAGCGCGAGCAGGTGCTGAGCGACTTCATGGACCGCAAGGAGCATCTGGTTTCCGGCACGGTGAAACGGCTCGAACGCGGCAGTGCAATTATCGAATTCGGCAAGATCGAAGCACTGCTGCCGCGCGAACAAATGATCCCGAAGGAAAATTTGCGCGTCGGCGACCGCGTCAAGTCGCATTTGTTGCGCGTGGATCGTAGCGCACGCGGCCCGCAAGTGATTTTGTCGCGCACCTCAAGCGAATTGTTGGTCAAATTATTTGAACTGGAAGTGCCGGAGATTGAAGAAAATCTTCTGGAAATCGTCAGTGCCGCACGCGACCCCGGTTCGCGCGCGAAGATTGCGGTGCAATCGCACGACCAGCGCATCGACCCGATTGGCACTTGCGTCGGAATGCGCGGCTCCCGCGTGCAGAGTGTGACCAACGAACTCGCAGGCGAGCGCGTGGATATCATCCTTTGGGCGGAAGACCCTGCCACTTATGTTATCAACGCGCTGGCTCCCGCCGAAGTAAGCAGCATCGTGGTGGATGAAGAGAAGCACAGTATGGACGTGGTGGTCGAAGAGGAAAATCTGGCGCAAGCGATCGGTCGCGGCGGCCAAAACGTGCGTCTGGCCAGCGAATTGACCGGATGGGAACTCAATATCATGACTGTCGAACAGTCCAATGAGAAGCATTCCGAAGAGTTCTCCAAGACGCGCGCGGTGTTTATGGAAAAGCTGGATGTGGATGAAGAAGTCGCCGACATTCTGGTTCAGGAAGGATTCAATACGCTGGAAGAGGTGGCGTATGTGCCGCTGGAAGAAATGCTGGAAATAGAATCTTTTGACGAGGCGACGGTGAATGAGTTGCGCAGCCGCGCGCGCAATGCCTTGCTGACTGCGGCAATTGCCAGCGAAGAGCGGGTGGAGCACGGCATCGAAGATTTGCTCAAGCTGGAAGGCATGGACGAGCAAACCGCGCGTACCTTGGCAGCCAAGGGGGTGGCGACGCAGGATCAGTTAGCGGATTTGGATGTGGATGAGCTGGTGGAACTTTCCGGCATGGATAGCGGGCGTGCCAATACTTTGATTATGACGGCACGCGCACCTTGGTTTGCTTGAGCCAGCAAGAATTATTCAAACCGGATGAGCCGGAACCAAATGCAGGCCGGGCTATGCCCGGTCGCTTAGATACGCTCAGGACAGGCATGGTGGGCATAGCCCACCCTACGGTTAAGGCTCTGTCGCATGGCAAATGCTACTCAAAAAATGTGAAGAGTTGGGCCATAAAGAGACTAAAGGACGGTAATGGGAAAAATGAACATAGCGCAGTTTGCGGCTGAACTGGGATTGCCGGTTACCTTGCTGCTTGAGCAATTGAAGGCGGCCGGGGTCAGCAAAGAGCAGGAATCCGATACTGTTTCTGAAAAGGATAAGGCGCAATTGCTGGATCATTTGCGTCATGCGCATGGTGCCGAGAAGCCCACCAAAAAAATTACGCTGAACCGGCGCGAGACTACGGAAATAAAAAAGGCCGACAGTTCCGGGCGGGCGCGCACCATCCAGGTGGAAGTGCGCAAACGCCGCGTAGTGGCGCCGACGGCTAACATCGAAACTGCTGCGCCGTCCACCGTTGTTCCGGCCAAGGGTGAGGCCATCGCGGTTTTGAACGAGCAGGAGTTGGCTGCGCGCGAGCAGGAAGCCCGTTTGCAGGCGGAATTGGCCGCGCGCCAGGCAGCCGAAGCGCAAGCCAAGCAAGAGCGCAGCAAGCGTAAGACAACCAAGAAAGTAGCCGAGCCGGAACCGCAGCCTGTTGTCCCGGCGGCGAAAGAAGAGGTGGCAGCACCTGTTGTTGCCGTAGCCCCGGTAGTTAATCTGGCCGAAGGCACGTTGCACAAGCCGACGCCCAAGCCTGGCGACAAGATAGCCAAGCCAAGCAAGAAACCAAAACCCGAAGCCAAAGCCAGCCCGTGGGACGAAAAAGGTCACAAGAAACGCACCCCTGTTAAAGTTGGCGAGAAAACCGCTGTCTGGGCGACTCCGATCCGCGCGCCGCGCCATGACAAACACAGCAAACATGCGGTTGCGGAATCCGCCCATGCATTCTCCTTGCCGACCGAACCTATCGTGCACGAAGTATCCGTTCCGGAAACCATCACGGTTGCCGAGTTGGCGCAGAAGATGACCGTCAAGGCTGCCGAAATCATCAAGGTATTGATGAAAATGGGTTCGATGGTGACTATCAATCAGGTGCTCGACCAGGAGACGGCAATGATCGTGGTGGAAGAAATGGGACACATCGCCAAGGCCGCCAAACTGGACGACCCTGATGCTTATCTGATCGATACCGAAGCGCATCACGATGCGGTGCTGGAGCCGCGCGCACCGGTCGTCACCGTGATGGGCCACGTCGATCACGGCAAAACTTCGCTGCTGGATTATATCCGCCGCAGCCGTGTCGCCTCCGGCGAAGCGGGTGGTATTACCCAGCATATCGGCGCATATCACGTCGATACGCCGCGCGGCATGATTACTTTTCTTGATACGCCGGGACATGAGGCGTTTACCGCGATGCGCGCGCGCGGCGCCAAGGCGACCGACATCGTGATTCTGGTGGTAGCCGCCGATGACGGCGTGATGCCGCAGACCAAGGAGGCCATCGCCCATGCCAAGGCCGGCAACGTGCCGCTGGTGGTGGCCGTGACCAAAATTGACAAGCCTGAAGCCAATGTCGAGCGCGTCAAGCAGGAGTTGGTGGCGGAAGGCGTGGTGCCGGAAGATTGGGGCGGCGACACGATGTTTGTCGAAGTTTCATCCAAATCCGGGCAAGGCATCGACCAATTGCTCGAAGGGGTGTTGTTGCAGGCGGAAGTGTTGGAGTTGAAGGCACCGCGTACCACACATGCCAAGGGGCTGGTGATCGAAGCGCGCCTGGACAAGGGCAAGGGGCCGGTCGCTACCGTGTTGATCCAGTCCGGTACCTTGCGGCGCGGTGATGCGGTGTTGGTCGGCTCGGTGTTCGGGCGGGTGCGCGCCATGCTGGACGAAACCGGCAAAGCTGTCGGCGAAGCATATCCATCTATTCCGGTTGAGATTCAGGGATTGTCCGAAGTGCCTGCCGCCGGTGAGGGATTGATGGTGATGGCGGACGAAAAACGCGCGCGTGAAATCGCGCTATTCCGCCAAGGCAAATACCGCGGCGTGAAGCTGGCCAAGCAGCAGGCCGCAAAGCTGGAAAATATGTTCGAGCAAATGGCTGAGGGCGAAGTGCGCATCCTGTCGCTGATCGTAAAATCCGATGTGCAGGGCTCTGCCGAGGCGATTGCGCAATCCCTGCAAAAGCTTTCCACCGCCGAAGTCAAGGTCAACCTGATCCACGGTGGGGTGGGTGCGATTTCCGAGTCGGACATCAACCTTGCCTTGGCATCCAAGGCGATCGTGATCGGCTTCAATACCCGTGCCGACGCCGCCGCGCGCAAGCTCGCCGAATCTTCCGGTGTGGATATACGCTACTACAACATCATCTACGCGATGGTGGACGAGATCAAGGCGGCGCTGTCCGGCATGTTGGCTCCAGAGAAGAGGGAGAGTATTCTCGGTATGGTCGAAGTGCGCCAGGTATTCACCGTTTCCAAGGTGGGCACAATTGCCGGTTGCTATGTGCTGGAAGGTCTCGTCAAGCGTGGAGCGAAAGTGCGCGTGCTGCGTGATAACGTGGTGATCCATGACGGCGAACTGGATTCGCTGAAACGCTTCAAGGACGACGTGAAAGAAGTGAAAGCCAACTTCGAGTGCGGCCTGTCGCTGAAAAATTACAACGATCTGGTAGTGGGCGACAAACTCGAAGCCTACGAAATCGTCGAGGTTGCGCGCGCACTGTAATGGGCAACTTTGCCAGGACTGATCGTATTGCCCAGCAGATCCAGCGCGAAATAGCCGAGCTGGTGCGCCTCGAAATCAACGATCCGCGTGTGCGCCTGGTGACCATCACCGGTGTTGAAGTCGCGGGCGACTATTCTCATGCCAAGATTTTTTTCACCAGGCTGGATGGCAAACACGCCGAGGCGCAGCAAGGCTTGGAAAGCGCCAGTGGTTTTCTGCGCAAGCAGCTGGCGCATAGCATCAAGCTGCGCATCATGCCGCAACTGCATTTCGTTTACGATGCCTCCGTCGAACGCGGTAGCCATTTATCTCAACTGATCGATCAGGCAGTGGCCAGCGATCAACATCGCGACGACAAGAAATAATTCTGGAAAAAGCAACTGTCCACGAAAGCCACGAAAGCTACGAAAAACACAAAAAATAAAAAGACTCCATGCTACGAATTGATACTCAATGGGTGGGTCGCCGAGCTAATATAATTTCTTGTTTTATTTCGTGCCTTTCGTGTTTTTCGTGGATGAATTACCGTTTTCAGGATAATTGCTAATGGCACGAACTTATCGCCCGCTGGATGGTGTGCTGCTGTTCGATAAACCGCTGGATTTAAGCTCCAACATCGCGTTGCAAAAAGTCCGCCGGCTGTTTCAAGCCGAAAAAGCCGGGCACACCGGCACTCTCGACCCCCTTGCCACCGGCCTGCTGCCGATCTGTTTCGGCGAAGCCACCAAATTTTCCAATGCCTTGCTGGATGCCGATAAAACCTATCGCGCCTTGTTGCGCCTCGGGCAAACTACCACTACCGGCGATGCGGAAGGCGAAATCATCGCCGAACTTCCGGTCGAGATTGAGCGGGCTGATGTCGACACCGTGCTGGCAAGATTTCGCGGCGAAATTCAACAACTTCCACCGATGCACAGCGCGCTCAAACACAAGGGCAAGCCGCTCTACGAATACATCCGCAAGGGCGAAACCATAGAGCGTGAGTTGCGCAACGTGGTGATACACGAGCTGGTGTTGAACTCTTTCAGTGGCAACGAACTCCCCCCTTCCAACTTCCCCCCGGAGGGAGGAAGGGCGATTGCTCCCTCTCCATCATTGGATGAGTTGGGGAGGGGGTTTTGTGAACTCGACATCACCGTGCGTTGCAGCAAGGGAACTTATATACGCACACTGGCCGAAGACATTGGCGTGGCGCTTGGCTGTGGCGCGCATCTGGTCGGCCTGCGCCGCACCGCGATAGCCCATTTCAATTTACAAAATGCCCTTAGCTGGCAGCAACTGGAGGCGATGAGCGATGCCGAGCGCGATGCCTGCGTGTTGCCGCCGGAAGCGCTGATGCCGGACATGCCCAGACTGCAACTGGATGCCGTGCAAATCAAACGCCTCGCGCAAGGGCAGCGACTGGGGTTGGATACCGGCTTGCCCGATGGCAAGGTCAGTTTGTATGGCGCGCAGGGATTCATCGGAGTAGGAATGCTGCAAGGCCGCCGCCTTGCACCTGACAGGCTGCTGTCCGGCGTGGCAAGACAGGCGGCGCAAACCGGCACTATGCAAAATACTGGAGAGCATATTCCATAACCTAGCGCGTGTATTTCGTTTGAAGCCCAATCAGCTTTCGGATACAATGCGCACCGTTTTAGGCGCGTAGCTCAGCTGGTTAGAGCACTTGGTCGACATCCAAGGGGTCGTTGGTTCGAGTCCAATCGTGCCTACCAAAATAATCAATGGGTTAGAGCAGAAATGTTCTGACCCATTTTTATTTCGATGGTGACTTTTGGGTGACTTTTCTCACCAAGCTGTTCCCGTCGAATCATTGCGAGGCTGCGATTGACCCGATTGCCTTCATTTGTAATGCGGTTTAACGCCTCCACAAGCTCATCAATCTGAACTACCGAGTAATGAGCCGTCATGCCTTGGCGGGCGTGCCACAAAATGTCTGAAATCGTTTCTTCGCGTATTCCTGCCTCTCGCAATCGCATTCCCACCGTATGCCTCAGATCGTGAATGTGAAGGTCGGGGATTCCGGCCCGTTTTCGCGCTCTTTGCCATGCGCTGTTGTTCATGGTTTCAATCCGATGACCCCGATAGGGAAACACATACTCAGCATGTTTTCCGCGCTGTGCTTCGATGATGCTTTGAGCCACCGTATTGCAGACCAGAACGCGACCACGTTTCCTGCCTTTGACGTTCTCCCTCGGAATATCAAACACCGATATGCCAAGTTCGGGAATTGGAATTTCCCATTCCCATTTCAGACCACAAACCACCTCATCCCGTGCGCCTGTGTTCAAGTCGAACAGAGCCATCTTTGCAAGATGATCCGGCAGCAGCGGCATGATGCGCCGTTGTTCTGCCCAAGTGATGGGTCGCGGTTCGCGCTGGTGTCCTATAAGCGGCAGCACGGTAATGAGGGGAGGGGTTTCTAACCACGTTTTCCCATCCTCATCGCGCCAACTGCGCGCCGCAAGGTTCAGAATTCTTCGAGTCAGCTCAAGCCCCAAGTTAATGGTTTTATGAGCCAGTCCGTTAGCTTTCCGATCCCTGATATAGGTTGCCAGCGTTCCGTCGTGAATCTGATCGAGCGTCAGCTTGCCTATAAAAGGCATCAACCTTTCGAGTAGATAAATATCGAGGTTACTCTTGCCAGAATCCACGTACATCTTCATCGCAGCCCTGACCCGCGCATTGCACCATGCCGAATTGTTGATGCTGCCAACTGGCGGATTGATGCGGTATTGTTACTGCGCAAGCCCCTTGACATAGCATACGCAACTTGCGTATGATTAACTCATGAAAGCCACCTTCATTGAATTACCTCCATTCGAGCGGCATCGGCAGAGTTATCTGAACGACGAGAGTTTTCGTGAGTTTCAGCAGATGTTGATGAAAAACCCGGAAGCTGGCGACGTGATCGAAGGCACGGGTGGATTGCGCAAGGTTCGCTTTGCCGATGAAAAACGGGGTAAAGGCAAGCGTGGCGGGCTGCGCGTGATTTATTACTGGTGGCTGTCCGGCAAGCAATTCTGGTTGTACACCGTGTATAACAAAGACGAGATGGATGATCTAACCGCCGCACAACGCAACACTTTGAAGGAACTGCTCAAGCAGGAATTGGACGCAAGGAGAATCAAATGAAACGTAACTTGTTTAATGAACTGAAAGAGGGATTCACCGCACTCGAATCTGCCCGCGAGGGCAAGATTACCTTGCGCCAGCATTTAGTAGAAAAGAAACCTGCGCCCACCATAACCCCGGAAGAGTTGCTCAGCCTGCGGGAGAAGCTGCACCTGTCGCGAACCGTGTTTGCCAGATACCTGCGCACTAACGAACGCACACTGGAAAACTGGGAACAAGGCCGAGCCAGCCCGAATGCTCAAGCTGCGATTTTGATTCGTATGGTTGAGCGTTACCCGGATACGGTTGAGCGTTTGTCTGTCATCTGACCGCTGGTTGATAAGCACAAAAGCGATGCTCTTGTGCAAGGTCTTGTCACAGACTTGCGATGCAAGACTGTGGTGACTTTTTGGTGACTTGAGGGGTGAATACATGACAAAACTGTGCAAAAGGCGGAACGAGCGGCACTGTTACTGATTAATAAAATCAATGTGTTGCAACGAATAAATCAGTCGACATCCAAGGGGTCGATGGTTCGAGTCCATTCGTGCCTACCAATAACACAAGGGTTTAGGCAAGTTTGCTTAAACCCTTTTTGTTACGTTGATTTTGCGATGTTGCGCGACATGTCCGGTATTCAATCTCCGATAGTTATCACATCCCCTCGGGTATAATTCGCGCCCATGGAAATTCTACGCGGACTCTATTCACCCGACACTAGGCCTGTCGCCCTCACCATCGGTAATTTCGACGGGGTGCATCTGGGGCATCAGGCGTTGCTGAACGAATTGCACGCAATTGCGCAAGCGCGCGGGCTATCGACGGCAGTGATAATTTTCGAGCCGCATCCGCGCGAGTTTTTTACACCCCAACAGGCCCCGGTACGCCTGACCAGTTTGCGCGAGAAGCTGGAGTTGTTTGAATTCATGAACATTGATCGCGTGCATGTGTGCCACTTTAATACGCACTTTGCGCAGATGAGCGCGGCAGATTTTATACATGTGTTGCATGAAGAATTGTCGGCCAAATTTGTATTGATCGGTGACGATTTCCGCTTCGGTAGCGGGCGCACCGGAGATTTTGCACTGATGGAAAAAATTGGCTTGCAGCATGGCTTTGCTGTGCAGGCGATGCATAGTGTATTGCACGGTGGTGTGCGGATTTCCAGCACGGCGGTGCGTGCCGCGCTGGCCGATGGCGATATGCGTCTGGCGCAACGCTACCTCGGGCGGCCATACAGCATCAGCGGGCGCGTGGAGCACGGCGATGGCCTAGGCAAGAAACTCGGCTTCCCGACCGCCAACATCCAGTTGAAACATAACCGCCCACCCCTATCCGGCATTTTCGTGGTGCGGGTACATGGCGATGGCTTGCCGCCCATGGAGGGTGTCGCCAGCCTAGGCGTGCGCCCGACAGTGAGGCAGGATGGCAAACCGGTGCTGGAAGTTCATGTATTCGATTTCTCGAATGAAATTTACAACAAGCACATGCGCCTGGATTTCCTGCACAAGCTGCGCGATGAGGAAAAATATCCCGATGTGGAAACGCTGACACGGCAAATTGCGCTGGATGTGGAAAATGCAAAGCACTGGTTCAGGCAATATGGCTGATGGCTCTGTGGATGCTCTTTGCCCCGCACTTCAAATGTAGGTCAGGGGTTACGCCCGACCGCTTCGACAGGCTCAGGACAGGCATGGTGGGCATAGCCCACCCTACGGTTACTGGATGTGAAAAATGTAAAGCAATGGTTCAGGCAATATGGCCAAGTTAAAAGTACTGTTTGCTACTTCTGAAGCTGCTCCGTTAATCAAGACCGGCGGTTTGGGCGATGTCAGCGGCGCGTTGCCCGCAGCCTTGCGCGCTATTGGCGTGGATGTGCGCGTGCTGTTGCCGGGATACCGGCAAGTCATCGCACAACTGGCGCAGTACAAAACGCTCGCGTTCTTCGATAATTTGCCGGGTTTTCCTTCTGCGCGGTTGTTATCCGGGGTAATGGCGAATGGCGTGCCGCTTTTCGTATTGGACTGCCCGGGTTTGTACGCGCGCGCGGGTGGGCCTTATCAGGATGCCAAAGGGCATGACTGGGCAGATAACCCGTTACGCTTCGGCTTGTTGTCCAAAATTGCCGCCGTACTCGGCAGCAGCGCATCACCGCTTGGTTGGCATCCCGACCTGGTGCATTGCAACGACTGGCAAACCGGCTTGGCTCCTGCTTATCTGCGCTTTGCGCAGGGTGCGGCACCGAGTGTCTTCACTATCCACAACATGGCGTTTCAGGGCAATTTTGCCCCGGAAACGGTGCAGGAGCTGCGCTTGCCGCCATCCTGTTTTGGCATCGACGGTGTGGAATTTTACGGCCATCTGTCGTTCCTCAAGGCGGGTTTATTTTATGCCGACCACATCACCACCGTTAGCCCAAACTATGCCAAAGAAATTCGGCAACCCGAACTCGGTTTTGGCATGCAAGGACTGCTGGTTAAACGCAGCGGCGACCTTACTGGTATTCTTAACGGTATCGATACCGACGAATGGAATCCCGCAACCGATATACATCTGGTAAAAAAATTCAGCGCGGCACGCATGGCCGGCAAGTCGGCCAACAAGGAATTGCTGCAAGTCAGGTTGGGTTTGAGCCTTGCGCCGGATGTGCCGTTGCTCGGCGTGGTCAGCCGCTTTACCCATCAGAAAGGGCTGGACTTGCTGCTGGAAATTGCGCCGCGCCTGATCGGGTTACCGGTGCAGTTGGCCATACTCGGCGGTGGCGAAGCGCAGATGCAGCAATCCGCGCTTGGTTTGTCGCAACGCCACCCAGGCAAGGTCGGCGTGAATATCGGTTTTAGTGAAGAGCTTGCACACCAGATAGAAGCGGGAGCGGATATGTTTATCATGCCGTCGCGTTTCGAACCGTGCGGCTTGAATCAGCTTTACAGCCAATGCTATGGCACACTGCCCGTCGTCCATGCCACCGGCGGCCTGGTCGATTCGGTGGTGGATTGCACGGCGGAAACTCTCAAGGACGGCACCGCCAGCGGCTTTGTGTTCAAAGGTATGACTGCCGAGAACCTGTTTGCCGCGATCCGGCGTGCGGTCGGTTTCTATCATGATCAGCGCAAATGGAAGGCGTTGCGCAGGAACTGCATGGCTAAAGATTTCAGTTGGAAATCCAGCGCGGAGGCTTATCGCGCCGTGTACCTCAAGGTGCTGGGGCGGTAGGGGTACTCTACGCGCTTGGCATCTTTTATCCTTAAAACCGCCTCCCTTTTTTCATCCACAAAAAGCACGAATGACACCGCCTGACAATGTTTCGCAATTTGTAAAGCCTGACATACCTGCGCAGATTTGATTCATGTCGTAATACCTATCTCCATCGTGGGTATCGCATGTTGGATAACTTTTCATATGACCTGTCAGGCGGAAAATAAAGTTCTGTAATCCACGCTAGATGTTGTAGAGCGCGTTGGAGGATTTATCCTTGCGGCGATGGCCGTCGAGATGATGACCGCCGGATTATCTGGGCTGTTTCCCTTGCTTACCACTGGCTGGCGAAATATCGGGTGCGTTCCACGCGCACCATCATCGTTGGTGCGTGGAACGCACCCTGCATGATTATTGTCGCTATCCAGATAGAATTAATTATAGTGCCAGCCGATTATTCAGGCAGGTCTTTGCCTGTGCCAACCGCGTCAGTGTGGGCAATAAATTCAGGCCGGTTTGTTCTTTTAATGCCAGCGCAGCTTCCTTCAGCTCGTTGAACGGGATTTCGATGGGATGCCCTGCCACAGCCAGCGCCACCGCGTTGCCGCTTTCACTTGAGGGAAACACCAGCGCGCGATCCTCGAACGCTTCCGCGATGCGCGCGGTACTTGCCTTGAAGCCGCGGCTACGGGTCAGCAGGTTAGCAGCCATGATTCCGCTATCGCTCAAACGGTTGCGGCAAGCCTGATAGAACGGCAATGTCTCCAGCGCCCCGGTGCGTGCTTTTTCGTCGAAGCCGTCCACCAGCACCAGGTCAAATTTTTTGCTGCTGTTGAGCATGTATTCCGCGCCGTCGCCAATCACCAGATGGAGCCGCTTCGGGTCTTCCGGTAGCTTGAAAAATTGCCGCGCGGCGGCGACCACGGTGGGTTCGATCTCCACCACGGTGAGATGTGCGAGCGGATAGTGGCGATACAGAAATTTGGTTAGAGAAGCCGCGCCCAGCCCGATTAGCAGCACCTTACGGGGTGTGTCGTTCAGCAGCAGCGAGGACATCATCTCGCGCGTGTATTCCAGTTCCAAATTCCATGGCCGCGCGATGCGCATCGCGCCCTGTATCCATTCGGAACCGAAATGCAAAGTGCGTACGCCTGCTTCTTCGCGGATGTCTATTGGAGTAGTCATAATTTTGTAATTTCTTGTAGGCTGGCGGTGAGGTATAAACCCCAGCATTTAGCTGGCATTCATGCCGGGGTGCGCTACGCTTACCGCCAGCCTATGTCCATTGGTTCAGCAGCCATCTTGCCCATTCGGTCACTTCTGTCGCGGTCATGCCGACGCTGGCTTGCTGTTGCGCCAGCGCATCGCCTGCCGCACCGTGCAGATGCACCGCCAGCAGCAGCGCATCGTCCGCTGACATTCCCTGCGCGATGAAGGCGGCGATCATGCCGCTTAGCACGTCGCCCATGCCTGCCGCGCTCATGCCGGGGTTGCCGGTGCGGTTCACGAACAGCTTGCTATCGCGCGTGGCGCACAGGCTGTCTGCGCCTTTCAGTACCACGCTACAGGCAAATTTCTGCGCCAGTTTCTGCACTGCCGCGATGCGATCCGCCTGCACTTCTTTGACCTCGCAGGCCAGCAGCCGCGCTGCTTCGCCGGGGTGCGGCGTGAGCACGGAAGAGTGCTTGCGCGCACGCAGGTCGCCCTGCAAATCGGTATGGCTGGCGAGCAGGTTCAGCGCATCGGCATCCAGCACGATGGGGGCTTTGAATTTCAGTGCTTCATATAGCAGCTTGTAGGCGGCTTTTGAAGTGCCCATGCCGCAACCGATGGTGAAGACATCAGGATTGAACATGGGCATCACGTTTGTTTTTTTCTTCTCAGGAGAAAGTGAATCAACCCATCCCCCTCCCAACCTCCCCCTTGAAAGGGGAGGGGCAGTCGTCCCTTCACCTTCAGGGGGAAGGTTAGGGTGGGTTGGATTGCGGTGGTGACGAAGCAGTTCAGCAGCGCTATGCAACATCAGTTCCGGCTGCAACAGGTCGATGACCGGCGCATTGTCCGCCAGTAGCCCGACATGCACACAACCCGCGCCCAGCTTGAGCGCGGCGCGTGCCGCCAGCAGCGGCGCGCCGACCATGCCGGTTGCGCCGCCGATCACCGCGACGCTGCCGAACATGCCCTTGTGGCTGTCGCGCGGGCGCTTTGGGAAATTCGCGATGACTTGGCCTTGGTCAATTGGTTTGGGGGTGAGGGCTGGGATGCGTTTGCTCATAATCCGGTCAAGTGCTGAGTGCGGGGCGCATAGTATAATCCCGCCCCGAATTTAATTTCACGGTCTATGCCATGTTTCAAGTCTCTATCGGCACCGCCGCCTTATCCGCCTTCCGCCTGGAAAAACTGTGCGCCGCGCTGAACGATGCCGCGCCCGGTGTCGCCATCGCGGATACGCGCCACTGGTATTTCAGCGCACTGTGCGAAGCGGCATTGAACAAGGCCGAAGCCAAACTGCTGGACAAGATACTCGGCCTCGGCAAATCGGCGGGTGAGCCTGCGGGGGTGGAAAAATACCAGCGCCTGCTGGTGGTGCCGCGCCTCGGCACGATCTCGCCGTGGTCCACCAAGGCCACCGACATCGCGCAGCATTGCGGGCTGTCCGAAGTTACGCGCATCGAGCGCGGCGTGGTGTATTACCTCTCTGCCACAGGCGGCAAGCCGTTGAGTGAGGCCGAACAGGCGGTGGTGTTGCCGCTGCTGCATGACCGCATGACCGAGACCGTGCTGACCGATACCACCAGTGCGGCGGAAAAAATATTCCGGCACGGTAAGTCGCAACCGCTCGCTACGGTGAATATTTTAGAGGGCGGCCACAACGCACTGGAAGCTGCCAACCGCGAGATGGGGCTGGCGTTGTCGGATGACGAGATCGGCTACCTGGTCGAGAATTTTCAGAAGCTCAAACGCAATCCGACCGATGTCGAACTGATGATGTTTGCGCAGGCGAACTCCGAACACTGCCGCCACAAGATTTTCAACGCCGACTGGGTGATCGACGGTGAGGCACAGGACATGTCGCTGTTCGACATGATCCGTAACACCCACAAGGTCAGTCCGCAGGGCACGGTGGTGGCTTATTCAGACAACTCTTCCGTCATCGAGGGCGCGCGCATCAAGCGCTTCTATCCGCGCGCCGACGGCGGCTATGCGTTCAGCGATGAGCTGACCCATATCCTGATGAAGGTCGAGACGCACAACCATCCCACCGCCATCGCACCATTTGCGGGAGCGGCGACCGGCAGCGGCGGCGAGATCCGCGACGAAGGCGCAACCGGCAGCGGCTCCAAGCCCAAAGCCGGGCTGACCGGTTTTTCGGTTTCCAATCTGAATATTCCGGGGTTTGTGCAGCCTTGGGAGAAATATGACCCCACCCCTCTCTCCCGCAAGGGGAGAGAGGAGTCGGCTCCCTCTCCCCTTGCGGGAGAGGGTTGGGGAGAGGGGGTTGTGCAATATGGCAAACCCTCCCGCATCGTGTCTGCCCTGCAAATCATGCTGGACGGCCCGATCGGTGCGGCGGCATTCAACAACGAATTCGGTCGCCCGAACCTGGCCGGTTATTTCCGCACTTTCGAAGAGCAGGTCAGCGGCGAGATGCGCGGCTACCACAAGCCGATCATGCTGGCGGGCGGAGTAGGCAACATCGCGGCGATCCACACCCACAAACACGACTTGCCGGTTGGCGCGCTGGTGGTGCATCTCGGCGGCCCCGGCATGTTGATTGGCTTGGGCGGTGGCGCGGCATCGAGCATGGATACCGGTGCGAACGCCGAGAACCTCGATTTCGATTCGGTGCAACGCGGCAACCCGGAGATGCAGCGCCGCGCGCAGGAAGTGATCGACCGCTGCTGGCAGATGGGCGAGAAAAATCCGATCCTGTCGATCCACGACGTCGGCGCGGGCGGCATGTCCAACGCGCTGCCGGAACTGGTGCACGGCGGCGGCAAGGGCGCGCGTTTCGAGCTGCGCAAGATTCCGCTGGACGAGACCGGTATGTCGCCGAAACAGATCTGGTGCAACGAATCGCAGGAGCGCTACGTGCTGGCCATCGCGCCGGAGCGCCTCGAAGAATTCCGTGTGCTGTGCGAGCGCGAACGCTGCCCGTTCGCCGTGGTCGGCACCGCCATTGCCGACGACAGCATCACCGTACACGACGCAGAATTCAACAACGATCCGGTAAATATGCCGCTGTCGGTGCTGCTCGGCAAACCGCCGAAGATGACGCG
>MGWP01000013.1 GCA_001801055.1 Gallionellales bacterium GWA2_55_18 | reverse complement strand
GCAGTGCGGCGACGCGCTCAACTCGCCGCGCGCAGTGCGCGACTATTTGCGGCTGTTGCTCGGCGGACGGCAGCAGGAAGTCTTCCTGGCGCTGTTTCTCGATACCCAGCATCGCGTGATCGCCTCGGAAGAATTATTCCACGGCACCCTCAGCCAGACCAGCGTCTATCCGCGCGAAGTCGTCAAACGGGCGCTGGCGCATAACGCCGCCGCCGTGATTCTCGCGCACAACCACCCCTCCGGCGTCGCCGAACCGAGCCAGGCCGACCAGCTCCTGACCGCAGCGCTGAAACAGGCTCTCGGGCTGGTGGATGTGCGCGTGCTGGATCACTTCGTGGTGGCGGGCGGGCAGACCCTGTCGTTTGCGGAAAAAGGGCTCATCTAATTAGGCCCTTTGGCATATTGACCATACCGAACAAGGGATGGATACTGCGAATAATAAGTAAATAATTAAAAGGGAGACAGTGAACATGAAACTGGGGCGATGGGTGTGTTGCGGTGTATTCGGAGCCTTGATGGCGGTGGGCCCTGTTGCACAAGGAGCTGAACCCGAGGTGACGCCTGGCAAGACCAAGAAGGCTGTAGCCAAAAAAGCCAAGCCAACTGCAAAAAAAGATACAAAGCCGGATGCGCAAGCCGTTCAGTCACAGTTTGAAGCGGAGGCACGCGCCAAAGCTGAGCAGGAAGTGCGTCTGCGTGCCGAAGCTGAATCCAAAAAACAGGTCGAGGCGGAAGCACACGAAAAACCTCTGCGCGATGCCGATGCCCTGATTAAAAATAGCAAACCTGCCGATGCCTATGCCCTGTTGGAGCCGCTTGAATTCGACCGCTCCGGCGAGGTGCGCTTCGACTACCTGTTCGGCATCGCCGCGCTGGATAGCGGAAAAGCGGATAAGGCGACGCTCGCCTTCGAACGGGTACTAGCGGTAGACCCGAACTTCGCCGGGGCGCGTCTCGATATGGCGCGCGCTTATTACCAGCTTGGCGACTTGCAGCGCGCCGAAACTGAATTCAATGAGGTGATGAAACAAAATCCGCCGGATGCGGCGCGCGCCACCATCCAAAAATATCTGGATGCAATTATCGCGTATGAGCAGGCCAAGCAGACCCGCATTACCGGGTATGCTGAGGGCGTCATGGGGCATGACAGCAATATTGCCAATAGCAGCACCCAGATATTCACATTTGCCCCTACTTCCCCATGGAGCGGTTTATTTCCGAGTAATCAATTGCCGCCAGGCGCCAAGCTCACGGGTGCCTATGAAGGGGTTAATGCAGGGGGCGAAATCAGCCACAGTTTAAACGCAAACTGGGGTGTGAACGCGGGAGCCGACTTGCGTCAACACGGCAACATGACCCAGACAGCTTACGACTCCCTTAGCATCGATGGCCGTGCCGGCGTAATGTACGTTGGAGAGCAGGATACCTACAAGCTGTCATTAACCGGTGGGCAGGCTTACACAGCAAACTCCATGCGCCGTGATTCGCTTGGGTTGAGCGCGGAGTGGCAGCATGTTTTCAGTCCTGCCAACCAGATAAGCGCTTTTGCACAATATGGCGAGAGCCGCGCGGCAGGTGTTCCGCCAACCTCGCCTACTACGGACGCGCGCATTGAGGGCGACACCGATCAGGCAGTAGTAGGTGCCGGCTGGGTGCATTTGTTTGCGGATGGTAAGCAAGCTTTGTTCGGCAGTATTTATGCGGGCAAGGAGCTTGATGTCGCGCCGGCAATCTCTCCCGGCCTGCCTAACGGCGGACGCACCGATGGCAAGAAACGTTTTGAAGGTTTGCGCATAGGCGGGCAGGCAGCCATAACAGAACAGTGGGATAGCGTCATCAGTTTGGGTTATCAATCCGCAAATTACGACAGTTTTAACAATTTGATCATGGCCAACCGCAGCGAAAAAATTTACGACCTCATGGTTGGCGCGGGTTGGCACATTGACAAGTTCTGGACATTAAAACCGCAAATTGCATTTTCCAGGAAGAATTCCAATATCGCGCTGTACAGCTTTGATCGCACGGATGTCTCACTGACTCTCCGCCGTGATTTTAAATAACCGTGTTTGTGTGAGGTGTCATCATGAAAAACATTAACAAGTTGTTTGTTTGCCTGGGTGTAACGGTTGCCTGTTTGTCAGGGATATCCCAACCGGCTTATGCGGCGGTAGCAGGACATGTGCAATTCGTTAGCGGGAATGTGGAAGTTACCAATCCCGCAGGGCAAAGCCGCCAAGCGCAAAAAGGCGATGCGATCAACGAAGGCGACACGCTGACCTCCGCGCAGAAATCCTCTGCACAGATCAAGATGCAGGACGGTGGTTTCGTTGCAGTGCGCCCGGATACCACGCTGAAATTCGATCGGTTCGTCTTTGCCGGCAAGGAAGACGGCAGTGAAAAGAGCTTCTTCTCCTTGTTCAAGGGCGGCTTTCGCGCCGTGACCGGTTTGATCGGGCGGATCAACAAGCAAAATTACAAGGTCACCACGCCGGCAGCGACCATCGGCATACGCGGCACAGACCATGAAACTTTCCTGATTGCGCCCGGCAGCCCTTTGGCGCAAATTGCGCCCACCGGGGCTTACAACAAGGTGAACGTGGGTGAAACCACCTTGACTACAGACAAGGGCACCATCAATGTGATGCCCAATCAGATGGGGTTTGCGGCCGGCATGAATCAAGTTCCTCAAATTCAACCGGTGAATACCAAGGTGTTTACGGTTGCCGAAGCACCTGCGCCGCAGGCAAAGACCGAAAAAAAGGAAGAAAAGAAAGAAGAGACGACTGAAGCAAAGCAAGAGCAAACCGCCAAGAGCGACAAGGAAGAACAGAAAAAAGAAAGCGGCAAAGAGGGAGGGCAAGACAGCAAGCAGGCCGACAAGGGCGATGGAGATGCGAAGGGTGACACCCAGGAAACCAAGCAGGAAGCTGCTGCAACAGAATCCAAACAGGCCAGCACTGAACAGGCTGCTTCGACAAGTTCAGGGCAAGCCTCCGACACCGCGCCAACAGCAGGTGGAGGTGCGGCTGGCGGTACTGCCCAGGAAACAACCACTACAGCTCCGGCCCCAGTCCCAGCCATAATCACGGCTCCCCAAGAACCAGCGCCCATCCGGGTATCGGCGGTTGTGGATGCCGTCCCGCCCAGTGCGGGGCTTATACAAGCCCCTGTTTCGCCGGTGATGGCGGCGCCTGCAGTGGTTACACCAGTAATTGCGCCGCCGCCAACCACTCAGGTTGTGCCCACCACGGCGGTCGCTACCGGTGGCACGACAGTAAACATCACGACCGGAACAGCTACGACCACCGGTGGGCAGGTTATCCCTGTCACTCAGAGCTTGGCGGCCACTCAGGCGCAAACCGCTGCCGATGCGGCATTGCTTGCGGCGACTGCGGCACAAACTGCAGCAAGTACGGTCGCGGCAGACAATACAACACTAACGGGCATCGCGCAGGTGAGCACTGCTCCGGCAACGACTGCAATCGGCACTGCAACAACCAATACTGGCACTGCGAGTACGGTGGTGACGGCAGCAATGGCACTGGCACCGGCAGACACAGCTACAGCTACAGCCAACGCAACTTCCGCTCAGACGACGGCAACGGTTGCGATTGCCCAAGCGGACGCGGCGCAGACTGCGCTCGCCGCAAATGGCACCTTTGCCGATAGCACCGCAGGATCGGCCAATACCGCCGTGCAGACTGCGGCAGGAATGGTGACCGCGCAAAATACCGCCGTGCAGACTGCGGCAGGAATGGTGGCCGCACAAAATACCGCGCTGGCCACGGCGCAAAGTGCAGCCGCTACGGCATTGACCGGCGCAAGCACCAACCTGACCACAGCGAATGCCAACTTGACCACGGCAAATACGCAAAATACCGCGATTACAACCGCACAGGCAGCGATACCAGCACAAGTGACCGCAGCACAAACTGCGGCAGCCAATGCGCAAATAGCAGCGACTGCAGCGCAAACAGCTGCCACACTGGCTGCTTCATTGCAAGCAGCGGGTGATTTGGTCGGTGCGCAAGCGCAACTGCTGATTGCGCAACAAGAGCAGGTCTTTGCTGAACAGCAACTGGTGCTTGCGCAAGCAGCCCAAATCACGGCGGCAAGCCAGTTAGTTGCCGCCCAAACGGCTGCGGCTGCCGCGAGCACCGCCGTAACTGCTGCGGAACAGAAGGCAATTGTAGCCGCTACAGATGCAGCCACTGCCAGCACCCAGGCTACTGCCGCACAGACAGCTGCAAGCAATGCCGCTGCGGCATTGGCGCAAACTGACCCGACGGTGGTCAGCCCCACCCCTTCCGCAGCGAACGCCGTTCAGGTACAGGCATCCGTTATTGCCGCCAATGCCCCGGTTGCCGCGTACAACAACCCGAACATTTTAAACCTCCCCGGTGCGTCACATAATCTTATGGCGGGCCATCCGGTTACCGGTGGTTTGCTGGAGGTATGGGACACTAATTATGGAGTGCTCAATACGCAATATGTCCTGGATGGAAACAAGAATCTGGTAGAAATGCGCAGTGCAGGCTATAGCACCTATGATCAAACGTTACTCGTGCAAGGAATTCTGAATGCCAATATCAAGTTTGCTGGCGGGGTTGCGCAAGACACATATGTTGCGCCTGATTCGAGCATCTACATGGGGCGCTGGCAGGGCGGTGGCATAACCGTTACCGATATGGCAGCTACTGCACCGGTTGCCCCGTTCACCACCAACCTTGGCGCTTCCAGCGCGCACTGGGTGATCGGGCAGATGGTTCCGGAAACATTGAGCGTAAGCCTGGTGCAATCTCTGGCGGGCACGGCCAACTACACCCTGTCAGCTTTCACCAAACCAACCGATTCATACGGCAACGTGGGTACAGTAACCAATGCAACGCTGTCCGCCAATTTTACTGCGCAGACAGTTGCATCCACCGCCACCTTCACCTTCAGCACAACCGATCTTGTAAATATCAGCGCAAAAAATCAGGTCTTCGCAATCAATCAACCCGCGATGCCGATTATTAATTCGGGCTTTAACGACAGCTGGCCAGCCATGACCACAACCGTCAGCTGCAGCGGAGCGGATTGCGGCGCGGGGACTTGGAGCGCGTGGCTGTATGGGGATTTTGCCGGAGCTACCGCTTCCAGTGCTTATGTGGATTATGCGCTGTTCAACAGGGCTAATCCGGTTGCTGCGGCAGGTAGTGTGCATACCGATATGGTGCAGAGCATCATCGCATTTAATACCGCAACTGCGCCGACGGTGGCACCACCCATCACGGCGCAGCCTTATGTGCAGACGGACGTCTCCCTGGAGCTATCGATCAACAATTCGTATGGTTCAGGCATGATATATCACGGCGGCAATAGCATGACGGCTGCCGCGAATGTTGCAGCCACAGCCGCTACGCCTTCTTTCAGTTGGGGCTACGGTTGTATTGACTGCGGTAACTATACCGTGACATTGCCGGGCGCTACCGGGGCGGTGAATGGCAACGCAACCTCGTTTGTGACGACCGGGATACAGTTTGGCCGTTGGACCAACGCGCCAAGTATTTCTCAAACCTCCACGGCCATAGCCTTCGATTCAGGACAAAATAATACCGGTTCTGGCGCGGCAAGCTGGGCTTTTGCGCCGGAAGGATATCTGGATACGCCGACGACTCTCTCCACTGCTACCGGCGGGACAACGATGGGGGTATTTGGCTATGCGCTAAACGGCGCACCCGCACCCAAGGACCAAAATGGTGCAACCGGTACGTTGAACTCGCTGTCCCTGACAGCAAATTTCACCAACCTAACCGTCACGGCGGCTTTGTCGGTGTCGCTCGGAGCAACTAGCTGGACGGCCAATTCGACTGCAATGGGCATAGGTGCATTTGCCGGCACCAATGCGGGTTTCAGTGGCGGCTTGAATGTAACGAGTAGCAATGCGTCGGCTAGCACTTATGGCTATTTGAATGGGGTATTCACGGCGCAAAACTATGCCGGCGCCATCGTGGATTACACTATTCAGGAATGGTCGCTGGCTGGCGGTGTAATGATTAATAATATCAGCGGCGTGGCGGCGTTGACGCGCAATGGCGTGGCAGGGAATGCCACCATTACCAATAGTTCAGTGCCTGCAACGGGTAAGTCTGTGGTGATGGAGGCTAATGCATACGGGGGATGGAACTTGCAAACGGTCGATACGGCGGCCGCTACGGGTGGGGTGCTGACCGGCTACAGCAGCAGCTCTGGTACAGGCTACACCAATATAACCACCATCGTTTGCGTTACTTGTACCGGCCAGGCTGCCGCCGATACCACGACCGGCATCCAGTACGGCACCTGGGATAAGGGTAGCCGCAGCAATAGCTACACCTCGCCGTTCGGTGGCCAGTTCCACTGGATTCAAGGCCCCGGTTTGGACCCTATCTATCTGCCGGAAGTGCTGCTCGGCACGATGTCCTACGCCCTTGACGGCGGCACGGCTCCGACCAATCAAAATGGTTTGACCGGTACTTTGTCCAGCGCAAGTTTATCTGTGAACTTTACCAGCCAGACTGTCGATATCGCTCTGGGTTTAACCGGCGTGAATGGACATAGCTGGACGGCGAGCAGCACGGGTACCCCTCTGGGCTGGACCAACTATAGCAAGAATGGCTTCTGGGTAGATGCTGGCTATATGCAGGGCGGCTCCTTGGCGGTGACGATGGATGGCGTGGCCACCGGGACGGGTTATATCAGCGGGCAACTGACCGGCAGCGGCCTGAATGGCGCCTTGTTTCAGTACCAATTGAATGCGTCATTGCCGATGCCGACGGTGCCCAACACCTTTACCGCAGCCGATATGGTGACGGTACAGGCACCGTCCGTGACGGTGACCGGCCCAGTTACCACTGGCGGGCCAGCCAGTGTCGCATTCCCGGCTGGAACGTCTGGCACCTTGGTGGCGCAACCGGCCACCACGCTTAGCGTGGCACTTGCAGGCGGGGTGCCAATTACTGCATCCTTGTCTGGCGGGGTTACCGCGTCGGTGCCTAATTTGACAGCCGATCCAGTCAAGACGGGTGTTTATTATGGCACGGCCACTACCGGCGAATCGGTGTCAATAGATACTTACAACTGGACTTACGGGGCAAGATATTCCAATTTTGGCGAATGGCGCATGTTGCCAACGCCTGCCGGGCTTGCGCCGGCAACCGCAACCGGCCCGTTTACCAGCGGTGAATTCGCCGGCGGCATGTTGCTCACCCCGGCTACGTCCATGCCGGTCATTAACTCTGCGGTGAACGGCTATTACTCCGGTTCGATGGTCGGCGGGGCGCAAGATAGCACGACCAACACGCCGTACAGCCTGAATTACGGCTGGGTGGATTTGAATGCCAATTTCACCACGGGGACATTGAACGGCTCGGCAACCTACATTGAGGTTATGGATCGAAACACCGGCAGCTTCGTTGGTTATTTCAATGACTTGTCGCTAGCCGCCATTATTGCCACCAATGCCTTCAGCGGCAGCGTGACGGCGAACGCTGCGCCCGCAGGCTTCACAGCCAGTCCGGTTAACCTAACGGCGGGTACGGTGGGCACGACTAACGGCCACTTCTACGGCCCCAATGCGAATGAGCTGACCGGCATCTGGCAGTTAGCCAGCGGCACGATCAAGGCATCAGGCGCATTCGGTGCGGGTAACGGCACCTCCAACAACGCAACTATCGAAACGGTGAATGGGACGGTGGCGCTGGCGGCAAACGCACCGGCCGACACCGCCACGCCTTATCGTATGGTGGCGATCTCGGCATTTGATTTTGCGGCGACAGCTTCTAACGGCGGCATGATCCTGGATGGCGGGTTCAACAATACATCGCGGGTGACGGAAGTTGCTGGCAATGTGACGGCATTTGATTCTGGTTTGGGCAATTACAATGCCAGCTTTAACAACAACTCCGCGACGTTGGCTATCGGAACTGCTGCCGCCAGCGGGTTGGGTACCGACCCCGTAACCGGCATCAGTTGGGGACGTTGGGGTGGCGGCTCGATCAATATCACTGATCGCACCACCGGAGTTGTCACGCCCAGCGCGCTGGGAACAAGCAGTCTGCACTGGATCGCCACACCGAGCATGACCGCGCCGGTCGCGCTACCAACCACTGGCACGTATAACTATGTGCTGGCAGGCGGTACTGCGCCATCCGATAACCTGGGTAATGTCGGCACACTGAACAGCGCAAGCTTGGTGGCCAATTTTACGGCTCAAACAGTCGATGTGGGTGTAAACGTCAGCATCACCAATGCGGCAAACCCGACGACGCTGGTTGCCAGCGGAACGGGCATCCCCATTCAGCAACGTGCAATGTTCGATGCAGCCACGGGAAATATAGGTGCCGCTGGCATGCTGACTGCCACTTGCTCTGGAGCAGGATGCGCAGCAGCCGCTCCGACTCAGGCGAGAATCAGTGGGGCATTCACGGGTACAAACGGTGTTGGCGTGGGGATGATGTATGGCTTTAATAATGGTGGCGCGATAATCAGCGGTGTAGCGGCACTCAAACAGGGGGCGCAGATTCCTTAGTGATCCGCACTTGCAGCGCAGCAAAAGACCAGGCCCGCAAATGCCGGCTTGGTCTTTTTAGTGTACGTTCCGTGAACAAGTAAATCGTCATTGCGAGCCACGCAAACGGTTTGGCAATCCACGCATTCCCTGTAAAATCGCGCCCTCATTTCAAACTTGGCAGTCATTCACCATGCGCGTCTCACAATTTTTCATCTCCACCCTGAAAGAAGCACCATCCGAAGCGGAA
>MGWP01000012.1 GCA_001801055.1 Gallionellales bacterium GWA2_55_18 | reverse complement strand
TGGTTATTGAATCCGCCAACTTTTATAGAATTTATCATGCTGCGTAAATTTTTTACTTCCCCGATGTTGCGCAACCTGCTGTTCGTGTTGCTGCTGTTGGGCGTTGTGCTGGGGCTGGGCTATTTCGCCACGCGCTATCACGCGCAGCGCGACATCACGTTCAATGCCAGCAACAGTCTGGAGCCGGGCAGCGTGGAGGTGCTCAAGCAACTGGCTGGCCCGGTCAACATCACCGTGTATGCCACCGAGCAGGACGCGCGCCTCGGCGACATCCGCAAGATCATCCGCAACTTCATGTCGCTCTACCAGCGCTACAAACCCGACATCAAACTGGAATTCATCGACCCGGAGAAAGAGCCGGAAAAAACCCGTGCGGCGCGCGTCCAGCTCAACGGCGAACTGGTGGTCGAATACGCCGGGCGTAGCGAGCATCTCACCCAGCTCAACGAGCAAGTGCTCACCGGCACCCTGCTGCGCCTGGCGCACAGCCGCGACCAGCTAGTGATGTATCTGGACGGGCACGGCGAGCGCAAGCTGGACGGCATCGCCAACCATGACCTCGGTGCGCTGTTCGGTGCGAAACTCAAACAGAACGGCTTCCGCATCAACAGCCTGAATCTGGCGCTAGCGCAGGAAGTGCCGCGCAATGCCAGCGTGCTGATCGTCACCCAGCCTCAGGTCGATCTCATGCCGGGCGAAATGGATAAGCTGCTGCGCTATGTCGATCTCGGCGGCAACCTGCTGTGGCTGGTGGATGCAGAGCCATTGCGCGGGCTGGAGCGTCTCGCCGAAAAACTCGACCTGTTGCTGCCGCCCGGCATCGTGATCGATCCGGCCTCCACCGGGATGAACGCGCCGGCCACTTGGTCGCTCGGTGCCGGTTATCCGCCGCAGCATCCCATCACGCGCAATTTCAACCTGATCACCGCCTTTCCTTCCGCGCGCCCGCTGATGTGGAATGAAAACCCGGAATGGCAGCACCAGGTGCTGGTGGAAGTTGCGGCGCGCGGCTGGGTGAGCCGCAACGCGGCAGGTGACAAGCCGCCGCGCTTCGACAAACAGCACGACACCCCCGGCCCCGCCGTCATCGCGCTGGCGCTGCAACGCAATGTCAATGACCGCGAACAGCGCATCGTGGTGGTCGGCAGCGGCGCGTTCCTCGCCAACAGTTTCGCCGGCAACGGCGGCAATGTGGATCTGGGCGTAAACATGGTGAACTGGCTGGCCAGCGAGGAACGTCTCATCACCCTGCAACCGCGCGCCGCCAAGGACAACAATCTGGTGCTCGGCAAAACGCAGCTCACCGTCATCGGCGTCGGCTTTCTGGTCGGCTTGCCGCTGCTATTGTCAGTGGTCGGCGGGCTGATGTGGTGGAAGCGTCGCCGCGCCTAGCCACTTGCTTCGTCAATAAACAACCAAGAGCCGCCACCGCTTGCTCGCCCTGCGGAGATGCCTCGATCAGCCCTGAGTACAGTACTTGCTCACTGTGGCGCTTTGAGAATAGACCTACAAGAGTCGCTTGCTTTACTACGGAGCACTTACGATGCCAACGGTGATGCGGATCGGCTCTTTTTTTACTCCGGTGACCGTGACGAACCCATGCACATCCATATCGAGTGCGATGCTGCATTTGCCAAGTTCTGGCTGGTTCCGGTAAAGCTGCAGCACAGCATCGGGTTCAGTCGCGCCGAACTCGTCAAGGTCGAAAACCTCATAGTGGAGCACCGCGAAACAATAATGGAGGCATGGAATTCATGGCACTACCTTAAGCGTAAAAGCACCAGATGCTGCACAAATCAACATATTTCCTTTCCCCAAAAAAATCGTGGGGAGCTATCGTCCCTTCCCCTTCAAGGGGAAGGCTAGGATGGGGATGGGTTATTTCGCCACATTCAACCCCATCCCCACATCCCGCGACACGTTACTGGCGCAGCCAGCCGTTTGCGGGAGCGGGTGTGAGGCGGCCATTCCCGCTCCAGATGCTTCGCAACGCCGTGTCATGGCCGCCACCCCAACCCTCCCCTTGAAGGGGGAGGGGGTTTGCCATCATTGTGCTTAAGGTAGTGCCATGAAGGCATGGAATGATTATTTCGCAAACTGAAATCTCAATCCCGAACGCACAGCATGTTTCGGTATCCGACGAGGCTCTGACCGTGGATTTGGAAGATGGCCGCACGCTCTCTGCGCCGCTCGGCTGGTATCCGCGTCTCGCCCACGCCAAGCCGGAAGAACGCAAGTGCTGGCGACTGATTGGACAAGGTGCTGGCATTCATTGGGACGACATTGACGAAGACATCAGTATCGAGGGGCTTCTGCTTGGCAAGCGCTCTGGTGAAAGCCCGCATTCGTTTCAGCAGTGGCTGGCGGCGCGGGAGGGGTGAGGCATTTATTTTAAACCGCGATAATGGGGTGTGCTTGAATGTGTTAATGCAAGACTTTACACCAACCCTTTTTCACACAACTCCGGCAAATCGTGGCTAAGCTGATGCGCCCGTTGCGTCGTTTTTGAAGCGGGCATCGAAACCGGAAAGATCAAGTTCACGGTCGATCAGGTGGTTTATCGCGTGCTCGAAAGTGCCGGGTAGCAACTGCCGTTGCAGGTCGACGGCAAGAAATCGCGGACTGGTATCGATGTGTTTGTAACGCGCCATTTGCTTCTCCAAAATATCACTCCGCAATTCGACCTTGATATTTATTTTGGTTCCCGGCACGATGCGGTTATAAAGATACTTTTTCTACAGCCTCGTTGGGCATCATCATGCTAAGAGTCTTCTCAATTGCATTGCTAGCTACTTTTTTTGTGGTCAGTACAGCGTACGCCAGCCAGTCCGGTTTGTCGGAAGGTGAATCATGTAATAGCGATCAGCCGCCGGACTACTACTTTGTGCCAAAGGAAAAATTCGCAAAGAAACCTTTTCTTATTAAGACGCAACGACCCGGCCAAGTGATAGAAGATCGATATTCTTCTAACCTTGCTCGTTTTGATCTCAGACCAATAAATACAAAGGTTGTTGTTCCTCGCAACTATCTGCAGTCGATTCATCGAAACTGTGCACGCATAGCACACCAATATTGGGATTTAGTCTTTCTTGAAGCGCTATGGCCAGAGTTTTCTCCACGCACATTGAAAAACAAAGCGCTATTTGCCGAAGGAGCATCGCTTGATCTCATAAAGGTTCGTGTTGGATCACTTTCACATGAAACAGCGCACGTTAATTTACAGAATGAAATTAAGGACGGAAAATTAGTCGAAACAGCAAATCATCCTTCGCTTGGCTTAAAAGAGTATCGCGATCCGAAACGCAAAGAGCCAGTATTCCCCTCTTTTTATATCGCGGATTCTGACCGTATTCTTACGTCCAACGGAAACCCGCTTGTGATTGGTTGTTATAGCAACTGGTGGGAAAAGGTTGAAGATGCAGTCTTGTGCGAAGTAACATTTATTCTTCCTCATACACTATGGAACAAAGAGCGACAAAGTCTGTTTGGCGGTGTTCAGGGCCTAGGAGTCAACTACTGGTTTTACAAGAAAAACCTCGCTAGTTGGAAACTGATCCACCAGAAAATACTTCGCATGGTGGACGATATGCTTTTAGATATTCAAATTCCGCCTTCAAGCAAATCGCTCAATCCTGACGCAACACACAACGCTGCTCTGGCAGAACCAATCACGACCCTAGATACTAAAACTTATCATGTTGCACTTTCGATGGTTAAGACGTTACATCTTGGAAACAATTTGGAAACCATGAGTTATCGCGTTGCATCAGCAAGCCAAACTTATCTCATGGTTGTTAAAAAAGTCGGCGACTCAACTGCGCAATCTCTTACTAAAGACGAGTTGAAACGATTGCAACCGAAATACCAAGAACAATGGGATGCAAACCTTGCTCGCTCCTATGCAGAATTTTTTGATTCTAACGAGTTGCAGTCCATCACTAACGACAAAAAATCATCAAAATATGTCGGTAAATTTTCTTCAATACAAAATGATGTTGGCAAAAGTATGCAGACAAAATCAACAAGACTTTTAACTGATTTTGTATCTGAGGCGATGCTTAATGTCTTTAAAAATGCAAATGGATTGAAATGAAGCCCAACCCGGCAGTCGAGCGGGACTGCGCAAAAGCGCGCAGCCCCTCACTTTACTACAAGGGCTTCCCCAATTTAGCAAGCGGTTTTGAAATTTCTATCTCATTGCCATTCTCCGTTCCGTTTCAAATCGCGCTGCTTGCATCGTGCGAGAAGGTGAAGGACTGCTAAACTACAACCGGTCTCCGTCAGCCGTTCTATCAGGTTGCGCATCGCGCCAGGCAATCCGTTCTCTCCGTCCTCCAGAATCTCCGGCACCTGCTTCGTGATCGAGGCAATACCCTGTGGTATCACGATCCCGAACTCTGAGAGCAAACCCCGTATCTGGTTGCCCTGCGCCGTGCGGGCTTTCACGAATCCCTGGCGCGCCCGGTGCACCGAAATAATCGCTTGCTGCTCGACCGTCTTCTTTGCGACAAACCGCATGTTCGGCCTGCACACCGCTTCGCAGATCGCTTCCGCATCGGCCATGTCGTTCTTGTTCGTTTTGACATAGGGTTTTACAAACTGGGGCGCCATCAGTTTGACCGTGTGCCCGTACCCTTCCAGTTTCCTCGCCCAGTGATGCGCGCTGCCGCAAGCCTCCATGCCGATCAAGCACGGCTCCAGTTTGGCGAAATATTTCGACATCTCCGCGCGCTTCAACTGCTTGCGCGCAGCCACCTTGCCGCGTTCATCCACGCCGTGTATCTGAAAAACATTTTTTGCCAGATCGATGCCAATTGTCGTAATCTTCATTTTTGGATGCCCCTTTCTATGGTTAGTGGTAGTAAAGCCACCACTACTTTGGCACTTCGATGCCGTATTAGGAAGTGGGCGTCCATTCCATTACGTTGTGTCAGATTCAACACCTAAATTTTCTGTAACCGCAAGTGTGAAACCACAAAACGCGTGGGGGCCGCTTTTTATGCTATCCGCCTACGGCGAGCAGAAAGCAATCCCTTTAGCGATGAATGCCGGAGCAAATTTCTTTACCATTAAGGTGGCACACTTTGAAGATGTCGCGCTCTTCGAACATTATTGCCCCAAAAATTTGGAACACTGTGACTGCTCCACGACATTCTTCTCCCGCCAGTTTGCAAATGAGCAGCAATTTTCTAGGTCGATGTAATCCTATGCCCAACCCGACATTCAACCCGGCCGCAAAAGCGCGGAGCCGGTTAATTCTACGTTAGAGGCAACCTCCGGCACTTGCACTCTCACCAAAAATGGTATATTTTCTATACTTTGATTACTTTTGAATTTAACGAGCAGAAAAGCCAAGCTAATCTTCTGAAGCACGGCATCAATTTTATTGATGCACAGGCTTTGTGGGATGACCCAAGATTATTGGAAATTCCCGCGAAAACAGAAGATGAACCTCGGTACTTGCTGATAGGTCTGATTAACGGGAAGCACTGGTCAGCCGTAATCACTTATAGAAATGAAAGTGTCCGACTAATTTCTGTTCGTCGTTCACGGCCTGAGGAGGTTGCCTTATATGAAAGCTAAAATTTTTGACCAACAGTTTGACAAGGGTATTGACATCACCGGTTCACTGGACTTATCCAAATCGAAGCGCGTGCTGCAAAAGCAAAAGCGCGTTAATGTTGATTTCCCTACGTGGATGATCGAATCGTTAGATCGTGAAGCGAGAAAGCTTGGCGTAACCCGGCAGTCCATTATTAAGGTATGGCTTGCCGAGCGCCTCGAAGCGTTGCCTCTAACCCTACGCTCAAGCGGGACTGCACAAAAGCGCGCAGCCCCTTAGCTCCATACATGGACGCCCACTTTTGCCAAGCACTTTCATTCGATGATTTTGAGGGCAGGTAAAGATTGCAGCCACACATCCGGATTTTTGGTGAGGCCTTCGCCTCTATCCCTGATGGAATTCGCTGAATGAGGTCACTATCACGTTATTCCTTTCAGGTATCTTCTCTTTGGCAGACGGTTTTGGTTTTTACTCTTTGCCCAGCTCCAGTTTGAAATCTTCGCCATACCTCAACACCGCCCACGCCAGCCGCGCATTCTTCGCCGCGATGGCGATCACCGCGCGCCAGTAGCCGCGCCGCTCTTGCAGTGCGCGCGCCCAGCGGCTGAATCTATCTTGCTTGTCGCCGATGCTGTTGAGCACCGCCCGCGCGCCCATGACGAGCAGGCTGCGCAGGTAGTTGTCTCCGGCCTTGGTAATCCGCCCGAGCCGCGCCTTGGCGTAACCCGGCAGGTCTTCCAGGTGCGCGCCGATCTCGCGGCGCAGGCAGTCACTTTCTGCGGCAGGACGATGCCGAATTCGGCGATCAATCCGCGCAGGCGGTTGTAGCTGGCGGTGCGCTCTTCGACGAATCCTTGGCGTGTGCGGTGCAGGCACAGGATGATCTGCTGGTGTTCTTCCTTGACCGGGACGAAAAGCATGGCCGGGCGAGTGACGGCCTCGCAGATCGCGGCGGCATCCGCCGCATCGTTCTTGCCGCGCTTGCCGGTCATGCGGTAGGGCGCGACGAACTTCGGCGCCATCAGTTTGACGGTGTGGCCGTATTGCCTGAACTGCCGCGCCCAGTGGTGTGCACCGGAACACGCCTCCATGCCGATGGTGCATGGCGGCAGTTGCGCGATCAGCGGCAGCGAATCCGCGCGTGAAACTTTCGGCTTGACCAGTGCGGGCTTGCCGTTATCATCTACGCCGTGCACGGCAAACACGTTCTTGGTGAGATCGATTCCTACGGTGATAATGTTCATGGGCTTCCCCTTTCGTGGTGTTGATGAAATGACCAAAATTCCATCATGGCACTTGTTGCCGTTTGCGGAAACTTCTCCGCTGCCTCGGGACGGGGAAGTCCCTTTCATTCGTTAGGGGCTATAATTCGGTCATGTCGCCGACAATTTTTCGTGAGGGTAGCTTTCGGTTCTTTTTCTTTTCGCGGGAAGAGCCGAAGATGCATGTGCATGTCAGCCATCCAGATGGGGAAGCCAAATTTTGGCTGTCGCCAAGACTGGCACTGGCAACAAGCACCGGGCTGTCGCCCAAACAAATCAAGGAAGCTCAACGTCTTGTCGTTGTTCACATGGAGGAGATAACCCATGCCTGGCACACTCACTTCCCAAGCTGAAATCACCCATGTTTCAAAACATGGCTTCTGGCTGTTACTTGCCGACGAAGAGTTATTTTTACCGTTTACTGATTTCCCGTGGTTTCGGGGTGCAACAATCGAGCAGTTATGCGAGGTCGAGTGGCCTGCCGAAAATCACCTTTTTTGGCCATCGCTGGACATTGACTTAGCCGTCGAGTCCATACGCAACCCTTCTGCCTTTCCATTGATAGCTTCGACCGAAAGCCTAACGATTAAGGTTAGATCGTGATCGCGAAGCGAGCCGCGATCTGAACCGTTTGTTGGACGAGCTCGGCGGGGGCCTCACAAACGCTATGCAAATATCTCCAAAAATCCGGCCTCGCATTCAAGGGCTGAGCTTCCCCCGGATATTTTAAAATGCCACTTGGGGCAAGACGACATCGCCGTTTCCCGTGCCCCAAGTGGCTGTTTTATGCGACTTCCGCCGATTTCAGAGTGAGTTTGTCCGCACCTGCTGGTGGCAGCAGGTTTGCGGGGTGCGCCGGTTTACATGGCGGTCTCCCTGATCGGCACCAGGCTGCGCGATGCATCCCCCGCGCACCTCACCCGCGTGCGCACAATCCGCATTGGCTTGCCGCAGCAGGTGCAGCTCACCACCGGGCGCGGTCTGGGTGGAACAAGCACCTGTTTGATTAGTTGCACCAGTTTGACCAGCTTGCTGTTGGGGTGCAGAAAACCAAAATTGCGCGCGCGCCTGAAACCCTTCGGGAGGATATGCAGCAGGATTTTGCGCAGGAACGCCACGCCGCTCAAAGTACGGGTTTCCATCTTGCGGGTTTCGCTGTTCTGGTAGCGGAACGTGACGTTGCCATCACGGTTTGACACGATGTTTTTCTCGGGCAACACCCCGCGATACAAATACCGTCCCAGATACACCAAGGCCTTCTGGCCGGAACCCACCGCCTCGCAATGCACCACCCATTCTTCGGGATACTGCTCGGGAAGTTTTAACCCCGCCCGTTTGATGCCGTCCAGCATCTTGGCGCGGAATACTTTGGCCAGCGCTTTGTGGTCGAACAGAAAACCGCTGTCTTTGTTGCGCCACAGCCGCTGCCGGGCATCGAACGCGACCGACGGCATCACCAGATGTACGTGCGGGTGGAAATCCAGACGGCGGTTGTGCGTGTGCAACACCGCCACCGCGCCCGCCGTCCCGCGCAGCTTCTTGTCGTTCTGGCTGAAGGTGTTGGCCGTGGCCCAGGCGTTGCGAATGATGAGCTCGTACAGCACGCGCTGGTGCCACCAGGCCAACGCACGGAATTGTGCGGGCAAGGTAAACGTGATCAAGAAATACTCGCCCGGCACCAGCCGCTGCAACTGCTTGTCAATCCAGCGCTGCGATTCGTGAGCCTGACACTGCGGGCAGTGCCGGTTGCCGCAGGAATGCGGTAGCCAGCATTCCTGCTCGCAGCCGTCGCAGGACAGCAGCATTCTGGGCGCGCCCGCGCTGCGGCACTGCCCGAACGCGTTGAGTGCTTTCAGTTGGCCGGGCAGCAGTTCGTGCCCGTGCCGTTCGAGCAGGTCGGGCGCGTATTGGGACACAATATCGGCGAGGCGCATCATACGACTCTGTTCCAGCCGACCTTGATCTGGCCCATCAGAGTGTTGATGTACGCTTCGGCGGACTCTTTGCGATGTTCGGTGAGATGGGTGTAGCGGCTGGTAGTGATCACCGAGTGGTGACCGAGAATTTTTTGCACTTCGAGCAGGCCGACGCCCGCTTCGATCAGGTGGGTGGCATAGCTGTGGCGAAGGCAATGCGGCGTAATTCTTTTTTTAAACCGATATGCTCGGTGACCTGACGCAACGCCTGTTGCACGCCGCCACGATCCATGTGCGTCGTCGCATTGGCTGCGCCCCCGAGTCCTTTTTTGCGGTTGGGAAATAACAGCACCGGGTTGCGATGCACTTTCCAGAACTCGCGCAACACTTCCAGCGTGTGGGCAGGCAGTGGCACCAGCCGGTCCCGGTTGCCCTTGGCATCGCGGACATGCACCCGCATCCGCCCCGCATCGAGATCGCCCACCCGCAACTGCAACCCTTCCCCCAGACGCAAGCCCATGCTGTACAGGGCAAAAAAGAACACCCGGTAGCTGAGCACGCGCGTCGCATCCACGATCTGCTGCATCTGCGCCACCGTCACGATATCCGGCAGACGCGACACCTTGGGCGCTTTGGTCAACTCGGCTCCGGGCCAGGGTTTGCCCAGCACATAGGCGTAGTAAAACTTCAGCCCATATAAATCGTGCTTGAGCGTGCTCCACGACAGATGATCCAGGATCTCCGCGAAATAATCGGTCAGTTGATCTTTGTTCAAGTCATCGATGCGGTAGTCGAAATGCGCGCCTGCCCGGCGCACGCCGTGGCTGTACGCTTCGACCGTCTTGGGCTGCATGCCGCGCAACTTCAAGCGCTTGAGCAGGCTCTCGTAATGCCTCGCAAATGGTTGTGGAAATTCGTGTGTCATAGACATTCTCCTCATGTTAAAGTGCAAAAAAATCCCTTGCGGGGCTGAGGAGAATTATGGCTTTGACTCAAATTGATGGGGGGCATTTCTCCGCGATAGCGGCTTCGTCCAACCCTACGCTCAAGCGGGACTCCGCAAAAGCGCGGAGCCGGTTAAATTACGTTAAGGAAACACTGAATAAGTATTCCGCTCGTGGTGAGCCTGTCGAACCATGAACGGAAGATGGCGCACGATCAATAAGTTGCGAAGTTCGCCCTTCGACAGGCTCAGGGCGAACGGACTTATTCAGTGTTTCCTTAGATTCGGTCAGTGCCTGCGTTGACGAAAAAGGCTTGGAGCCGCGCTCCAGAGTTGAGGGCGACTGTGAGATTTAGCACTAAACACACAGTGTATAAAACGCGGGAAAAGTGCTAGAAATCGAAGTGCGTACCCATCGCTTGTACTTCGATTGTTGAAGCAATTCTCCCCACATTCATACAAAAAAGTATGACGCGCGTCATGTTAAAATGCGCCGCGTACGACCAATAAAATTCAGGAAATCCGATGAATCAAGTATCCTCAGCTCCACCCTCCCGTCTGGTAATCGCTTCGCGCGAAAGCGCGCTGGCCATGTGGCAGGCAGAACACATCCGCGACCGGCTGCGCGCGCTATATCCACAGACCGAAGTCAGCATCCTCGGCATGACCACGCAGGGCGACCAAATTCTCGATGTGACGCTGTCGAAAATCGGCGGCAAGGGCCTGTTCGTGAAAGAGCTGGAAACGGCGCTGGAAGACGGGCGCGCCGACCTCGCTGTGCATTCGCTGAAGGATGTGCCGATGCACATGCCGGAAGGTTTCGTGCTGGCCGCCATCGGCGAACGCGAAGATCCGCACGATGCATTTGTGTCGAATAAACATGAAAACCTGGCCGCGTTGCCGCCGGGCAGCGTGGTGGGCACTTCCAGCCTGCGCCGCGAGAGCCAGTTGCGCGCACGCTTCCCGCACCTGAAGATTGAGCCGCTGCGCGGCAACGTGCAGACCCGTTTGCGCAAGCTGGACGAAGGAAAGTATGCCGCGATCATCCTTGCCGCCGCCGGGCTGAAACGCCTCGGGCTGGGCGCGCGCATCAGGAACATCATTTCCAGCGAAGACAGCCTGCCCGCCGTCGGGCAGGGCGCGCTCGGCATCGAATGCCGCACCGACCGCGCCGACGTGATCGCTTTGCTGCAACCGCTGCATCATCCCGATACCGCCGCCTGCGTGCTGGCGGAACGCGCCATGAGCCGCGTGCTGGCGGGCAGCTGCCAGGTGCCGCTGGGCGGTTTTGCCGAAGTACAGAACGGCAAGCTGCGCATGCGCGGCTTCGTCGCCAGCCCGGATGGCAAGCGTATGGTGCGCGCCGAAATGACCGGCGAGATTGCCGACCCCGAAGCACTGGGCAAACAGGTAGCCGATGCCTTGCTGGCTCAGGGTGCGGGCGAGATTCTTGCGGCGCTGAACCATTCTTGAACTTGCATACAAAAAATTTCCCCGTTCGCCCTGAGCTTGTCGAAGGGTGAACATTCATGCTTCGACAGGCTCAGCACGAACGGAGTGATTGTTGACATATTCAGCCAATGACCTTCCGCTGGCCGGTTTAAAAATCGCCGTCACGCGACCGCGTGACCAGGCCGCGCGGCTGGCGCGGCACATCGAGCAGGCGGGTGGCATTCCGCTGCTGTTCCCGCTGCTGGATATCGCACCTGCGCAGGATCAACGGGTGCTGCGCGAACAGATTTCCCGCCTCGCCGAATTCGACCTCGCCATCTTCATCAGCCCGAATGCCGTACAGTACGGCATGGCGGCAATCCGCGCTGCGGGCGAACTACCACAAAAATTAAAGATCGCCACCGTCGGGCAGGGCAGCGCGAAAGCGTTGCGCGAGCTGGGCATCGCAGAGGTCATCGCGCCCGCAGAGCGTTTCGACAGCGAGGGCCTGCTGGCCCTGCCGGAATTGCAGCATGTCGCCGGGTGGCGCGTGTTGATTTTGCGCGGTGACGGCGGGCGCGAGCTGCTGGGCGATACGCTCAGGGCGCGCGGCGCGACGGTGGAATATGCCGCCTGCTACCGGCGCAGCAAACCGCAGCAGGATATTGCCGCATTGATTGATGCTGTGCCGGATGCGCTGACGGTGACGAGCAGCGAGGCGCTGGATCATCTGTGGCAGATGCTGGGCGATACGCGGCGCGATAGCGTATGCGCTATACCGCTGTTCGTGCCGCACAAACGTATCGCAGAATTGGCGCAGCGGCAAGGCTGGCGGAAAGTGTTGCTGACCGGTGCGGGGGATGACGGATTACTGTCTGCTTTGGTAGCATGGGGTTCGGAATGCAAAAAAAAGGATGCAGCATGAACGAACAAACCACACAACCGGATAATGGCAGACAAGACGGCTCCACATTGCCTGAATCGCCGCCGCGATTGACGCACAAAACTTCGGTAGCCGCGGCGCTGGCGCGTATCAACATTACGCAGATGACGCTGGCGGTTCTGGTAGTGATCTTCCTGTGGCAATGGATCGACGGGCATCGCGTGATCGGCGACATGCAACAGCAGTTGGCGAAGAAGATCGCCGAGATGGATGGCGCCGGCAAGGCCAACCAGATGCTGCTGACGCAAAGCCAGGGCGAGGTGCGCGAATTGTCAGCCAAAGTGGCGACGATAGAATCACGCTACGCCGAAGCACAAAATCAGCGCGCCGCGTTGGAGGCTTTGTACAACGACCTGTCGGTCAGCCGCGACGAAACCGCATTGGCGGAAGTAGAGCAAATGCTGCTGATCGCCGGGCAGCAATTGCAACTGTCGTCCAACGTCAAGGCCGCGCTGATCGCCATGCAGAGCGCCGACACCCGCTTGCAGCGCATGGATCGACCGGCATTCAACGGGCTACGCAAGGCCATCGGACAGGATATGGACAAGCTGCGCGCATTGCCCAGCGTGGACATTACCGGCATCAATCTCCAGCTCGACAACCTGATTGCTACCGTGGACGAGTTGCCGCTGGTATATCAGCAGCGTGTGGCGAAAAAGGAAGCGGTAATGCAAACCGCTACGCCAAAGGATGAAACGGCTTGGCAGATGCTGCTGCGCGAAATCTGGCAGGACGCAAAACAACTGGTGCGTATCGAGGATACCGGCAAGGCCGATATCCCGCTGCTGCCGCCAAACCAGGAATTTTTCCTGCGCGAAAATCTCAAACTGCGCCTGCTGTCGGCGCGCCTCGCTTTGCTATCGCGCGACGAGGATGGTTTCAAGCAGGAACTAAAAACCGCGCAGCTCTGGACGACGCGCTATTTCGATGGCAAATCGAACGAGGCCATGCGGATGCTGGCAGGGCTGAAGAAGATTGCCGCATCCCCCGTCAGCATCGAATTGCCGGATGTCAGCCCGAGCCTGCAGGCGGTGCGCAATTACCGCCTGACGCACGAAAATTCGCCGGAACGCGGTCTTGCCAAAAAGACGGCGCGAGGGAACCCCTAGAAATCCGTTTTACGGGATGAAACGCAAGGAGCCGCGCAGTGAACGACGAGACATATCGGATAGATAGGCGAGGAGCGAACGAGCACGCGACGCCGCGATTCGCCCGCAAAACGGATTTACAGGGGTTCACGCGATGAAATACCTGCTCTGGATACTGCTGCTGTTCGCCGCTGCGGTTGCGCTGGTGACGGCTTCACATAATCCGGGTTATGTGCTGCTGGTGTATCCGCCGTACCGCATTGAGTTGTCGCTTACGTTATTCATTGCCTTATCCATGTTCGCGTTCATATCGGGCTACGGGCTGGTGCGCCTGACGATCGCCGCATTGCAACTGCCGACATATGTACGGAAATTCCGCCTGGAGCGCGCGCGGGGCAAGGCGCGCGAGCTGTTGGACGATGCGCTCGGCGCGTTTTTCGAAGGGCACTATGCGGCGGCAGAAAAAGCCTCCGCCCGAGCGATGGAGTTGGGCGACACCTCCGCTTTGCATCCCATTATCGCGGCGCGCTCCGCGCACGAATTGCGCGAATATGAAAAACGCGATGCCTATTTGTCCGCCGCTGAAGGTAAATCGGCGGGTGATGCCACCATGCGCCTGATGGCGACCGCCAAATTCATGCTCGACCAGCGCGATCCGCGCGGCGCGCTGCATGCCCTGCTGGAGTTGCGCGACAACGGCGTCAAGGGGCATCCGGGCGCGTTGTCGCTGGAACTGAAGGCGCAGCAACAAGCAGGTAACTGGGATGAGGTGTTGAACGTGCTTGACCAGTTGGAGAAGCGCGCAGTGATCGATATGACGGCGGCGGCGCAATTGCGCCAGCAGGCCTGGCTGGAGAAGATACGCCAGCAGGACGATTTAGCCGGGTTGACTGATTGCCTGAAAAAAATTCCCGCCGATTTCAAACGGCGCAGCACGATTGCCGCTACGGCCGCACGTGCGCTGATCCAATACGGCGGCAGCCCGCTTGCGCAACAATTGCTTTCCGATAGCCTAAATGCTCAATGGGACAGCGATCTGGTCGCGCTGTACGGAGATTGCCAGCTTGATGATGGAGTCGCGCAAATCGAACAGGCGGAGAAGTGGCTCAAACAACACAAGGACGATGCCGGGCTGCTGCTCGCGCTCGGCAAACTGTGTCTGCACCAGAAATTATGGGGCAAGGCGCAAAACTATCTGGATGCCAGCATCAGCGTATCGCCCAGCCACGCGGCCTACACCGCGTTAGGCCAGCTTGCCGAGCGGCTAGGCAAACCCGATGAGGCGTTCAAGTATTATCAGCGGGCGATGGAGCCGGTGAGCTAGAGGAGAGCGGACTTTCTTTGTGTCGCAGCCTTTGCAGTAAGTGCTTGCTGTTTTATCTGAGTGAAGCCAGCAGTTTTGATGCCTCCTGAAGATCGTGGGTGTCGAAACCCTCGGTGAACCAATTGTAGATTTCTTCCAGCATGTGCCGTGCCTCATCTTGCTTGCCTTGTTGCCGCCATAGCCGCGCCATGCTCATAGCCGCGCGCAACCCCATAGATTTTGCCTGTTGCTTGCGGCTGATGGCGAGTGCCTGATCAAAACAGGATTCGGCTTGCGCCGCGTTGGAGGGTGAAATTTCCAGCAGGCATACCCCCTTGAGCCGCTGAAGCTCGGCGGTGAAATGGTCATCTCCGGTGCTTGTCGCATCGGCCAATGCTTCCGCGAGCAGGCCGAGTGCCTCATTGTAAAGTTTCAGATGCACATAGATTTCAGCCAAGGGGGACAGGAACGTTACTTGCACTCCACAGACTGTTGCATGCATTCCTGATATGCCCGACTTGAGTTCAGCGATGCCTTTCTTCTTCTTTTCGTGCATGACAAGCGCCCAACCGTGTGTCACTTCACCCACAGACAGCCAAACGGGGAAGTCATGTTGTCGTGAGATAAAGATAGCCTCGGCCGATAGCGATAAGGTTTCCGCAGGTTTGTTTAACCAGCGATACAGCAGGGAAGAGAAACTGAGCGCGAACGCAAGGGTATGGGGATATATATGCTTTCGTGCCTTCTTGAGCATCTGTTCGCAAACCTGTTGCGCGCGACCCGGGAAACCGAGGAAATAAAGCGCATGAGACAGAATTATTTCGTAAATTACGGACAGATCATCGCCGAATTGTTCAATCAGCATCTGGCGCTGATCCGGTTGGTGAAGCGAAATCGCCTGTTCGGTGTGGATGCGCGTAGTTTCAAACTCGCCCAGCCAGAAAGCGGCATTGGCTACGGCATAGTGTGCCGCCTGTTTCCT
Source organism: Gallionellales bacterium GWA2_55_18 (assembly GCA_001801055.1). Taxonomy (GTDB): domain Bacteria; phylum Pseudomonadota; class Gammaproteobacteria; order Burkholderiales; family Gallionellaceae; genus Gallionella. The sequence continues at coordinate 40,593 of MGWP01000012.1, read as the reverse complement.
CAGCGGGTCGTCATGTGCCATGCCCAATAGCTGTATTGCGGTTTCCAGAGCACCGATTTTAGTGGCTCCCGAATTTGTAATCGTGTTGAATACGAGCACCCATTTCGCATGGAACAATTCCTGGCTATCGCCTACCAGCCCACTCAAGGCGGAAATGCGTGCATTGGCCTGTGTGGCACCCTCTGAGCCGTAGCCCTTGACGGCATACAAAAGGGGGCAGAGGCTGACCAGTATTTTGAATTCCGTCCGATCTCTCTCTTGATTTTCAGGCAAAGCCATCAGGAGTTGCAAGCCGGAATTGAAATGCCCTATCGCTTCCAGATTGGCTGAATTCATGGCGGCGCGCTGACCGGCCTTGATCCAGTATTCGATAGCCTGTTGTGCCTCACCGCCAGCGGACAAGTGCTGTGCCAGCAGCTCGGGCCGGGTTGCCGCAACACTGGGGAAGTCGCTCTGCAGCGCTTGAGCGATGCGTCGATGCGCAGCCTGTCTGTCGGCCATAGCTTGGGATTGATAGGCCGTTTCCTGAATCAGGGCATGTTTGAATTGACAGGCTGTTTTGCTTATCTTCAATATCAATCCGGCATCCTGCAATATGCCCAGTGATGTCACCAGCACGGCGGGATCGCATGGGGAAATCTTGCGCAGCAAATCCAGATCGAACTCACGACCGAGGGTGGCAGCAAGCTGCGCGGTATATTTTGCTTCACCCATGTTATCCAAACGCGCCGCCAGAAGATCGTGCAGCGCTGTTGGAATGCTTGCCTGATTGTCCATCGTTGCAATTTTTGCCACTTCTTCGACAAACAGCGGCACCCCATCGGCGCGTTCCACGATGCGGCGGACTGTCGATACCGGAATCTCCTCGCTGATCGAAGCGACCATTTCCGCCACCTCGCTCTCGGCCAGAGGCGCAAGCGCCAACGATGATACAAGTGCTTCGTCCCATGGTGGAATAAACTCGGGCCGGGCAGTGAACACCGAGAGAATAGGCACGCTTTCTTTTTGTTCGACGAACAGGGTCAGCAACTCCAGCATGGAGGGATCGATCCAGTGCAAGTCTTCGACGATAAGCAATACGGGCTGCTGTGCAGCCAGTGCCCGCAGCAGACCAAGCAGGAGAGCGATAGTCTGCTCCTTCTGCTTTTGTGGCGACAAACCGGGGGCATGGCAATCTCCACCGAGAGGCAAGCAAAGCAGCTGGGCGAGCAAGGGGACGGCATGCTGCGCCGCTGCCGGGTAATGTATTTCAAAAAACTTCGCCAGCTTGTCGAACTTGGCCCCGGGCGTGTCACCGTGCGCGAAACCATAAAAAGTTTCGAGCATCGCGATGAGCGGATAAAACGGTGACTGGCTGAATTCCGGGAAGCAGCGCAACTCGCGTATCGCGTGCGGCTTGTCGGCCAGCCGCTCTTTCACTGTGTGCAGCAGGCGGGATTTGCCGATGCCTGCCTCGCCCTGAATCAGCACAGCATGGCACACACCTTGCGCAGCCTTTTGCCACGACCCCATCAATTCGGTGATTTCTGCTTTGCGCCCGGTGAAGGGCGTTAACTGCGCTGCCGCATCAAGACGGGTGTGCGCGCCACTTTCCCGCGCCACCTTGAATATTTCCACAGGCCGCGCAACGCCCGATAAGGATTGAACGCCCAGGCTGGTGCAATCGAAATACCCGGCCACAATGCCGCGTGTCTCCCGGCTGATCGCCACCTCGTTATACGCTACGCCATGACGCAACTGGATGGCGACACTGGAGGTCTTGCCGGCCGTGTCCGGCATGAGCAACTCGCCGCTGGTGATGATGAGCCCGGTATGCACACCCGCGCGAATCTCAATGCCATGAGCAGCTTCGCGTATGACGGCAAGGGCTGCCTGCACGGCACGGCGGGCGGCATCTTCACGCGCTTGCGGGTAGCCGAAATAAGCCAGCAAGCCGCCGCCATGCGCCTGCACGATATACCCAGAAAGCTGCCGGATAATTTCCATGCAACGGGGCTGCGGGATGCGTAGCAACGCCATCACCTCATCGGGATCGTCAGTTGCAGTGGGAGCTAATTCGCAGTACAGCACGGTTACCTGGCGCCGCTCTGTCGGGAGTTGCGGAATGGTTTGCAGCGGCAGCACCGGGACGATGGCGGGCGACCCGCGTCCTATTTCGCCGCTACGGATACGTTCGGCCAGATGCAGGGTCTCCTCGCCGGGCAATACACCCAGCTCTTTTTTTAGCAGGCGACAGCAGGCTTCGTACTGGCCGATGGCCGCGCTGCTCTGACCCTTTAGCGCGTATAAACGCATTGCCCGGCGATGACCTGCTTCGTTCCACGGTTCCATCTCCGTATAACGCAAGGCGAACGGTAGCGCCCTTCCGTAAGCACCAAACTGCTCGTGGCAATTCGACAAACGCTCCAACAAGACGAGGGCGTGGCGGCGCAGGAATTCGCGCTGTATCTGGAGCCAGTCCTCGAAATCGGAACAATCCGGCAGCGAGAATCCAGCCATGAATTCGCCGCGATAAAGCCCTGCCATGAGTTCCATTTGTGCGATGCAGGGGGTGCAGTAAGCCGGGGTGGGGGCGGTTATGCAAGATTGGGCGGTGGAGGTGAACTCCGCCACATCCAGCCATGAGCTTGTCCATGAATCCGGGAGGGTCAGCGTTACCGCATCCCGCTTTGCAGAGAGCAGTTGGCCTGCGCCACCCATGGCGGATTTTAAATTGAAGAGTGCCCGCCGCAGATTTTGGCGGCCTGCCAACTCCGGCATTTCAGGCCAGAGCAGATCAGCCAGGTATTCACGCCGCAAGGGAACCCCAGCCGACATTGCCAGAAGCGCCAGCAAACCGCGCAGCTTGGCATAGCCGACATTGAGAGAACCACCCGCCACACGGGCATCGAAGCACCCCAGCAGCGCAAGGCTCAATACCTTGCTTTCAGAACCGGCAAGCTGTTTTTTCCCCATAGCCGAATTATGGCGGCTTATGCGGCGTTCATGCAATGGACGTTTCATGGACGCTCGTTGAGTAGAAAGACACCGTTGCCTATATGAAACGAATAACCATGAAACGCCACTCATCGACGAATCGCATCTTCCGTTATGAATGAAAGACCAAGAAAATTTGGTAATTGGGCTAGCGCTTATCGTGAGGCCCAGCATTATGCACGCAGTGTCGCCAGCACGGGTTCGTGTTGTAAATAATGAACTCCGAAATGTTAGTGAGAAATAAACAAACGCACTCAAAGCATGCCTGTGCATCGCTGCTACCGTCTTTGGCCCGAGTAGCATGGTGCGCGCTTTTCTTAACAGCCATACCCGCTCTTGCCGAAGTTACTCCCGATGCCGGTCGCGTATTGCAAGAGTCACAGCAACTGGGGCAGCCCAAGCTTTCCGTTCCCGGCACATTACCGCCGATTCAGGCTCCGGCGCCCAGCCGGCCACCTCCGGCGGCGGCATCCCCATATGACGCCAGGGTCAACGTCACCCACTTTACCTTCTCCGGCAATAGCGCGTTAAGCCAAGAAACCCTGCAGGCCGCTGTCGCCCAATGGGCACAACGCCCGCTTAATTTCGGCGAACTCATGGAGGCGGTAGAAGCCGTCGAAGCGCGCTACAAGGAAGCGGGCTACTTCCTGGCTCAGGCATACCTGCCGCCACAAAAAATCAGGGACGGCGACATCGAGATATTGATCACCGAAGGCAAGCTGGGTGAAGCCCGTCTCGAAGGGGAAAGCCGGGTCAATCCCGATGTGGTATTCAAGTACCTCGACCGCATACCCAAAGGCCAAGCGGTTACCATGGCAAATGTCGAGCGCCAGATACTGCTCATCAATGAACTGGCCGGTGAACGTGCCGTGCTCGATCTTCAGGCCGGAGAGACGCCCGGCAGCACCGACATCGTCCTGGCCCAGACGATGGGAGCTCCGGTGATCGGGCGGCTGGATGTCAGCAACCACGGCAGCCCTTCCACCGGAGAAAAACGCGTAGGCATCAGCCTGATCGGCAACAGCCCCTGGAATCTTGGCGACCAACTGAGCGCTAACGTGATGGCCACAGAGACCGGCAACCTCTCCAGCTACAACTTGCGTTACGAATTGCCTGTAGGCGGGGACGGTTGGCGCCTCACTGCTGCCGCCTCGCTGGCCGAATACTCTTTGGGCGGTAATTTCGCCAGCCTGAACGCCAGCGGACAGGCCAAATCGATACGCATGGGTGCCGCCTATCCCTTCCTGCGCAGCCGGGCATCGAATCTCAATTTCCAGATCGTTGCGGATCATATCCAACTCAATGATCGCATCGCTAGCGTTGATTTGGACTTGGGCAAGCGCAGCCGTGGTTTGACCGCCACCCTGAGCGGCGACTGGCTGGATGAAGTTTGGGGTGGCGGCTCCAGCCGCATTGATTTGGCCTGGCGCCACGGCGTGTTATCACTTGGGCCAACCAGCGCGGCGCTTGACGCCTTTCCTGCCGGGCCGGGAACCGCAGGCGGCTTCAACAAGGCCAACCTGATGCTGATGCGCCAGCAGGCCATCCATCCGAAAGTTTCCCTGCAAATGCAACTCAATTACCAACTCGCCGACAAAAACCTCGATTCTTCCGAAAAACTCAGCCTGGGCGGTCCGCTCACCCTGCCCGGCTACGCCAACGGTGAAGCCAGCGGTGATTCGGGAGGCCAAGCCAAACTCAACTTGCGCTGGCAAATATACAACGATCTGGCCGTGGGCGTGTTCGCCGACTACGCCAGGTTACGCCTGGCCCATACACCGTTGTCCACCGCCGCCTCCAACCATAAGCGGCTCAGTGATTCTGGCGTCAATATTGACTGGAATGTTTTCGGTGGCTTGACTGCTTCGGCGATTCTGGCTTGGGCGGGCAAAGAGGCACCCAACCCGACGGACAACGACAGACCGAGGCTATGGTTCAGCATGGCCTATACGTGGTGAGAGAAATTGAATGAGATCATTGCAGAGGTGAGCCCATGAACCACATCTATCGTCTTGTCTGGAGCGAGATTGCCAACACCTGGGCGGCTGTCGCCGAAATCGCCAAGGGGCGCGGCAAGCGCAGCAGCACGGTCGGAGCCAGCCCCAAACCGGATGAAGCAACCGTAGGGTGGGCTATGCCCACCATGCCTGTCCTGAGCCTGTCGAAGCGATTATCGTTTACACAATCCTACGCACTTCTCCCACTTACTCTCGCGCTCGCCATCATCGGCGCACCCGCCCACGCCCTCGACGTGGGCGCGCTGCCCACCGGCGGGAGCGTCACCGCAGGCAGCGCGACCATCAGCCAGGTCGCCAATATCCTCATCGTCCAACAATCCAGCCAGCGTGCGGCAATCGACTGGAAAAGCTTCAACATCGGCGCTTCCGCTACGGTCAATTTCAACCAACCCAATGCGAATGCGGTGGCTTTGAATCGCATCGGCGGCAACAGCGCATCCGAGATATACGGCAAACTCAACGCCAACGGCCAGGTCTTCTTCAGCAACCCCAACGGGATGCTGTTCGCACGCGGGGCACAGGTCAATGTCGGCGGCATTCTCGCTACGACGATGAGCCTCGGCAACAGCGATTTCATGGCGGGCAATTACCGGCTCACCAACCCCGGCTCAGGCAGCATCCGCAACGAGGGAACCATCAATGCGCTGGGCAGTGTAGCGCTCATCGGCAACACCACACACAACGCCGGGAAAATCATCGCCACCACCGTCACGCTGGCGGCGGGCAACACCGTGGCTATTGATCTTACCGCCGACGGCCTCATCCGCGCCCGTGTCGAGGATGCCGCGCTCAAAGCGAGCATCGAGAACAGCGGCAGCATTGATGGCGCCCAGATCACGCTCACCGCCGGGCAGGCGAGGGAAACGCTGGATCGGGTCGTGAACAACAGCGGCATCATCCGCGCCATCGGGCTGACCATGAAAGGCGGCGAAATCCTGCTCGAAGGCGCCATCGTCGAAAACACCGGCAGCATCGTCGCCTCCGGCGCCAACGGCGGCGGGCAAATCAAGCTCATGGGCGACATGGCGGGTGGCATGGTCAAGGTTGGTGGCACGCTGGATGCCTCATCCTTGAACGGCAACGGCGGCTTCATCGAAACCAGTGCGGCGCATGTGCAAGTGGCGGATACCGCGCGCGTTACCACCCTTGCAGACAACGGCATAAATGGCATCTGGCTGATTGACCCGTTCGACTTCACCATCGCTGCCACTGGCGGTGACATGACCGGGACTGCCGTCAGCACGGCACTGTCAGGTGGAAATTTCAGCATCTTGAGTACCAGCGGTGGCACCGGAACATTGGGCGATGTCAACGTGAATGATGTGGTGACCTGGTCGGCCAACAAGCTCACCCTCAACGCGCAAAACAACATCAACATCAACGCCAACCTGAACGGCTCCGGCAGCGCAAGCCTCGCGCTGGAATATGGTCAAGCTTCGGCATGGGGCGGCGGTAACAACACTTACAACGTCAACGCCGCCGTCAACCTCCCCGCCGGAAATAATTTCAGCACCAAGCTGGGTTCGGCGGGCAGCCCCGCCAAAAACTACACCGTTATCACCAGCCTGGGTGCGGCGGGTAGCGTCACGGCTATGGATTTGCAAGGGATGAATGGCGGACTGGCCGCGAACTATGCGTTGGGCAGCAATATCGACGCGACGGCAACGTCAACTTGGAATTTTGTCAGCGGCACCACTTACGCGGGCTTTCTGCCTGTGGGCACATTCACCGGCAACTTTGACGGGCTCGGGCATACCCTTACATGGCTGACTATAAACAGGCCTGCCACAGATAATGTCGGTCTTTTCGGATATACGAATGGAACTATCCGCAATGTCGGGCTGGTTGGCGGCAGTATAACCGGCCGCAATCAGGTCGGCGGGCTGGCGGGGCTTAACGGTACTGGCACAATCACCAATTCCTACAGCACCGGCACTGTGACCGGCATCGGAACCACCGGCTATGTCGGCGGGCTGGTGGGCTATAACACAGCCACAGTTGTCAGTTCCTACAGCACAGGCACAGTCAGCAGCGGCAGCGGCAACTATGTCGGCGGGCTGGTGGGAGGGAACGCCTCCGGCAGCGCCGCAATCTACTATTCCTACAGCACCGGCACAGTGAGCGGTGCCAACAATGTCGGCGGGCTGTTAGGGAATAATGGCGGCGCAATCTACAGCTCCTACAGCACCGGCACAGTGAGCGGCAGCGCGTCAAATGTCGGCGGGCTGGTGGGTGGCAATACCGGCACAATCACCAACTCCTACAGCACGGGCGGTGTGACCGGTACCAGCAATGTCGGCGGGCTGGTGGGGATGAATGCAGGCGGCACGGTCAGCAACAATTTCTGGGATACCATAACATCAGGCTGGGCAACTTCCGCAGTCGGCACAGGTTTAACCACCACCGCAATGATGACGCAAGCAACCTATCCGCAAGCTGGTGGGCAATGGGACTTTACCAATAAATGGTACATGGTCGAAGGCAGCACCCGTCCCATCCTGCGCATGGAATACAGCACCACGATCAGCAACGCGCACCAGTTGCAGTTGATCGGTATGAATTTGGCCGCGAATTATACCTTGGCGAACGACCTTGACCTCGCCGCAGCCCTTGCCAATCCCAATGACATATGGGGTACAGCGAGTGTCGCCGGGGTCGGCGGTGCTACGCTGACGGTGGCTACGGGCATTACCAGCGGCTTTGCGCCGATCGGGGATGTCACCACTCAATTCACCGGCACGTTTAACGGGCTGAACCACACCATCAGCAATCTCGCTATCAATCGTCCGGCGGCTGGTTATGTAGGCTTGTTCGGCAACATAGCGACGGGCGGCACGGTGAGCAACCTGGGCTTGTTGACTAGCAATGTTATTGGGAGCGATTTTGTTGGTGCTTTAGCGGGTACGAACAACGGCAATATCAGCAACTCTTATGTCAGCGGCGGCACGGTTAATGGCGGAAACAGCGATGTCGGCGGCTTGGTGGGGTATAACAATGGCAGTATCAGCAACAGTTATTCCAGCGGCGTCACAGTGGGTAGTAATCGGTATGTCGGCGGCTTGGCAGGCGAAAATAGCGGCACCATTACGGATACCTATTCCAGCGGCGGCACGGTGAGTGGGACTTCGTATTTTGGTGGGCTGGTGGGTGCCAACTGGAACATAGTTGACACTTCCTACAGCACCAACGCCGTTGCTGCTGGCGGCAGCAATGGCGGCGGGTTGATTGGTTGGGAAGAAGGGTTCGCCAGCAACAACAACTACTGGGATGTTCAAGCATCCGGCCGTGCAACTAGCAGCGGACCTGAGACAGGGCTATCCACCGCCCAGATGACGGCGATGTCGAACTTCACTGCTGCGGGATGGGACATCGCCAACACCGGCGGCAGCGGTGCCGTGTGGCGCATCTATGAAGGCCATAGCGCGCCCTTGCTCACCAGCTTCTTGACACCCCTGACGCTTGCCGACGCGCCGGATGTGGCCGTGACGTACAACGGTATGGCGCAAAGCGGCGCAAGTAGCATGCCCGACATTGGTAATTTCTTTGGTGTAGCCGCCACGGGAACCAATGCGGGTTTTTATAATGGCTATTATTCCAACCAGCAAGGCTATGACCTCACTGGCGGAAACCTGACCATCAACCCCGTCGCCCTGAGCGCAATCAGCTTGAACGGCACGCGCGCCTACGACGGCACGACCAATGTAAATGCAAACATCTTCACGCTGAGCGGTCTGGTGAGCGGTCAAGACCTCACGCTCAGCGGCGTCGGCATCCTCGCCAACCCCAACGTCGGCGCCAACAAGCCGGTTACCCTGAACACCCTCGCGCTGGGCAATGGCACCAACGGCCTAGCCAGCAACTACACCTTCACCGGCGGCACGCAGGTCGCCACCATTACCCCGGCACCACTGACCGTCACCGCCAACGCCGCCGGCAAGACCTACGACGGCTTCGCCTACAGCGGCGGCAATGGCGTCAGCTACGTCGGCTTCGTCAATGGCGAGAACAGTTCCGTGCTTTCCGGTACGCTCGGCTACGGCGGCACGGCACAGGGCGCCGTCAACGCCGGCAGCTACGCCATTACGCCCACTGGCTTGACCGCGAACAACTATAGCCTAGCCTACATCGACGGTACGCTCACCATCACCGCAGTGCCGCCTCCGCCGGTCACGACTTCCACCACGACCACCACCGTCACCGACGCCATCGCCTCGATGATCCAGACCACCGTGCTGGCGCCGACCACGATGACCACCACGATGACCACCACGACGGCCCCATCCGGCACGACCGAGACGCAAACAACGGTTTCGACGACCAGCAGCGGTACCTCCACCACGACCACCACCGTCACCGACGCCATCGTCTCGATGATCCAGACCATCACCGTCGCCAATTTCGTGATACGGAGGCCCGTCGAGGAGATCATCCAAATCGACCGACCGATGGGCCAGGCACTGGTGTGCCGCAAAGGGGGATGACGATGAAACCGAACACCACCCATCTGTCCGCCCTTGCCGCCCTGTTGCTCCTGCTCGCCGCCCTTCCTGCCTGGGCCGACGGCACGCTCACCCACCTGTCCGGAGCAGTGTCGGTACAGAAGGTCGATGGCAGGGTTCTTCCCGGCGCGGCCGGGGTCAAAGTCAGCGTCGGCGACACGGTGATCACCGGTGCGGGAGGCTATGTCCGCGTGGAAATGACCGACGGCGGCGAGATGGTACTGCGCCCGGACTCACAACTCAGGGTGGAGAGCTACAAGTTCGTCGAGGCCAAACCGGTCGAAGACAACTTCATCTTCAGCATGCTGAAAGGCGGCCTGCGCACGGTGACCGGACTCATCGGCAAGCGCGGCAACCAGGATGCCTACGAACTCAAGACCCAGACCGCCACCATCGGCATCCGCGGCACCCGATATGACATTCGGGTCTGTCAGGGTAACTGCGGGGCGCTGAAGGATGGGACGTATCTGGCGGTGCGCTTCGGTGCGATGCAGGTCACCAATCCCCAAGGCCGCCTGACTGTGGCGGCGGGACAGGTGGTGTATGCGCCGGCCGGACTACGGCCGGTGCTGCTGCCGCGCGATCCGGGCATCGGCTTCACGCCGCCAACTGTGATTCCGAAGCTGGACGAGAAGAAAAAGCAAGCCGACCCCGCTGCCGCAAATACGCCGAATCAGCCAAGGCCTGCAACAAACGGGGCCGGACCAGCCAACCAGGCGACACTCGTCGTCGTCGAGAAAGCAGGGATCTTGTCTTCGTCGCAGCAGCGCGCAACAACAGCGTCCACTGCGCCAACTCAGGGGACGCCAGCACCGGACGATTCTGGAAATTCGACAATACGGAGCAATAACGTAGCGCCAATACTTCAAACAGAACCTGGAGCAAGTTGTTACATTCAGTGAGTTAAAGCGGACTGTTTAATCTGCGGACAAATGCCTTTTAGTCTTTCAAGAATATGAGTGAAATAGTCCCATGAAATATGAAACTCTTTCGCGCGGAGAGGAAAATGAGCATGGTATCGTTTCGGCCAAAGAAATTGTATCGGTATTGAAACATATTGTCGAAAATGCAACTCGCGTTGCGCTTTATTACGTTGATGGCAGTTACTTTATCCTGACCACGCTGCTGGGAGTCAGCGACAAAGGTTTATGGTTGGAGCAGGCCGCAAATGGCCTCGACAATCAACGTATTCTCGAAAGCGGCAACTTGTTGCTTGTCAGCACTCATTTGGAGGTCAAGGTGCAGTTTGCCGCCAATCAGATACGCGGCATGGAGTATCAGGGTTATGCCGCCTTTCATCTGCCATTGCCCAAAACTATTTACCGGTTGCAGCGAAGGGAAAGTTTTCGGCTCGATATTCCATCCGCAAAACCTTTGTGCTGCATCATTCCGGCAGGCGAACCAAAGTCTGGACAGTCGTGCGAAGTGAACCTGATGGATATCAGCGCAGGAGGCATGAAACTGACCTACGCAGAGGGTGAGGCCGAACTTGTGCAGGGGAAAACTTATGAAAATTGCCAAATCAAATTGCACGACATGGGCACAATCAGTGTCACGATAATAGTGAGGAGCCTGTTTTCATTACCTACCAAATCCGGGCAGGCGGTCAAGCGTGCAGGATGCCAGTTCATCAATCTCAGCGGCTCGGCCAATATTTTGTTGCAGCGCTATATAAACAGCATGCAGCGGCTGAAAAACAGCTTTTGAGAACCCTCAAATCTCCAGCGCCGCCAATAGCTCTTTTCATCCACGAAAAACACGAAAGTCACAAAATAAATCAATTTGTTACTCAGCCTTGGCTACTCACCGATCAGGTGATGCTGCTAACATTTGCATACATTTGAATCTGTTTGTATTTTTTCGTGCCTTTCGTGGACAACTGATTTTTCTAGGTTTATCCAAGGCGTCATAACCGCTTGGTGGTTTTCTCGGCCAGCACCTGCATCAGGTAGTCACCATAGCCGCTCTTCAGCAACGGCACTGCAAGCTTTTCCAGTTGTGCGGCATCGATGAATCCCTCGCGGTAGGCTATTTCTTCAGGGCAGGCAATTTTCAACCCTTGGCGACGTTCGACGGTCTGTATGAACTGGCTGGCTTCGAGCAGCGATTCATGCGTGCCGGTATCCAGCCATGCATAGCCGCGCCCCATCATTTCGACGGCTAATTTGCCGCGCTCCAGATAGATGCGGTTGACATCGGTGATTTCCAGCTCGCCGCGCGGAGAGGGCTGGAGATTGGCGGCAATATCCACTACCGAATTATCGTAAAAATACAGGCCGGTGACGGCATAGTTTGACTTTGGCTTTGCAGGTTTTTCTTCCAGAGAAATGGCGTGCCCGTTGTCATCGAATTCCACTACCCCATAACGCTCCGGGTCGCGCACATGATAAGCAAAAATCGACGCCCCTTGATCGCGGCTGGCGGCGTTCTGCAATTGCCGATGGAAGGAATGCCCATAAAAAATATTGTCACCCAGCACCAGCGCGGAAGGGTGGTTGCCGATGAATTCACGGCCGATGATAAACGCCTGCGCCAAGCCATCCGGCGAAGGTTGTACGGCATATTGCAGATTCAGTCCCCATGCGCTGCCGTCGCCCAGCAACTGCTCGAAACGCGGCGTGTCCTGCGGCGTAGAAATGATCAGGATATCGCGTATCCCCGCCAGCATCAGCGTCGACAGCGGATAGTAGATCATCGGTTTATCGTAGATCGGCAGGAGCTGTTTGGATACCGCCAAAGTGACGGGGTGCAGGCGGGTGCCGGAGCCACCTGCGAGGATGATACCTTTGCGTTGGGTCATGGTTGTTTATCCAGGATTTCTGTGAGCATATGCGTCACGCCATTTTGCCACACCGGTAAGGTCAAGCCAAAGGTGCTTTGCAGCTTCGCAGTATCCAAGCGCGAGTTGAGCGGACGGCAAGCTGGTAAAGAGAAATCACTGCTGGGCGCTGCCTGTATGGCATCGGGTGTGGTTTTGAGCGGCACACCTGCGCGTCTTGCGAAATCGATAACGAAACTGGCATAGCCGTACCATGAGGTTTCGCCCGCAGCAGCCAGGTGATACAGGCCTGACAGTTCCGGTCGCGCGGCGCGGATGGCGTGGGCGGTAACGTCGGCCAGCAGGTCCGCACCGGTGGGCGCACCGACCTGGTCGTTGACGACTGCAAGGCTGTCGCGCTCCTGCGCCAGCCGCAGCATGGTCTTGGCGAAGTTGCCGCCGCGCGTGCCATACACCCAACTGGTGCGGAAAATGAGGTGTTTGCAGCCAGATTGCCGGATGAGTTGCTCGCCTTCCAGCTTGGTTTTGCCATACACGCTGAGCGGTGCGGTAGCATCTGTCTCACGCCAGGGCTGGTTGCCACTGCCGTCGAACACATAGTCGGTGGAGTAATGAATCAGCCAGGCGTTGCCGCGTTTGGCTTCCTGCGCCAGCACACCGGGCGCCAGTGCGTTGATAGTACGCGCCAACTCTGGCTCGCTCTCCGCCTTGTCCACCGCCGTATGGGCGGCAGCATTGACGATCACATCCGGTGCCACGGCGCGGATCGTCTGAATGAGGCCATCTGGATCGGTGAAATCTCCGCACAACTCGCGGCTGTCGGCATCCAGCGCGACCAGCTCACCGAGCGGTGCAAGACTGCGTTGCAATTCCCATCCTACCTGGCCGTTTTTGCCAAACAGGAGGATTCTCATCAACCCCGCCCCGCGTAGTTTTTCTCAACCCATTGCCGGTAGTTCCCGGACTGCACGTTATTCACCCAGCCCTGATTGTCGAGATACCATTGCACGGTCTTGCGGATACCGGTCTCGAAAGTCTCGGTTGGTTTCCAGCCCAGTTCACGCTCAATCTTGCGCGCATCGATCGCATAGCGGCGGTCATGGCCGGGGCGGTCGGCAACAAAGGAAATCTGTTCACGGTATGACTGGCTGTCCTTGCGCGGGCGCAGTTCGTCGAGCAAGGTGCAGATGATATGCACGATATCGAGGTTGGCTTTTTCGTTCCAGCCGCCCACGTTGTAAACCTCGCCCGGCCTGCCTTTTTCCAGCACACAGCGGATCGCGCTGCAATGATCTTTGACATACAGCCAGTCGCGGATTTGCTGCCCGTCGCCATACACCGGCAGCGGTTTTTCCGCGAGGGCATTGACGATCATCAATGGGATGAGTTTCTCGGGAAAGTGATACGGGCCATAGTTGTTGGAGCAGTTGGTGGTCAGCACCGGCAACCCATAGGTGTGATGGTAGGCGCGCACCAGATGGTCGCTGGCGGCCTTGCTGGCGGAATACGGGCTGTTCGGCTCGTAACGGTGCGTTTCGCCGAAAGCGGGATCGCCTTTGGCAAGCGAGCCATACACTTCATCGGTGGAAACATGCAGGAAGCGGAAGCTATCTTGAATGACACCCTCTCTTGCAGAGCGTGTTCCGGACTGCATTCCGGAACCGCTTGAAGGGCACGGAGCATGCTCCGTGAATTCCCCTTCTCGCCCCCCAGCCCCTCTCCCGCCCGCGGGAGAGGGGAGGTTTTGCCAATAGGCGCGCACTGCCTCCAGCAAATGAAAGGTGCCGACGATGTTGGTCTGGATGAAATCCTCCGGGCCGTGGATGGAACGGTCCACATGGCTTTCCGCCGCAAAATTGATGACGGCGCGCGGGCGGTGTTGTTTCAGCAACTGCCCCACCAATTCCGCATCGCCGATATCGCCGCGCACAAAAATATGGCGCGGATCGTCCTTGAGGGACGCAAGGCTTTCCAGATTGCCCGCGTAGGTCAGCTTGTCCAGACCAACAACGGTTTCGTCATGCTGCGCAAGCCAGTCCAGGACAAAGTTTGCGCCGATGAAGCCTGCACTGCCGGTTATCAGGATCATATTTTTACCGTGCCGAAAGAGGCGTATCTGTTCAGAAAGAGGCGCGATTATATTTGATGCGCATGAGCATTCATATAAGCCGTCCGGTATGGCGGATCAGGAAGGCGCATAAATTACAAAGCCGGCTTGCGCCGGCTTTGTTGTCATCGCATCCTTAAAAATGCTAATGCGCCGCTTTTGCCGCCGGTGCGGGCATATTGCGCAGCTTGGCCGGATCGGTCTCGCCGTTGATGTTGATGATGTTGAGCTTGCCTGCGCCTTGCTTCATGTCGTCGGCAAAGTCATACACCGCGCCAACTACCAGCAACTCGCCTTTTTTAACCTTGTCCGCCCATTCCTTGAGTGCGGCGGCAACCTGGTTATTGACGTTGGTCTTCACGCCGTCGATATTGGCGCTGCCCTTGGTGATATTGATGGTATCCAGCTCCTTCTTGATCGGCTCTTCCAGCGTCGAGTAATCGCCACCGGCAGCCTTGATCGCGCCGCAGGAAGAATGGCCGATAACCAGCAGCAGCGAAGAAGCCAGATGGTTCACGCCGTATTGCACGGAACCCTTGGAGGTAGCCATCTGGTTGCCGATATTGCGCACCATGAACAGGTCGCCCTCGGGCGTCTTGTCGAGCATGTTGGTATGAACGCGCGAGTCAGAGCAAGTCACGACGGTGGCACGCGGTGTCTGTCCCTTGGACAGTTCCTTGAAAAAAGCGGTGCCCTTGGTTGCGGCATAGGCGGTCTGGTCGGCCTGAATTTCCTTGATAAAGGCTTGTGCTACGGCAGCATCGCCGTGAGCATGGTCGCTGCTGGCATGGGCAGCCATGGGCATAGCGAATGCGGCGGCGGCCAGCAAGGCCGCGAATTGCTTCTTGAACATGTTTTCTCCCTGAGTTGGTTTGGTGGCGTGCTGTTAAGGGAGCCTCTAAAAATTCAGAGTTCGCCCAAATGCAAGGCGCGTAAAAAATTTCGCCGCGTCGCATATGTTTGATATGTAAGCAAGAAATTTTTTACGCAACGCAACAGTTGGGATGAAATATGGATTTTTAGAGGCTCCCTTAAGACAGCAGGGCAAAATCTAACAGACAATCGGGCCGATGCGCAACTCTTAAATTCACAACAAATGCATCGTGACGTATCCATAGAATAACCGCTGGCGGACGTCGCGGCCTTTTCGCCCGACATGGTAGAATTCGCATCTTTCCCGTTTTCAATATTTCAGGAATAAACGCCATGTTCTCCAGACAAAACACCATCGCCCATGCCGACCCGGAACTGTGGGACGTGATCCAGAACGAAAACCGCCGCCAGGAAGACCATATCGAGCTGATCGCCTCGGAAAATTACGCCAGCCCGGCGGTGATGGAAGCGCAGGGCAGCCAATTGACCAACAAGTATGCCGAGGGCTATCCCGGCAAGCGTTATTACGGCGGCTGCGAATATGTGGACGTGGCCGAGCAACTGGCGATCGACCGCTTGAAGGCGCTGTTTGGCGCGGAGTACGCCAACGTGCAGCCGAATTCCGGTTCGCAGGCCAATCAGGCGGTATATATGTCGGTGCTGAAACCCGGCGACACGATACTCGGCCTGTCGCTGGCGCATGGCGGGCATTTGACGCACGGCGCGTCGGTCAATGCCAGCGGCAAGCTGTATAACGCCATCCAGTATGGCCTGGATAAAAACGAGGAAATTGACTACGACCAGGTACAGGCATTGGCGACGGCGCATAAGCCAAAGATGATCGTGGCAGGCGCTTCGGCCTACGCCCTGGTGATCGACTGGAAGCGTTTTCGCGCGATTGCCGACAGCGTCGGCGCGTATCTGTTCGTGGACATGGCGCACTATGCCGGGTTGATCGCGGCGGGCGTGTACCCCAGCCCGGTCGGTATCGCGGATTTCGTCACCAGCACCACCCACAAAACCATGCGCGGCCCGCGCGGCGGCTTTATTCTCGCCAAGGCGGAATTTGAAAAAGTGCTGAACTCGGCGATCTTCCCCGGCATTCAGGGCGGCCCGCTGATGCACGTGATCGCCGCCAAGGCAGTCGCGTTCAAGGAAGCGGCCAGTAAGGAATTCAAGGCCTACCAGAAGCAGGTGGTGGACAATGCGCGCGTGATGGCGATGGTGCTGCACGAGCGCGGCCTGCGCATCGTCTCCGGGCGCACCGACAGCCATTTGTTCCTGGTGGATTTGCAGGCCAAAAACATCACCGGCAAGGATGCCGAAGCCGCGCTGGGACGCGCGCATATCACGGTGAACAAGAACGCCATTCCCAACGACCCGCAGAAACCGTTCGTGACCAGCGGCATCCGCATCGGCAGCCCGGCGATGACCACGCGCGGCTTCAAGGAACTGGAAGCGGAAAAACTCGCGCATCTGATCGCCGACGTGCTGGACGCGCCGAATGACGATGCGGTGATCGCGCGCGTGATCGGCGAAGTGAAAAAACTGACCATGCAGTTTCCGGTCTACGGGGTTTGAGCAAGATGTAATGATTACACATGCGAGGGGTTAAACCGTTCATATTTTTGCTTGGCCTCTTCGGTCTATATGTCGGTGTGCGTTATTTGCTCGGGTACGAATCAGTTCAACCAGCAACAGGACACACGTGTAGAGCAATCTGTGGTTTAGGTTTGTTGATGCAGTCAGTTTTTGGTGACATGGTTGCCAAGCTGGTTACCGGATCGCTTTGGATGTGTTTAGGATCTTTGCTGATGTATTTGGGAGTAAAGATAGATGCTCGGTCAGAATCAGCTTTAGGTTGGAGTGGTTGGTCAATTCAGCAATATTTTCGAGAGGTTGTGCATAACTACCCCGATGGGATATTGCTCCTTCGCTCATCACAATTAAACCTTGCAGTAGGAGCTTCTATTGCGATTTGGTTGTTTATTAACCCTGCTGATGAGACCGTTGCATGGGTGCATTCTGTTGCATTCTTAAGTGTGCCAATTATTGGCTTTATATGGTTTGTTCGGTCACATGTGGTTGCCAGCCAGACAATTGATTGGATGCAACGTATGGATTGGTTAACGCAACTTGTTTTGGCGCTTTTCCCTTGGTATATACTGCTAAGCACTTAATTAGCATAATAAAAATTATAAATTCCGTAAAGGCGGTGATATTCAGATGGTAGGTGCCGTGTGCAAGTTTTTGATACGCAGAACCACGAGATATAGCGGGAAGTGGGCTGCATAATTATGTTCTCCGCACAAGACAGCCTATGGATGGCGCAGGCGCTCCGGCTGGCGGAGCGCGGCCTGTACACCACCAGCCCTAACCCGCGCGTCGGCTGCATGCTGGTGCGCGAGGGCAGCGTCGTTGGCGAAGGCTGGCACGAATGCGCCGGTGAACCCCATGCGGAAGTGCATGCGCTGCAAGCAGCCGGTGAGGCGGCACACGGCGCAACCGCCTATGTGACGCTGGAGCCATGCAGCCATCATGGCCGCACCCCGCCCTGCGCGGATGCGTTGGTCCAGGCCGGAGTGGCGCGCGTGGTGGTGGCGGTGCAAGACCCCAATCCGCAGGTAGCCGGGCAAGGTATCGAAAAATTGCGTGCGGCAGGCATCGAAGTGGAATGCGGCCTGATGGAAGCGGCGGCGCGCGAATTGAATATCGGTTTTTTTGCGCGCATGACACGCGGTATGCCGTGGGTAAGAAGCAAGATCGCCATGAGCCTGGACGGGCGTACCGCGCTCAACAACGGCGAAAGCAAGTGGATTACCGGCGACGCGGCGCGGCAGAATGTGCAGCATTGGCGCGCGCGCTCTTGCGTTGTGTTGACCGGTATCGGCACCGTGCTGGCGGATGATCCGCAACTCAATGTGCGCGGTATCGAGACGTCGCGCCAGCCGCTACGCGCGGTGGTGGATAGCCGCTTGCAAATGCCGTCGAGCGCACGCCTGCTGCAACAACACCCCTCTCCCTCCGGGGGAGGGGCTGGGGGTGGGGGGGAATCAGGAGGCGGTAGCGTCCTGATTTACACCGCCATGCAAGATGCGCAGAAAATTGCCGCATTGGAGCAAGCAGGAGCGCGAGTCGTGGTGCTGCCGGATGCGAGCGGCCAGGTGGATACAGCAGCAGTGCTGCACGACCTCGCCGCACAGGGCTGCAACGAAGTGCTGGTGGAAGCGGGCAGCAAATTGAATGGGGCCTTGTTGAAGGCCGGGCTGGTGGATGAGCTGGTGCTGTATCTTGCGCCGCAGTTGCTCGGCGACATGGCGCGCGGCATGGCGCAATTGGGTGAGCTAGCCAGTTTGGAACAGCGCATCGAACTGGAATGGAAAGATGTGCGTCACGTCGGCAAGGATTTGCGCATCGTGGCGCGGGTAAAAAAAGGATAAATATGTTCAGCGGAATCATCGCAGATATAGGCACCATCACAAACGCGGAAGACCGCAGCGGCGGCCTGTGTCTCTCGGTTTCAACCAGGGCGCTCGGCATGGACGACGTGCAGCTCGGCGACAGCATCGCGGTGAACGGCGTGTGCCTCACCGTTGTGGAGAAGAAAGGCGATATATTTACAGTGGATGTTTCGCGCGAGACCTTGAATTGCACTGTCGGGTTGGAAGCGCAGAACGCGCGCGTCAACCTGGAAAAGGCGCTACGCTTGGCAGACCAGTTGGGCGGGCATCTGGTCAGCGGCCATGTGGATGGCGTGGGCGATGTGGTTGCATTCACCGATATCGGCGAGAGCTGGAAACTCGTGGTGCGCGCGCCGCAGGCGCTGGCAAAATATATCGCGGTAAAAGGCTCCATCACCATCAACGGCGTGAGCCTCACCGTAAATGAAGTGGATGGCGCGGTGTTCAGCGTCAACCTGATTCCGCATACGCTGGCGGTAACTACGCTCTCCGAATTACGCGCGGGGGCGCAAGTGAACCTTGAAATTGATTTGATTGCGCGCTATGTCGAGCGCATGATGCAGGCTGAGAGGAATGGATTGAAATGACCGATATAGCACCGATACACGACATCATTGCCGAAATCCGCGCCGGGCGGATGGTGGTGCTGGTGGATGAAGAAGAGCGCGAGAACGAAGGCGACCTGGTGTTCGCCGCCGAGTTTGTCACGCCGGAAAAAATTAATTTCATGGCCAAGCACGGGCGCGGGCTGATCTGCCTGACGTTGACCGAGGCGCATTGCAAGCAGCTTAGCCTGCCGCTGATGGTGCGCGACAACGGCTCGCCACTGGGCACTAATTTCACGGTTTCGATAGAAGCTGCAACGGGCGTGACCACCGGCATTTCCGCCGCCGACCGCGCGCGCACTATTCGGGCGGCGGCTGACAAGAACGCCAAGCCTGCCGACATCGTGCAACCCGGCCATATCTTCCCGTTGCGCGCGCAGAACGGCGGCGTGCTGGTGCGCGCCGGGCACACCGAAGCGGGTTGCGACCTGGCGCAACTGGCCGATTTGACGCCTGCTGCGGTGATCTGCGAAATCCTCAAGGACGACGGCGAGATGGCGCGCCTGCCCGACCTGATCGAGTTCGCCAAATTGCACGGCCTGAAAATCGGCACTATCGCCAGCCTGATCGAGTACCGCAGCCATAACGAAAAGCTGGTCGAGCGCGTGGCGCACCGTAGCGTGCAGACGGCTTACGGCGAGATGGATTTGTTTACCTATGTGGACAAGACCACGCAACGCGCCCATCTGGCGCTGTGCAAGGGCAAGATTCGCGCCGATGTTGAAACCCTGGTACGTGTGCATGAACCGCTGTCGGTGATGGATTTCCTGGAACAGGTCGACTATTCGCATTCCACCAGCGTGCACGACGCGCTGAATAAAATCAGCCAGTCGCCGTGCGGCGTGCTGGTGTTGATGCACCACGGCGAAACTTCGCAGGATTTGCTGACGCGCGCCGCAGCAACGCAGGAGGCGCACCCGGTGTTGCGCTGGGATCCGCGCAGTTACGGTATCGGCGCGCAAATACTGCGCGACCTCGGCGTGGGCAAGATGTGCCTGCTGGGCACACCGCGCAAACTGCCGAGCATGACCGGCTTCGGTCTTGAAGTGGTGGGTTATTGTCAGGCCAAGGAAAATAAATGAAAGAAATCGAAAAAAACCTGAACGGTTCCGGGCTGCGTATCGGTATCGTGCAAAGCCGTTTTAATCCTGAGGTATGCGAAGGCTTGCTCGGCGAATGCCGCGCAAGGCTGATACAGCAGGGCGTGGCTGAAGATGACATCACACTGGCCACGGTGCCGGGCGCGCTGGAAATCCCGCTGGTGCTGCTGTATATGGCGGAAAGCGAGAAATTTGACGCGCTGATCGCGCTGGGTGCGGTGATACGCGGCGATACCTATCATTTCGAAGTGGTATCGAACGAGTCGGCGCGCTGCGTGAATGAAGTCCAATTGTCATGCGGTGTGCCGGTGGCCAACGCGATTCTCACCACCGATACCGATGAGCAGGCCATCGCGCGCATGCATGTAAAGGGTGGAGAGGCCGCGCTGGTGGCGATCGAGATGGCCAACCTGCTGCGTGACCTGGGATGAGCAATCCTGGCTTGAGCAACCTGGCCGCCGATCAGGAAATAAAAAAAACGTCGAATAAAAGCCCGCGCCATCGCGCGCGCGAACTTGCGCTGCAGGGAGTCTATCAATGGCGTGTCACGGCGGGCGACGCTGCGCAAATAGAAAAACAGATTCATGCCGAAAAGAATCTCGGTCGCTACGACAAGGAATTATTCTCCAAATTGCTGCGCGGCACGTTGGGTAGTCATGCCGAACTTGAAACACTGCTCGCTACGCATCTCGACAGAACGCTTGCAGAACTCAGCCCGGTGGAGTTTGCTGTATTGATGCTGGGGGCATTTGAATTGTCGCAGCACCCCGAGGTGCCCTACAAAGTCGTCATCAACGAGGCGGTCGAACTGGCCAAAACTTTTGGCGGCACCGACGGCCACAAATACGTCAACGGCGTGCTCGACAAGCTGGCGATGCAGGTACGCGCGGCGGAAGTGGCGGCGAAGTAACTTTCAAAACTTTATCCGCAGATTTAACAGATTAAAGCCGTAGGATGGGTTGAGCGCAGCGATACCCATCAATTTGTTAACGTAAAACGATGGGTATCGCTGCGCTCAACCCATCCTACAAACCATGTCCGAATTTGACCTGATCCGTCGCTATTTCACCCGCGCCACTCCCGGTGCACTGCTTGGCGTGGGCGACGATGCCGCGCTGCTGCAAGCGAGTGCGGGCAATGTGCTGGCGGTGTCCAGCGACATGCTGGTATGCGGCACGCATTTTCTTCCCAATGCCGACCCGTTCATGCTGGGGCACAAGACCCTCGCGGTAAACCTGTCCGATATGGCGGCAATGGGCGCCGCGCCGCGCTGGGCAACGCTGGCCATCGCGTTGCCCTTCGTTCAAGGCAAAGAAACAAGCCATGAATGCCCCCACCCTAACCCTCTGGATGAAACAACTAGCCATTCGACTAGGCTGCAAACGACCGCAGCCAAGTCGCTGGTTACCCCGGCGGGAGAGGGGACAAACGAATCGCTACGCGAACTTATGTTTACTGTGGATGAGGCATGGCTGGCGCAATTCAGTGCGGGATTTTTTGCCTTGGCACAGCAGCATGGCGTGGAATTGGTCGGTGGCGACACCACGCGCGGGCCGCTTAATCTATGCGTGACCATCTTCGGCGAAGTACCCGCGCAACAGGCGTTGCGCCGTAGCGGCGCGCAAGTTGGCGATGAAATCTGGGTGTCTGGTTGTCTGGGCGATGCGGCGCTGGCGCTCGCGCATCTGCAAGGCCGTATCCTGCTGAACGCAACAGAGTTCGCCGCTTGCACTGCCGCATTGCATCAACCGCAGCCGCGCGTGGCGCTGGGGCTGGTATTGCGCGGCATCGCCAACAGCGCGATTGATATTTCCGACGGCCTGCTCGCCGATCTTGGACATATTCTCGAAGCCTCGCAGGTGGGGGCGGAGATTGAGTTCGATGCGTTGCCGGTTTCGGCTGTGTTGCGTGAGCGCCTAACCCCCCTCAATCCCCCCTTGTCAGGGGGGAAGCCTAACTCCTCCCCTGATAAAACAACTAGCCATTCGACTAGGCCATCAAAAGACGATGACCAAGTCGCTGGTTATGACAAGGGGAGGCCGGGAGGGGTTGAGTTGCTTAAACAATGCATCCTGTGCGGTGGCGACGATTACGAATTGTGCTTCACCGCACCGGCTGCGCGCCATGCTGAACTGTTGAATATCGCAGCAAGGCTTGATCTGCCGCTGGCCTGTATCGGGAAAGTTGTTGCGGGGCGCGGCTGTATCGTGCACGATGCGTCGGGTAATCCACTCAACATCGAGGCTTGCGGTTATGACCACTTCCGGTGAATTGCTCGTCAAACCGAGCTTGCAGTTTGTGCTGAGCCACCCGGCGCATCTGCTGTCGTTCGGTTTCGGCAGCGGTTTGGCGCGCAAGGCGCCCGGCACGTTCGGCACCTTGGCCGCCTTCCCGATCTACTGGTATCTCGCGCCGCGCCTCACGGATGCGATGTTCCTGCTCATGCTGGCTGGCGCATTCGCCGTCGGCGTGTGGGCGTGCGGCATTACCGGCAAAGTGCTGGGCGTGGCCGATTATGGCGGCATCGTGTGGGACGAGATCGTCGCTTTCATGCTGGTATTGTTCTTCACCCCGCCGGGTCTGGATTGGTCGCTGCTGGCCTTCGGGCTGTTCCGTTTTTTCGATATTGCCAAACCGTCGCCGATCCGCTATTTCGACAGCAACTGGCACGGCGGGCTGGGCGTGATGTTTGACGACCTGCTGGCCGCAGGTTATGCGTTGCTGTGCCTGGCTATCGTAAAAAGCATTCTTTCATGAATATCCTGCGCTCCCTGATTTATCTGGCGTTGCTCGGTACAAGCAGCGCAACTCATGGGGCAGAATTTACCGCCAAGGTGATCGCGGTGCTGGATGGCGACACGGTGATGGTGCAGCGCAAGAGCGGACTGGTAAAAATTCGGCTGAATGAAATCGACGCGCCGGAAAAAGCGCAAACCTTCGGCGAAACGTCCAAGCGTTCGCTGTCCGAGATGGTGCTGGGCAAACAGGTAAAAATATCCAGTCAAGCCATGGATCAATACGGGCGCATGGTCGCGCATCTCGACCTGAACGGCATGGATGTGAATGCCGAGCAAATCCGCCGTGGCATGGCATGGGAATATTCGCATTTTCACGGCAACAAGGCATTGGTCGCGTTGCAGGAGGAAGCCAAACAAGTTCCGCGCGGTTTGTGGGCGTTGAGCGATCCGATGCCTCCGTGGGAGTGGCGTAAATTGCATCCCAATGTGGACGGCAAGCCTCCTGTTGCATCAGCAGCCATAACGGGTAACGCAAATTTGCCCGGCTGTGGCAGCAAGAAGCGTTGTTCGGAAATGACCTCTTGTGAAGAAGCGAGACATTACCTGACACAGTGCGGCATCAAGACGCTGGACGGCAATGGTGACGGAGTACCGTGCGACAATTTATGCGGCAGCAGGAAGTGAGCGAGCGCTGATTTTAGTATGTTGACCTGTTGGATCCGCAGCCAATAGTGGTCATTAGGCACTGGTATTCGAATATTTCCGGATTGTGCTCCTGCGGCACCTTGGCAATGCACATTCCAGCATGCCCTCCTTATGCACTCTCAGCAAATTCATATAGTTTGTCAGATAAACACTTACGCCGAATTATCTAGATATTTCGGCATATTGCAAGGACTGATAGTGGTTGATAGAGTCATAAATCAAAACTCATTACTCCGTTGCAAGCAGGCGGAGGTGGTCGGTTCTCGGGAGCTGCAGCCATGAATGAACACCACGATTTAGGTAGTCAGGAAGTGCCTACGCCGTGCCTGTGGTATGCGCAAGCCATGGAACAATTGGTGGAGGTCGTGCAGTTACTTTCCCTTGCCCGCGATCTGCCGACGGTAATGGATATTGTCCGGCATGCGGCACGTAAATTGACCGGTGCCGATGGAGCAACGTTCGTGCTGCGCGATAACGGCAAGTGTTTCTATGCCGAGGAAGATGCCATCAGCCCGCTCTGGAAGGGACAGCGTTTTCCGATGAGCGCCTGCATCAGCGGCTGGGCAATGATCAACCGGCAGCCGGCGGTGATCGAGGATATTTATGCCGACCCACGCATTCCGGCCGATGCCTACCGTCCAACTTTTGTGCGCAGTCTCGCCATGGTACCGATCCGCACCATCGACCCGGTCGGTGCGATTGGCAATTACTGGGCCACGCAACATCTTCCGACTCCGGAGCAGGTCAAGGTGTTGCAGGCGCTCGCGGATACCACGGCCGTGGCCATGGAGAATGTCCGCGTCTATGAGGAGCTCGAGCAACGGGTGCAACAGCGCACCTCGGAACTACAGTCCATACTCGATAACGTACAGGTTGGAATCGTGTTTTCGGTGGATGGCCGCATCGTTCGCGCCAACCCCAAGTCATCTGAAATATTCAGGTGCGCATCGCCGGATGCCATGATTACCACGCCGCTGCAAACTCTGCTGAGTACTGCGGATACCAGCCTGTCGTTGATCGATATAGCCAAGGAGCGCTTGGCCGAGGACGGGGTGTTCAGCGTCGAGTCGCGGATGTTGCGCCAGGACGGAGAGGAATTCTGGAGCCATCTGATAGCCAAATCGCTCGATACGAACAGCCAGCCGGGCAGCGAAATATGGGTGATCAACGATGTCAGCGAAGCGAAAGCAAAAGAACAGGCGCTCAACGAACTGAAAATAGCCGCCGAAAACGCCAATAGTGCAAAAGACTCGTTCCTTGCCACCATGAGCCATGAGATTCGCACCCCGCTTACCGGTATGCTCGGGATGCTGGAGCTGCTTTCGTTGACCGATCTTGATAACGAGCAACGGGATACATTGGATGCGGCCTGGGATTCCGGCAGAGGGCTGTTGCGTATCGTCAGCGATATCCTCGACTGGTCGAAAATCGAAGAGGGGAAACTTGAGTTGTCCCCTCACCCCGTTTCGATCACGCAGATGCTGCAAGATGTCGTCAATACCTACTCGCGTGTTGCCAGCGCCAAGACTTTGCTGCTCTGGCAGCATGCCGATGCCCGGCTACATTCGGCCTATACCGTCGATTCTCTGCGCCTTTCGCAGGTGCTCAACAATTTCGTCAGCAATGCCATCAAATTCACGCAACATGGCGAGATCGAAGTGCGCGCCGAATTGATGAATCATCTGGAAAGTAGCGATCAGATACGATTCTCTGTCAAAGACACGGGCAAGGGCATTCCTCAGAAGGTTCAGGGAAAATTGTTTCAGCGCTACCACCAGGAAAGCGCAGACACCGCGCGCATGTATGGCGGAACCGGCTTGGGGCTAGCGATATGTCGTTGTTTGGCGGAGATGATGGATGGGCAGATCGAGCTGGAAAGTGAGGTGGGGCAGGGATCCATCTTCAGCATCACGCTGACCCTGCCCATTTCAGACGCACCGGTAGAGGGCGTGCGGAATACACACCTTGAAGTCAGGCAAAGGGATATCAGACCGCTGCTCGCTAACAGCGAGGATGCCCCGCTGGTGCTGGCTGTAGACGATAATCCGATCAACCAGAAGCTGCTGGCACATCAGATCCGGCTGCTCGGCCTGCGTGCCGAAACGGCGGAAAACGGGCAAGTCGCCCTGTCGATGTGGCGTGATGGCCGCTTCGCGATGGTTATCACCGACTGCCATATGCCCGAGATGGACGGCTATGAGTTCGCCCGGGAGATACGCAAGATCGAAGCTGCGGAGTCGCGCCGACGCATCCCGGTTATCGCATGGACAGCGAATGCACTTGCTGAAGAGGTGGTGCTCTGTCATGCCGCTGGCATGGATGAGCTGCTGGTCAAACCCGCCGACCTGATGCAACTCAGGAAGGTGCTGGCCAAGTGGTTATCCATTGCTGAAACAAATGGGGAGCATGTTGCTACGGTTCAGCGTAACGACGATGCCTGACCAATCGGTCATGAGGCGCTGAACATGGTCGCGAGGCGGGCAGCAACCATCAGGCTCAGGAGTTGATTTTACATAGCAGCAAAGGGCTTGCCCCGCTTTTGTATACACCAACCTAACGGCGTCTGTTTTTGGAAAATACGAAATGCTGCCCTGTTAGCAGACATTCACCGAGACACATTCCGAAGTTAGTTCGGGACGATTTCCCACCTTATGCCGCTGCTGTCGCAGCGTAGCGCATTTGCCTTGTCGTTCCAGTCACCCAATACCCAGCGTTCGCAACTGTGCCCGTCCACCATATGCTCATGATGATCCGGGCGGTGGGTGTGGCCGTGGATCAGGCGCGGATAGCCATGTTCGCGCAGCAGCGCGGCGACCGCGTCATCGTTCACGTCCATGATCGCGCTGTCCTTGCTTTGTTTCTCGGCCATGCTGCGCGAACGCAGTTGCGCGATGTAGGTTTTGCGTTCTGCCAACGGTTTGGCGAGAAACTGCTGCTGGAAATCCGCATCATGCACCTCGGCGCGATAGCGCTGGTATTCGGTGTCGCCGGTGCACAGCATGTCGCCGTGGCTGAGCAGCGTCGGTGTGCCGTATAAATCGACCAGCGCGGGGTCGTTCAGCAGTGTGGCCTGGCAGGCATTCGCCAGCGCTTCGCCCATCAACAGGTCGCGGTTGCCGTGCAGCAGATAGACCTTGGTGCCGTGCGTTGCGAGGGTGCGCAAGGATGCGATTACTTGGGCGTGAAAGGCATCCTCCAGATCGTCGTCGCCTGCCCAGTAATCGAACAGGTCGCCGAGAATATAAAGCGCTTCTGCTCTTTGACCGGGTTCTTGCGGCGCGAGCGTGGCGATGAAACGCCGGAACGCTGCCATGCCGTGCGGCTGCTCGGCACTGAGATGCAGGTCGGAGATGAACAGGGTGTGGGGCATGAAAAACAAAACGGCGCGAGGCGCGCCGTTTTTATGATTACTTCACCACTTCCGCTTTGGTAATGATGACGTCTTCTTCAGGTACATCATGATGCCCGGCGCGAAAGCCGGTGCTGACCTTGCGGATTGCATCCACCACTTCGGCGCCTTCCACTACCTTGCCGAACACGCAGTAGCCCCAGCCGTCCTGTCCCGGATAATCCAAAAAACGGTTGCTTTTCGTATTGATGAAAAATTGTGCGGTGGCGGAATGCGGGTCTGAGGTGCGCGCCATGGCAACGTTGTAAGTGTCGTTGGTCAAACCGTTCGCCGCCTCATTTTGAATCGGCGCATTGACTTTCTTTTGTTTCATGCCGGACTCGAAGCCGCCGCCCTGAATCATGAAATCTGCAATCACACGGTGAAAAATGGTGTTGTCGTAAAAACCGCTGTTTACATATTCCAGAAAATTCTTCACGGTATTGGGAGCTTTTTCGGCATCCAGCTTTAACGTGATAATGCCGTGATTGGTGTGCAGTTTGACCATGATTTTTTTGCCTTGAGTTAGAGAATGGGAAGTTTGCATCGCGCAACACAGCAGTACTGCAAGCAGGGCGGTAAACAGGCGTTTCATGTCATGCGGCGCCTTCGTAAACGATCTGCCAGCGGCTGTTCTGCTTGATCCAGTACTGGCGTTTCTTCATGCGATTGGACAGGTTGTTGCTGTTGTAGTCCTGCTCGAAGTTGACCACCGCCATATTGGGTTGCTCCGGGTAAGTGAATATGCTCACATTTGAAACATTGACCTTGATCCACGACTTTGCGCTGTTCACCAGTTGCTTCTGCTTTGCCCATGCCGGGTAATTCATGTCTTCGCTGGAAAAATTGTGCGAGTAGTGCTTGAGGTAGGTGTCCGTATCCAGGCTGGACCAATCCTTGCGCCATTGCTCGAATTCCTGCAGCAACGCATCGCGCTCGACCTGGTCTTGTTCGTTGGCCCAGTCTATCTGGTTGGTAATGATGACCGGGGTAATGCCAACTTGCAGGTAAGGGGCAAGCTTGTCAAGGTCATCGTTGGCCAGCACTACGCAGCCGTTACTGGCACGCGGCGGGCGGCTGTAAGTGTCGCTGGGTGTTCCGTGCAGCCAGATACCGCTTCCGGTACGTTTGTTTTTCCGATCCCATTCGTTGGGGTAGCTGAGCGGGTAAGCACCATTGCCATAAAAATCAGAAAGTTTGTCTTTGGGTAATTCTGTTTTTACAAAATATACGCCGATAGGCGTGCGTTGATCGCCCTCGGAAACCTTTTCCGTGCCGAATTTGCCGATAGTGATGTAGTAGTCCGCCACATAACGCGGTTCGCCGTTGACATTCTCGTAGACGTACAGCGTGGAGCGGCTGGTATCCACCACGATGGCATATTTTTGTCGCGCATCAAGCTTCCACAGATAGCGCGGCGGGAGTTTGATGGAGAGGCGCGTCTGTGCGCGTTGCAGGCGCACCCGAGCCTCATCGCGCAAACCTTCGATCATCTCGCGCGGGGCATTTGGCGCGTTGCCAAAATTATTAATCGCACCGGCGCGCGCCATCAGCAAATCGCCTTTGACCAGATAAGCCAGCTTGAAATTTGGATTGAACCGCAACAGGTTGTCCACCTCATTAAGCGCAATATCGAGGCGGTTGTTTTTGATGGCTTGCAGGCTTTTTGCCAACTGCGCCTCAGTATTGTGCGAATCCGGCGCGGCTTGCGCCACGCCTGCCAGCAGTCCGCACAGAAGCAAAGAAGTCAGTGCCCTATATGTCATGATTATCTGGAATGCTCTTCAAGGATCAACCAGCTTCCGTTGGACTTCACCATCAGCAATGTTTTGTTGCTTGAAGATTTCAGGTGCTTGGCCTGGTAAGACTGGCGGAATTTCACGGTGGCATGATTGCCATTGAAATTCACCGTCGCGTTGCCGATGCCAACCTGGATGGATTTTGGTTTGCTGATGCGCTCTTTGCGGGCAGCTTCCCAGTCAGCACGTTTTTCGCCGTCTGGCGTCTTGAAATCGGGCGCATAGAATGACAGATATTTTTTGACATCCTTGGCTGACCATGCGGCAGCCCACGCGTTGACAACCTTCAATACTTCACCGCTGTTATTGGCTGCGGCAGGTTCGGCTGGTTTTTCCGGTGCATTTGCTTTGGCCGCTGGTGCGGGTGCTGTGGGCGCAGCTACTGCGGGTACAGGAGCTGCCGCCAATACCGGGAGAACCGTGCCAACAACGGGCGGGACAGGCGCTGCGGCAGCAGTTTGCGGTTTGCTCGTGGCAGCGGCAGCATCAGGGGCAGCTTTGTTCGATGCTGGAGATTTGACGCGGGTGCTGTTCGAGAATAAATCCTGAATCATTGCCAGCTTGGTCTTGGTGGCGGTGTTGCTGCGATCCAGTTGCAGCGCGCGGTCATATGCCTGGCTGGCCATTTTTGCGTAAATGTCGCCGAGGTTCTCGTGCGCGGTAGCATAACTGGGATGGGTGCGTATCGCCATTTCCAGCGACTGCTTGGCCTTGTCATATTGCCCCTGGCTGGCATACAACACAGCCAGGTTGTTATACGGTTCGGGCAGCTCGGGGTAATCCTCGGTCAAAGCCGAAAATGTCTTGATGGCATCGGCGGGCTTGCCTTGCTCGGTGAGGATCAACCCCTTCAGAAAACGTGCTTGCGCGTCTTTCGGCTTGGCAGACAGAACACTATTTACCTTATCCATCGCTTGGCTATGCTGCCCCTTTTTAAATAACTTGTGGGCGTCCTGTACATCATCGGCATAAACAGCGGGGCTGGCAGATAACAGCAATGCGCCGGCAAATATTGCGGCATGGCGGTAAAAAAAACGGTTAAACATATTCATCGTGTTGTTCGGTTCCTTGGATGCGCGAATTTCAGCTAGCGGCGGATTCTACCAAAAAATCCGTGTATTTCCATAGTTTTGTAAGCGCGGAGAAGTAAAATCGGGGGGTGAGATAAAAATGGAGAAGTGGCTTTAGCCCGATTTACGTTCCACAACCGTCAATCCTCTGATACCAGTATTTTCAGGTAAAATCCGCAGTGTATTTTGTCGATCCACCAACAGATCATCAATCCAATTGAAAGCAAGAAGCCCAGCATGAGCGGCATGACCCAACCCGTTGTTTCCAATTTTATCCGCAGCATCATCGAGGCCGATCTGGCGAGCGGCAAGCACCGCAGCATTGTTACACGCTTCCCGCCAGAACCCAACGGTTATTTGCACGTCGGGCATGCCAAGTCCATTTGCCTGAACTTCGGGCTGGCGCAGGATTACCAGGGTAAATGCAACCTGCGTTTCGACGATACCAACCCGGAGAAGGAGAGCGAGGAGTATGCGCAATCCATCCAGGACGACGTGCGCTGGCTGGGTTTCCAGTGGAGCGGCGAAGTGCACTGGGCGTCGGATTATTTTGATGCGCTGTACGATTTTGCAGTGGAGTTGATTAAAAAAAACCTGGCGTATGTGGACGATCTCACGCCGGAACAGATGCGCGAATATCGCGGCACATTGACGCAGGCGGGCAAAAATAGCCCGAATCGTGATCGTGGCGTGGCGGAAAACCTCGACCTGTTCGCGCGCATGAAAAACGGCGAATTCGCCGACGGTGCGATGGTGCTGCGCGCCAAAATCGATATGGCCTCGCCCAACATCAACCTGCGCGACCCGGCGATCTACCGCATCCGCCGCGCGCACCATATCCGCACCGGCGACAAGTGGTGCATCTACCCGATGTACGACTACACGCACTGCATTTCCGACGCGCTGGAGGGTATCACCCATTCCATCTGCACGCTGGAATTCGAGGATCACCGCCCGCTATACGATTGGGTGCTGGACAACATCACCATCCCCTGCCATCCGCGCCAATATGAATTTTCACGGCTGGAGCTGCACTACACCATCACCAGCAAACGCAAGCTGTTGCAACTGGTGAACGAGAAGCATGTGAGCGGCTGGGACGACCCGCGCATGCCGACGATTTCCGGCATGAGAAGGCGCGGCTACACGCCGGAAGGCATTCGCGAATTCGCCAAACGCATCGGCGTATCCAAGAGCGAGAACAGCGTCGATATGGCGATCATGGAAGGTGCGATCCGCGAAGACCTCGAATTGCGCGCACCGCGCGTGATGGCAGTCATCAATCCGCTCAAAGTCACCATCACCAACTTTGACGGCGCGCAGGCTCGTGAAGCGGATTTCCATCCCAACATGCCGGAGCTTGGAAAACGCATCGTGCCGTTCGGCAAGGAATTATTCATCGAGGCCGACGACTTTGCAGAAGTGCCACCAGTCGGTTGGAAGCGGCTCGCCATCGGCGGCGAGGTGCGTTTGCGCCACAGTTACGTGATACGCTGCGACGAAGCGGTGAAGGATGCGGTGGGCAAGGTGATCGAGTTGCGTTGCAGCATCGACCACAATACCCTGGGCAAGAACCCGGAAGGGCGCAAGGTAAAAGGCGTGATCCATTTCCTGTCGTGCGAACATGCGCTGCCCGCCGAGATTCGCCTGTATGACCGCCTGTTCACCATACCTGAACCGGACGCGGATCGGGAGGTGGATTTCTGTAGCTATCTCAACCCGGCTTCGCTGACCGTAGTGCAGGGCTGGGTCGAGGCCGCGGTCCGCGAGGCAGCACCGGAAACACGCTACCAGTTCGAGCGTCTGGGTTATTTCTGCACCGACCGCCGCGAGCATCAGCCGGGCGGTAGGCTGGTGTTCAATCGTACCGTGACGCTCAAGGATTCTTGGGCGAAGGAACAAGGGTAAAAACTTCGTCCGCAGATTGCGCAGATTAAACAGATTAAATCTGCGTGAATCTGTGTAATCTGCGGACAAAAAAGGTTTCCAAATGCTAAAAATCTATAACACGCTCACCCGTGACAAACAAGAGTTCACGCCGATTGTGCCGGGCACGGTCGGCATGTACGTGTGCGGTATGACGGTGTACGACTATTGCCACCTCGGCCATGCGCGCGTGATGGTGGTGTTCGACATGGTGTACCGCTGGCTGAAAGCTTCCGGCTACGACGTCAACTATGTGCGCAACATCACCGACATCGACGACAAGATCATCAGGCGCGCGGCGGAGAACAACGAATCCATCCATGCGCTGACGCAACGCTTTATCGACGCGATGCATATGGATGCCGATGCGCTGGGCGTGCAGCGCCCGGATCATGAGCCGCGCGCCACGCAATTCGTGCCGGAAATGCTGGACATGATCGCCAGGCTGGAAAGCAACGGGCTGGCCTATCGGGCAGCAGATGGCGACGTGAATTATGCGGTACGCAAGTTTGACGGCTATGGAAAACTGTCCGGCAAATCGCTGGAAGACTTGCGCGCAGGCGAGCGCGTGGATGTTGTGGAGGGCAAGAACGATCCGCTCGACTTCGTGTTGTGGAAGAGTGCGAAAGAAAGCGAAGCAGACGAAGTGAAGTGGGATTCCAAATGGGGCAAAGGGCGACCCGGCTGGCATATCGAATGCTCGGCGATGGGCACGGAAATCCTGGGCAGGCATTTCGATATCCACGGCGGCGGCGCGGACTTGCAGTTTCCGCATCACGAGAACGAGATCGCGCAAAGTGAGGGCGCGCACCAGTGCAAATTTGTGAATTACTGGATGCACAACGGCTTCGTGCGCGTGGACGAGGAAAAAATGTCCAAGTCGCTCGGCAATTTCTTCACCATCCGCGAGGTGCTGAAGAAATACGACGCCGAAGTGGTGCGCTTCTTCATCCTGCGCGCGCATTACCGCAGCCCGCTGAATTATTCCGACATGCATCTGGACGATGCGAAAGGCGCGCTGACGCGACTTTATACGGCGCTGAAAAGCATAACCCCTCCCGGCCCCCCCCTGACAAGGGGGGCTGGGGGGGTTGCAGTTGATTGGAATGCACCCCACGCCCAGAGCTTCAAAGCTGCGATGGACGATGACTTCAACACGCCGGAAGCGATGGCGGTACTGTTCGACTTGGCCAATGAAGTGAACCGTACTCAATCCGCTGAAGCGGCTGCGCAGCTCAAGACTTTGGCGGAAATGCTTGGTTTGCTGCAACGCGACCCGCAGGCATTTTTGCAAGGCGGCTCAGCCAAAGGCGGGCTTGACGATGCCGCAATCAATGCACAGATCGAGGCGCGCATCGCCGCGAAAAAGGCGAAGAACTTCGCCGAAGCCGACCGTATCCGCAAGGAGTTGCTGGAGACCGGTATCGTGCTGGAAGATAGTGCGAACGGCACAACCTGGCGGCGTATCTAGGGCAACTGCCCCGCTGCAACCATGCGGTTGAACAGGATGTTGGGCGAAATCCAGATCACCATATCGTCGTAACCATTCTGTACGAAATCATGGCTGACAAAATCGGTATCGCCATCGGTATTTTCCGCTTCGTCGGCTGAGGGCGTGTTTGCCCAATTTGCGCCGCGCGAGACGATCACCGCTGCGGTGGTGGAGGTGAGGTTTGCGGTGCAGGCTGCCGTCGTGCAGATGCGCATCGCTCCCGCTGTGTTCAAGGTGAAGTGCGTTGTGCCGTCGGCAAATTCCTTAGTGACGGCATACACCAGCACGCTGCCGTAAGCGTCTTTTTCCGCCACGCCCAGATCCTTGTAGGGCAGCGTGCCGACTTGCTGTGCGGCGCATGCCGCTTCCGCTGTGCCGTCGCCGTTGGAGTCCGGGCAAGGCAAGCGTTTGTTTGCGGTCGAGATGGCATACCCCAACAGCGCGTCGCGCACTTCATCCATGTATTTGCGCGTTTCGTTCCTGCGCTGCTGATCCATCTGCCCGGATATGACGGGCAGCAACCCGCCCAGCAGCAAACCCACGATGACCAGCACGACGGCCATTTCGAGCAGCGTGAAGCCATGTTGTTGTGCCGGGTTGCGACGATATTCTTTCAGGGGCATGGCGCTACGCTCAGATCGGTTCGTATGCAATACAGGATGTCGTTGAAGCCGCCATCGATTGTTTGATTCTGGTAGTCGGCATTACCGCTGCCGTTCGGGTAGTTGCCAGCGTTGCGGCCTTCCAGATAATTATTGAGAGTGCCGCGCGGCGTGCTGCCCGCGCCACTCGTGTCGCTGGCGCGCACTTGGGCGGTCAGGCGGCTACCGGCCAGCATGACTACTGCGGCATAGGGTGCGCTGCCGCTCACGGTCACGCAGTTGCCGCACGGGGCGGTCGCGATGTTGACCGGACGGTGTTCGCCGGACAGCGCATAAAACAGGTGGTCTTTCCAGTTATCCCACCAGGGGTAGGCATCCGCCCAGCCGCTCGGGCAGTTGGTCGCATTGACCAGCAGGTTGGAGTTGAGCATGGTGCTTGCGGTGGTTGAATAAGAGTTGTTCACTTTGTAGGGAACCCGCCCGGCATACAGGCCTGCCTGGTCGTCATAGTTGGAGTTTGCGCCATAGTCGGCAAGAGAAAGCGGTGCGGCCCACGGCAGGCTTTTGTTGGAGGCCGGGTTGGCGAGTGGTTTGCCGTTGGTTGCGCCGAAAAAGGCGAGGCACTCGGCGGTTTTTTGCGTCATGTTGTTGAGCGTGGCGAGGAAGTCGTTGCGCTTTTGTATGGCGTTCCAGATGTCCTGCCGGGTGATGAACAGCATCTGGTCGTTGATCCCGGCTGCCGTGCCGAAGCGGAATTTGCCGGTGGCATTGGCGACTGCCGATACCGTGGCATTGTTGATCGTGCCGTCGCTGTCGAGATAGTTGCTCGCGGTGTAATTTCCACCGCAAATCGGCGTGCTGGTATCGGGCGTGCGAGTCTGCCCGGTTTGTGCCGCTCCCGGCGCGAAGATGACCGCTACCGCCTGATTGTCTGCCGGTGTCAGCAGGGTGGTGCCGTCGGACGCATATACCTGCAACTGCCCGTTGGTATCCCAGTTCATCAGGCTGGTCGGCGTGTTGTTCTTGTAAGTGCCGGAAACGGCATACCACAGGCACTCGCCGGTGCCGTCACGCAAGGGCGGCAGGTTGAGTTCTTTCCATGGTAGCCGCCCGATCTGGCTGATGTTCTTGCCGGTACAGCTCCCGGCGGCATTTCCTTCGGTGGCGCCCAGTGCTCCGCCCGACAGGTTGGGGCAGGGCAAGTAGCCATGCACCTTGCCGGAATGAGTGTCGCCATAGGTGACGGCATAGCCGATCAACGCCTCCTTCGCCTGCGCCAGCGACGCGGCGGTTTTTGTCTGGCGCTGATTGTTCAAGTCGGCTAGGCTGAATGAGTTGACCAGCAATGCGCTGAAGCCGATCACCATAATCACCAGCATCACGATCAGCGCGGCGCCGCGTTGTGTTGTTCCGTCAATGCAATGCGGCGGCGGGTGCATGGCGGCGCTACTGCCTCGGAGAAACCGGGTGTTCCGAGGCGGGCGGATTGATAAGCAGCTTTTGCCCGACCTTGATTCTTACCGGTTGCGCTTGCCCCGGTGCGGCGATGGACAAACTTTCCGGCGCGCGGCTATCGTTCATGGTGGCCGACTGTGGTATGCCGTTGATCCACACGGTGCGCGCCCCGCCGTGTTTCTGCACGATACCATTGACGGTCAGCGCGCGGCGGTCGCCGCCGGAGTCGGTGTTTTGCAATTTGCCCTGCTCCAGTTGCGCGCGTTGTTCCGGGGTGAAAAATAGTCGCCCCAATTCTTCTGCACTGACAGGCAGCGAAACGTTTAACCCGAAGGCATATAAACAAATTTTGAGAGTCGTATTCATGGCGGCGCGTTCCGGTTCTTCAGCGTTATCCAGCCGCCGTAGCATTCGGCTTTGAGGTGAAAGCTGTTTTCATCGGTAACGCCGCGTTGCAGGGCGCAGCCTTCAAGCTGGTAACGACCTTTTATCTGGCTGCGCAGTGCGCCGAAAAAATCCAGCAGTTGCGCCTCATGCAACAAGTCGAATTGCAGCTTCATTTCGCTGTAGCGGATATGAAAATTGCCGCTGTCCAAACCGGGGATACCAGTGTGGTTTCTTTGCGGTGCGATGTTGTAGTGAAAATCGGTGACCAGGTTTTGCCGCCGGAGTTTTTCCAACCCTTCTATCCAGTCCAGACGCTGCTCGTCGCCGATTATTTTATTTTCTTCCAATACACCGTATTCGCCGGAATAGGCCGTCATGTTTTCCCGATCCTGGCGCGCCGTCGCCAGCCGGTTTTGCGCTTCATTCAGCAAGCGTTGTGCGTTGTATTGATCTTGTTGCGCATGCTCCGCATAGCGGCTGCTGCCGTATAAAACAGTAATGCTTAACAGTGCCGATAGGGAAGCCATCAGGATGCTCCGGCGCATCAGCAGAAAATCGGCCTTGGAGAATCTCATGCCGGTGTTCTCCGGATAAGTTGCAGGGAAAAATCCAGCGCCTTTTCAGGTGTCTCGCGCTGGTCTGCAATGCTGCCGCCGGAGCCGACATCCAGTGGCTGGGTCGTGATGCTGACCTGATAACCGGCTGTGCTTAACTCGTGCTGAAAACTATCCAGATAAGCCAATGCGGCGCGGTAATCGCTGGCGAAGCCATGCAGATTGGCCTTCAGGGTAATGGTTGTTCCGGTACTTGTGTCTGGCGGTCCGGTAGCCGAGGCGGAATCGCTACTAGCTAATCCGGTTGCATTTGTCCGCCAGCCGAAATTATCCAGTTCGATTTGCGGAAACCGGTCGAGCACGGCGCTGATCGGTTGCAGGATGGCTCGCGGGCCGGGTGAAGATTGAGCGAATTTGCGCATGATCGAAACACCCGCTTTCATCTCCGTAGCGGAAGCGTGGGTGCCGGGTAGAGCGTCAGCAAAACCCTGTGTGATTTGCCGCGTTTCGTTCAAGGCGTGTTGTGTCTGGATTCCAAGAGACTCGGTAGCCGTTGCATTGCCGTTGTTGAGCATGACGTTTGCCGCACCCCACAACAGGCTACCCGCCAGACCGGCTGCGCTAATCCAGCCGAGCGCGTGGCGCAGTTGCCACAGGGTAAAGTGGTGCGTATGGGCGGCGTTCGCATAGTGGTTTTTGGGTGGTTTGGCGGCTAACTCATGCAGGAAAATCTGGCTGGCATCCGAGTCAGTGAAGCGGCAGGCGATCTTGAGTTGCGCGGCGATTTCATCAAGCCCGACGAATTCGTAGCGCAAGTCGGTGGTCTGAGGCAGTTTCTCTTGCAGCCCGGCAAGGTCGCCGCTATGGCCTATGATGCACACGTCGAGGCTTTGCCCCTCCGGCAGCAGGCTCAGGCTTTTCAAATACTGGCAAGTGCGGCTGAGCTCTTTTGCCACGGCATCCTGGAACGAGGAAACAGCATGCACCGGCGTCAACCGTGAAATCTGCAAGCGGCGTTCGATGAAATAGCTTTGACGCAGCCCGGCGGACTTCTCCCATGAAACAAGCAGCAGATGATCGGAAGCATGATTTTTGATCAGGGGCGCGCTGGCCTGCGGCACGGAATAAATTCCCGCAAGCGGGATTTCCTGCACCCGCAGGATGTCCAGCCAAGGTGTGATGAGCGCGGGGTTAGTTAATGCGGATAACAGCATCTCATCGTCGCGCCGTCCGGTTTTTTGCCGTCGCAGCAGGGTGGCCTGATGGAACGGTGTGCCCCGGTAATGTTGGTCGAATTTGCGCTGCAGGAGCGCGTTGCGGCTGCGCCCTCGCAGGTGCGGAATGATTTCCGGGCGAAAATCTTCCTCGATTAAATCGGCCAGCAAATAGGCCGGGCATTTCACCGGTTGCAGGAAGGCCGCGAAGCCTTCACGCCCCTCCTGCGAGCTGTCGAATTCCTGTTGCCCGATTATTTTTCCGCCTGCCATCAGTTGCGCATGCAGCCGGTTGGCGCTCAAAAACAGCAGCAGGCGGCGCTTCATCAGAATTTCACCTTGCCGATAATGTCGTAGATCGGCGACAGCACCGACAGCATCACCCAACCGAGCAACGCACCCAAAATAATGGTCATGGCAGGCTCGATCATGACCTGCACTTTTTTGATGGAATCCTTCACTTCGCGGTCGTAAAAATAGCCGACGTTGAGCAGCGCCTTGTCCAGCGAGCCGGTAGCCTCGCCGACTTTGAGCATGCGTATCACCAGCGGCGGGAACATGCCGGTGTTCTGGAAGCTCTGGGTGAGATTCCGGCCGGATTCGATTTCATGCCTGATGTCGTCCAGGCTTTTGGCGACGGCGCAGTTGTTGACCACATCGCGCAAATTGGCGATGCACTCGATGATGCTGATACCGGAACCGTACATCATCGCGAAGGTGTTGGCGAAACGCGCCAGGATAATCTTGCGCAGGATCGGGCCGGTGAACCACAATCCGAGCTTGAGCCGGTCGAATTTGTAGCGCATCTCCGGGCTGGAAGCGATCAGCAGTTTTGCGGCAATGAACAGTACGACAGGCAGTGCCACCAGCACATACCAATAGCCGACAAAGAATGCCGAAACTGCAAGCAGGGCGCGCGTCTGCGCCGGGATTTCCTGCCCCATGCCCCTGATGAAACCCACCAGTTGCGGCACCAGATAGATCATCAGGAACACCGTGATCGCCAGCACGACGCTGCCGACGAAGGCCGGATAGAGCATGATGTTTCTGGTGTGCGACGCCATCTCATCCTGCCATTTCAACGATGCGGTGATATGTGCGAACACTTCGGGCAGGCGGCCGCTCTCTTCACCGGCATGGGTCAGGCTGATCAGAATCTTGCCGAACGCGCCGGGATGTTGCGCCATTGACTGGGAAAGTTTTTTTCCGCCTTCGATGGATTCGATCAGGCTCGCGATGATCTTGCGGAAATGCGGATCGTGCATGGTGTCGCGCAAATCCCCGAGGCTTTCCAGCAAAGGCACACCGGCGCTGGCAAGCTGTTCGAGATTGAAGAAAAAAGTGATCAGTTCGGCACGCTTGATCGTGTTGCGCAATAGCCGAGTTTTGCCGCCATCCGGTTTCGCATCGATCAAATCCAGTCCGCCGCGTTTCAGGCGCAACTCCAGATCCACCAGATTGCCCGCATCATGCAACCCTTTATGGCGCTTGCCTTGCGCGTCGATGGCACAGTAAGAATAGAGCGTCATATAAAAATAGGCTGCATTTGTAGGTGCGAATTCATTCGCACATAGCTCATTGTTAGTGCGAATAAATTCGCACCTACGAACCCGCCAACTGCTGTTTCCAGGCTCATCAGTCGATCCGATCATTTAGATTCACCACGCGGCCGACTTCCGCCACGGACGTGACGCCCTGCAAGATGCGCCGCACACCATCTGCCGCCAGTGTGCGGAACCCGCTAGCAAGCGCGGCCTCGCGGATTTGACGGGTGCTGGCACGCTGCGCGACCAGATCGTCCAGATCGCGATTCATGTCGAGCAATTCCATGATGGCAAGCCGCCCCTTGAAACCCTGGTGATGGCAGGCGTCGCAGCCGGTAGAACGATACAGCGTGAGATCACAGTTGGCGGCGATACCCAATAGTTTGCGTTCTTGCGCATCCGGCGAATAAGGTGATTTGCACTCTTTACACAATATCCGCACCAGCCGTTGCGCCACGATACCGATGATGTTCCCGGACAGGATGTCCGGCAGGATGCCGATGTCGAGCAGGCGCGGGATCGCGCCGATGGCCGAATTGGTGTGCAGCGTCGCATACACCTGATGGCCGGTCATCGCGGCGCGGAACGCCATTTCGGCGGTCGGGTGGTCGCGGATTTCGCCGACCAGAATAATGTCCGGGTCCTGGCGCATCATCGAGCGGATGCCGTTGACGAAATCCAGCTTGGCCGCCTCGTTGACCGAGGTCTGGCGGATCATCGCCATCGGATATTCCACCGGGTCTTCCAGCGTCATGATGTTGACCGACTCGGTGTTGGCGTGACTCAGCACCGAATACAGCGTGGTGGTTTTGCCGCTGCCGGTCGGGCCGGTGACCAGCACGATGCCCTCCGGTTTGGCGATGACTGTCTTGAGCAGGCCAAGCAGCGCATCGTCCAAGCCGAGCTGGTCGAGCGGCACGATGCCTTTCTGCCGGTCGAGGATGCGCAACACCAGGTTTTCGCCATGCGTGGTGGGATGCGAAGCCACGCGAAAATCGATCGGTCGTCCGGACAGGCGCAGGGAAACACGCCCATCCTGCGGCGCACGCGTTTCGGCGATGTTCATGTTGCCCATCACTTTCAGGCGCACCACCATCGACGGCCAGAAACTCTTGTGCAGGCTGCGCACCTGACGCAGCACCCCGTCGATGCGGTAGCGGATGCGCAAAAAACTGCTTTCCGGTTCGAAATGGATGTCCGACGCGCCATGCTGCACCGCCTCGGTGAGCAGCGCGTCGATCAGGCGCACCACCGGCTGGCTGAATTCATTTGCGCCGGATTGCAGCGCCTGATATTCCATC
>MGWP01000011.1 GCA_001801055.1 Gallionellales bacterium GWA2_55_18 | reverse complement strand
CTGAATTCATTTGCGCCGGATTGCAGCGCCTGATATTCCATCTCGCCCGGCTCGATTTCATGCAGGATGCCGTCGATGGAAAGCTCGAAACCGTAGTGCTGGTCGATACCGCGCAGGATGTCGGATTCGCTGGCGAGCTGGGTAATCAGGCGGTACTCATCCCCGAGCAGGGCGCGCACCTGATCCAGCGCGATGATGTTGTCCGGGTCGGCAACCGCCAGAGTGAGGGTGCAGCCGGGCTGGTCAAACACCAACGGCAACAGTTGATAGCGGCGCGCAACTTCTTTTGGAATGAGCGCCAGTGCGGCGGGATCAATGATGACGGTGGCAAGGTCGATGCTCTCCTGGCCGAGATTTTCCGACAGCACATCGCGAATGGTGGCTTCAGTCAGGAAGCCGAAATGAACCAGCAAGCGGCCCAGCGGTTGATGGGATTTGCCCTGTTCCTGCAGGGCGATGCGCAACTGGTCTTCGCTGATCACGCCCTTGTCGATCAAGGTGCGCCCCAATGGCCGCTTGGCTTCCCCCCGCACCTGCTCGATTTGGCTATCGCTCATGAGGGGAATTGGCGGGTAGTGGCGCTAGAGCAGGAAGAGAAGCATTTTGAAGGAGCCTTTCAGGCTGGCAATAATTGCATGGGGATGCGAATTTTTCTGATCCAAGAACAAATTTATTCACCGCAAGAAGCAGCTTGCCACTTACTCAATAAAATAGATATATGCCGAAATATCTATATATTTCGGCCTAGAGCCTTTCCAGCGGGTTTTATACCAATGAAGGAAGAGGTGTATTCGCCCGTGAAAAACAGGCCGGTAGCTATACCAGGCAAGGGGGTAGCTTCAAAGTGCGAAGCCGCACACCCTCCAGCATGTCCAGTGCTCGGGCATGCCCCTGTTGGGCGGCCTGCGAGAACAAGACGGATGCAAAATCATGGTTCTTTGGCACACCCTTGCCGGCAAGGTAGAGCAAGCCCAAGCGGTATTGCGCTTCGGTGCTGCCAAGTCGGGATGCCTTGCAGTACAGTGAGGCTGCACGCCGTATTTTGGCGGGGTCGTTTACGGAGCGCTCAAGCATCATGGCTTCATTTAATAGCGCGCGCACTTGCGGTGCCTCGACAGTCAAGACAATATCCTGCGCATGGCTTGTCAGCGGAGACAACGCGAACCACAGTACGGCGCATGCACATAACCATTTATTGGAGAAACCCGCACAGCACGCAACCAAACGCCAATGAATAGATGCAAGCACACCCACGCCCGTCATTATCCGAAGATCGAATGACTGTGCTTTTTCTGGTTTCACGACGTTCACGACAGTTACCTATCCGATAATTCCATGGAAGGCAATCTACGCTTCTGATTACGTGATTGATATTGGACTGTAGTCTAATACAGTGCGCTGTCTACTCAACTTGCGCACATAACAAATCGTGTTGGGAAAACGCACCTGATCATTTGAAGGCAAGATTTTTTGGAAATCCCGCATTCCGGCGCTATTGATGTGTTCTGGCCTGACGTTGTTTCGTTCCGTTTTCTGATCAATAGTGCAATATCGCAAGGTGCATTCCATGCACCCTTCCATAGTTATTCTGGGTGCGCTCAAAAACCAATTACAGCAAGCTGGAGAGATTCAGGTAGTGGGATGAAAAAACATGGAATACAAGCAGTTAAGCGCTAAAGAATGAGCGGTGATTATGCATCGGCGCGGCTCCTCACAAAATATTATTTGCAACCGGATTCTATGCGGGTTTCAAGTCTGTGCCGACAGCTTTTTCATGAAATATTCTGGCTAGATATTTGATCCCTTTTGCAGCTTTATCTCTGCCTGCTGCAAAGCCTCAGGTAATCCGAGCAACACCAACACGTCCCCCGCCTGCAATAGCATTTCCTCGCTCGGTCTTGCGCCGCGCACACCATGACGGCGCACCGCGTTGACTTCGACGCTCAGCGCATCCAGGCCAATCTCGCGCAGCCTTTTGCCGACTGCCGCAGAGTCTTTTTTTAGCAACACGCTCAGGAAGCGAGATTGCAGCTTTTCGCTGGCCTCGCCCGCCTCGCTTTGGGCAGTGCGGAAATAGCCGCTGAAAACCGCATAGCGGCGTGCGCGGCTTTCCTGGACACGGCGGATCACGCGGCTAAGCGGCACACCAGCCATCAGCATCGCTTGCGAGGCAAGCATCACGCTGCCTTCCAATACCTCTGCGACCACCTCCGCTGCGCCGGCTTCCTTCAAGGCCTCCACATGGGTATCGTCGTTGGTGCGCACTACCACCGGCAAGTCCGGGCGCAACTCCTTGACATGGCGCAGGATCGCCAGCGCGGAATGCTTGTCTTTGTAAGAAACCACCAGCGCCTTGGCGCGCATCAGACCTGCTGCCATCAGCACTTCGCGCTTGGAAGCATTGCCGTACACCACTTTTTTCTTCGCTTCCAAAGCCGCGCTTACGCGGCGCGAATCCAGATCCAGCGCGATGAAACTCAAATTTTCCTCTTCGAGAAATTTTGCCAGCGTGCCGCCGCTACGGCCATAGCCGCAAATGATGACATGCCCGCTGCTGCCCATGCTCTGGACGGCGATCTGGTGTATCTGCATGGCGCGGTCGGTCCATTCGGCAGCAGAGAGACGCCGTGCAATGGCTTCGCCGTGCTGTATCAGGAATGGCGCTGCCAGCATGGAAAGCAGCATCGCCGCCAGGGTGATCTGCATGGTTGAGTCATTGAGCAAGTGTGCGCCGTCCGCCAGTGTCAGCAGTACGAAGCCGAACTCGCCGGCCTGCGCCAAGCCGATCGCGCTGCGCAATGCCACGCCCCAATCCCCTTCAAAGGCGCGCGCCAGCAATGCCACGATCAAGGCCTTGAACAGGATCAGCGCCAGCAATGCCAGCACTATCCAGCCAAAATCTGCCACGACGCTGCCCAAGTTGAGCTTCATGCCGATGGTGACAAAAAACAGGCCGAGCAGCACGTCGCGAAACGGTTTGATGTCTTCTTCCACCTGGTAGCGGT
This sequence comes from Gallionellales bacterium GWA2_55_18, assembly GCA_001801055.1. GTDB lineage: Bacteria > Pseudomonadota > Gammaproteobacteria > Burkholderiales > Gallionellaceae > Gallionella. The sequence continues at coordinate 6,179 of MGWP01000011.1, read as the reverse complement.
ATTCGGTTTCCGAAATGAGCATGCCTGCGACAAACGCGCCCAGCGCCAGCGACAAACCAGCCAGCTCGGTGAAATAAGCCAGCCCCAGCGTGATGAGCAGCACATTTAGCACGAATAGCTCGGAGGATTTTTGCCGTGCCACGACATGAAACCATGAACGCATGATGTACTGTCCAAACACCAGCAGCACCAGCAGTACCGCTGCCGCCTTGAGCGTCGCATAGCCGAGCGTGGCATAAAGATCGCCGGCGTTCGAAGCCAGTGCGGGGATAATGATCAGCAGTGGAACAACAGCGAGATCCTGGAACAGCAGCACACCCATCATCTGCTGGCCAAAAGGCAGGTTCAATTCGGCGCGTTCGACCAATAATTTGCTGACAATCGCGGTGGAAGACATCGCCAGCACGCCACCCAGTGCCAAACCGGTGCGCCAATCCAGCCCGAACACGGCGGCAGTAGCCATGACCAGCAGCATGGTCGCGACTACCTGTGCGCCGCCCAAGCCGAATACCGTATGTTTCATCGCCATCAGGCGCTGCAGGCTGAATTCCAAGCCGATGCTGAACATCAGGAACACCACACCAAACTCGGCAAGATGCCGGGTTTCCGCCGTATCGGGTATCCACGCCAGGGCATGCGGGCCGATCAGGATGCCGACCGTAAGATAGCCAAGCATCGCCGGTAAGTGGAGGATGCGGCACAGCACTACCACCATCACGGCGGTAGCGAGCAGGATAAGAACAAGCGAAAGTGAGCTTTCCATCTGATTAATTGAGTTATTGATTTTCCCGCGATAATGCCGCACTAATGCGCGATATGCAAAATTTCCTGTAAGCAGGCGCGGAAGCACGGTAAAAAGCTTCTAAAAATCCCCGCTTTTACATCGACTCCAGTATCTTTTGCAACCACTTTACTTGCCAAATTGTGCGTTATTGCCCAGCTCGGGATGCGCGTCAAGCAGCAGATGTATCCGACCAATCTATCACCATCGCGCTGGCGCTGCTGTTTATTATTCAGCCCCTGAAACCAGAGTTGCTGCCGGGTGCTGCGTGTAGCGGAGTAGTCGCTTTGCTTAAAAGTGCGCTGCGGGAAACGGAGGGCAAAATCCCTGCGGCATGGTTGAACACAGCCGCTACCACGCTCAGCGTGGTAGATATCTTAAACCTAAAAAACGCAGTTGAAATTTTTGTTAAAAATAGCTGCAACTCAATACTGGCACGCGTTTGCGTCAAAAAAAGTCAACTGCTCCGCGTTTGCCATGAATCGGCTGGAGGCAAGCAAAGACACGGCTTACAGCCTGCCCATGCTATTCGTACTAATCTCACCTGTTTGGAGAAGCCATTAAAACCTTCAAGAGCCACTATCCACATGGCTTGCAGTCAAATAAACAACCCCGCAGCAAGACTGCGGGGAATCACAAGTTTAAGTGGCTTCAACTGCGTTTTTTAGGATGATTATTATTCCAAAATCGAATTGGAATAAGAGATACGAAATTCAGTGGCGCAATGAAAAAAGGGCGCGATAAACGCGCCCCCTACGGTACTTTTCTACAGGCCGATCAATTAGGCTGCCTGAGCTTTTTCCAGCAACTTTGCTACACGCCAGCTCTTGGTTTTGGCAATCGGGCGGCATTCTTCAATCATCACCACGTCTCCGGTATGAAACTCATTGGTTTCATCATGTGCGTGATATTTCTTGGAAACGCGAATGATCTTGCCCAGCAACGGGTGTTTCACTTTGCGCTCGACCAGAACCGTGACCGTCTTGTCCATCTTGTCGCTTGTTATGGTGCCGGTCAAGGTACGTTTCAGTTTGGCCTCACTCATCGCTTTAACATCGCTCATTGATTTTGAATCGCTCATCATTGGGCACCCTTCTCTTTCAATACGGTTTTTACACGGGCGATGTCGCGGCGCACTTTGCGCAGTTCGCTGGTATTGGTCATTTGCTGTGTGGCAACCTGCATGCGCAGGCCAAATTGCGCCTTGGTCAACGACAGTATTTCCTGTTGCAAATCTGCCGCAGGTTTGGTTCTCAATTCGCTAGCCTTCATATTATGCGCCTACCTGTCTGACCACAAACGTGGTCGCTATCGACAATTTTGCGGCTGCCAGGCGGAACGCCTCGCGCGCCAATGTTTCATCCACGCCATCCATTTCATACAGCATCTTGCCGGGTTGAATTTCGGCGACGTAGAACTCGGGATTACCCTTGCCGTTACCCATGCGGACTTCAGCAGGTTTCTTGGAGATCGGTTTGTCCGGAAAAATACGGATCCAGATACGCCCGCCACGCTTGATGTGGCGCGTCATCGCGCGGCGCGCGGCTTCGATCTGCCGCGCCGTCAAGCGACCACGCGCAACCGCCTTCAGGCCAAACTCGCCGAAACTCACCTTATTGCCACGTGTGGCAATGCCGGTATTGCGACCCTTTTGTTCCTTGCGGTATTTTCTTCTAGCTGGCTGTAGCATGTTTCACTCCCGACTTTCTTGCTTTCTTTTCCGGTTCGGCTGAGACTGGTGCGACAACTTCCTGCCCACCGATTTCGCCCTTGAATACCCAGACCTTCACACCGATGATTCCATAAGTAGTCTTCGCTTCCGACGTGCCATAATCGATATCGGCACGCAGCGTATGCAACGGCACACGGCCTTCGCGATACCATTCGGTGCGTGCGATTTCAATCCCGTTCAAACGCCCGGCGCTCATGATCTTGATGCCTTGCGCGCCCAGGCGCATCGCGTTCTGCATCGCGCGCTTCATGGCGCGGCGGAACATGATGCGCTTTTCCAACTGCGCGGTGATGCTGTCTGCGATCAGTTGCGCATCGATTTCCGGTTTGCGCACTTCCTCGATGGCCAGATCGACGGATTGCAACCCCATACGCTTGCGCAATTCGGCGCGCAATGCCTCGATATCCTCGCCTTTTTTGCCGATCACCATGCCGGGGCGCGCGGTGTAAATAGTCACCTTGGCGTTTTTGGCAGGGCGCTCGATAATTACCTTAGATACCCCGGCGGAGGCCAGCTTCTTTTTCAGGAATGCGCGGACTTCGATGTCCTTGAGCAGCAAGTCAGCAAAATTTTTGCTGTTGGCATACCACTTGGAATCCCAGTTTTTACGAACGCACAACCGAAAGCCGGTTGGGTGAATTTTTTGTCCCATAATTTATCCTTAGTCTCCGACGCTGACCGTAATGTGGCAGGTCTGCTTTTCAATTCTGTTGCCACGGCCCTTGGCGCGCGCCATGAAACGCTTCAGCGATGTCGCCTTGTCGATGTAAATGGTTGTCACCTTCAGTTCGTCGATGTCCGCACCATCGTTATGCTCGGCATTCGCAATCGCGGATTCCAGCGCCTTCTTGATGATTCCCGCGCCCTTTTTCGGGCTGAATGCCAGAATATTGAGTGCTTGCGCAACCGGCAAACCGCGAATCTGATCGGCAACAAGCCGACCTTTCTGGGCGGAAAGATGGATGTTTTTTGCAACAGCAGTAGTTGTTGTCATCATGCCCCCTTATTTCTTGACCACTGCTTTTTTATCAGCAGCGTGTCCTTTGAAGGTGCGGGTCAGCGAAAACTCACCCAACTTGTGCCCGACCATGTTTTCGGAAATATACACCGGGATATGCTGCTTGCCGTTATGTACCGCAATCGTCAGCCCGACGAACTCGGGCAACACCGTGGAACGGCGCGACCAGGTTTTTACCGGGCGTTTATCGCTGGTCGCGCGCACTGTCTCAATTTTTTTGAGCAAGTGAGCATCAACAAATGGACCTTTTTTAATCGAACGTGCCATATCTATCTACCCCTTAAACCTGAAAGCGGCGGCGCACTATCATGCCGCTGGTGCGTTTGTTGCGACGTGTGCGGAAACCCTTGGCCGGCACACCCCATGGGCTGACCGGATGGCGTCCGGCGGCAGTCTTGCCCTCGCCACCGCCATGCGGGTGATCGACCGGATTCATCACCACACCGCGCACGGTCGGGCGGACACCGCGCCAGCGCATCGCACCGGCCTTGCCGATGGAACGCAGGCTGTGTTCGGAATTGCCCACTTCGCCCAAGGTCGCCTTGCAATCAATATGCACTTTGCGAATTTCGCCGGAGCGCAAACGCAATTGCGCGTAGCTGCCTTCGCGCGCCAGCAGTTGCACGGAAGTGCCTGCGGAACGCGCCAGTTGCGCGCCTTTGCCCGGCAACATTTCGATGCAGTGGATGGTCGAGCCGACTGGGATGTTGCGCAACGGCAAGGCATTGCCCGCCTTGATCGGTGCTTCCGAGCCGCTCACCAGAGCGGTGCCTGCAGCAACGCCTTTGGGAGCGATGATGTAACGGCGTTCGCCATCGGCGTAGCACAACAGTGCCAGGTTCGCACTGCGGTTCGGGTCGTATTCGAGGCGCTCCACGGTGGCCGGAATGCCATCCTTGTCACGCTTAAAATCTACTAGGCGATAATGTTTTTTATGTCCACCGCCCATATGGCGTGTGGTGATATGACCATTATGGTTACGGCCCGCAGTTCTGGTTTTCTTTTCCAGTAGCGCGGCGACCGGTTTGCCTTTATGCAAATCTGGATTGACCACGCGCACTACTGCGCGCTGCCCCGGAGTTGTTGGTTTTAGTTTAATCAATGCCATGACGATTATCCTTGCTCGTTTGCAGCAAAATTGATTTCCTGGCCGGCTGCCAAACACACATAAGCCTTTTTCCAGTTGTTGCGCCGACCTGGGTAACGACCGCCTTTGGCCTTACCCTTGACGCAGGCCACTTGCACGCTGTTCACATTCACCTTGAACATCATTTCAACGGCGGCCTTGATTTCTGGCTTGGTCGCATCGGTAGCCACGCGGAAAATCACCTGCTCGTGCTTATCGGCAACGTAAGTCGCTTTTTCGGATATTTGCGGAGCGAGCAGCACTTTCATCAAACGCTCCTGGCTGAATTGTCGGGCACTCATGCGAACATCTCCTCGATTTTAGCCACGGCACTGCGCGTAACGATTACGTTAGGAAAGCGCACCAGACTGACCGGGTCGGCCTGATTGGCTTCCAGCACCAGCACGTTGGGCAGGTTGCGCGAAGACAAATATAAATTTTCGTCCATACTGTCGGTGATAATCAGCAGGCGCCCATCCAGTCCCAACCCCTTGATCTTTTGTGCCAATAATTTGGTTTTGGGCGCATCGACCGTCAGGCTATCCACTACCACCAAGCGGTTTTCACTGACCAATTTCGAGAAAATGGCAGCCAGTCCTGCGCGATACATCTTGCGATTGATCTTCTGTGTATAGTTTTCTTCGCCGGTGTTCGGGAAAATCTTGCCGCCACCGCGCCACAATGGGCTGGATGCCATACCGGCACGGGCGCGCCCCGTACCCTTTTGTGCAAACGGTTTGCGCGTGCTCTTGGCGATTTCGCTGCGACCCTTTTGCTTGCTGTTGCCAGCGCGCGCATTTGCCTGATAAGCGGTGACCAGCTGATGCACCAGGTCTTCGTTGTATTCGCGGCCAAACAGTTCGTCGGAGGCGACCAAGTTTGCGGTCGCCTGACCTTTATCGTTGATAACTTTGAGTTCCATCACGCACCTGCCTTCACTGCGGGACGCACGATAATGCTGCTGTTTGTGCAGCCTGGGACAGCGCCCTTGACCAGCAGCAATTGCCGCGCAACATCGACGCGCACGACCTGCAAATTCTGCACGGTTCTTTGCACGTCACCCAGATGTCCGGTCATGCGCTTGCCAGGAAACACGCGACCAGGATCCTGCGCCATACCGATAGAACCCGGCACGTTATGCGACTTGGAGTTGCCGTGCGATGCGCGGCCCGATTTGAAATGGTGGCGCTTGATGGTGCCGGCATAACCCTTGCCTTTGGATACGCCCGTCACGTCAACGAGCTGCCCCACCTGGAATATCTCCACACTGACCGTGGAGCCTGCTTGCAGGCCAGCCAGCTGTTCGGGAGATACAGTGAATTCTTTCAGTTGATTACCCGCTTCCACACCCGCCTTGGCGTAATGTCCGGCGGCAGCCTTGCTGACGCGACCGGGACGGCGTGCACCGTGCGCCAATTGCACAGCGGTATAACCATCGGTATCAACGGATTTAACCTGAGTGACACGATTGTTGGACACTTCCAGCACTGTCACCGGCAACGACGAACCGTCTTCGGTAAAC
>MGWP01000010.1 GCA_001801055.1 Gallionellales bacterium GWA2_55_18 | reverse complement strand
GAAAACAGAATGCGGGCAATGTTGCCCTATAAATCCAGATACGTAAGACCAGACTCTGAAAATTGGGACTTGTTCAGCGTATCCCTTACGCCATATATCCTGAAAAACGCAGTGAGGGGTTTGTAGGTGCGAATTCATTCGCGCGAACAGCAGGTTATTACATGTCTCGATCAATAGTGCATTATCGTAGGGCGGGTTCTGCCCACCGGATATTGTTGTCGGGCAAAGCCCGACGGATTATTTTCCGTTTGAAGGAGAAACGGATTTACTCACTTTGATTTCGGGCTAATGGAAAGCCTCGGTTGAAGATCGTGCATCATCATGCTGTCTCTCCCCAAGGCTTCATCAGTGCCTGCTCCACACCCAGATGATCCAATATCCGCGCCACAACAAAATCCACCACATCCCGCACACTCTGCGGGTGGTGGTAGAAACCGGGGTTGGGCGGCAGGATGACTGCGCCGACGCGCGACAGCTTGAGCATGTTCTCCAGATGAATCGCGGAGAACGGGGTTTCGCGCGGCACTAAAATCAGCGTGTGTTTTTCCTTGAGCATCACGTCGGCGGCGCGAGCGATCAGGTCGTCGCTGAGGCCGTTGGCGATCTTGCCGAGCGTGCCCATGGTGCACGGACACACCACCATCGCGTCGCCGGGGTTGGAGCCGGACGCCATCGGAGCATACCAGTCGTCGCGACCGAACACCTTTAACTCGCCGCTGAATTTACCGAAATGCTCGGCAAACATCTGCTCCGCATCCTGCGGGCGGTTCGGCAGCGTGAAATCCAGTTCCTGTTTGGCGACGATCTGCGCGGCCTGCGAATACACCAGATGCACGCGCTGCCCGCTTTGCAGCAGGCATTCCAGCAAGCGTATGCCGTAGGGTAGACCGGAGGCTCCGGTGAATGCAAGTGTGATAGTTTTCATAGGCAAGTCATCCGGCAATCAGAGGGTGCCATTATGCTGGAAAAAACTCTTTTCCACAGATCACAGCCGTCGGACAGCGTAGCCGGAGGGGGTTACCTTGTTCAATTACCTTCCGGAAAATTATCAGAACATTAATAACCGCTATTTTGTGGTCAAGGATGGTGTGCACGGGTTGAGCGATATGGGCATCACTCGATAATATTTATATATACTTTTCCACCATAATCTGCTAGCGTTGCGGCTGCAAGGTTGTAAAAGGGCAAATCCGACCGAAAGGCGGGGACGCAAAACTACCGGTCTAACTGGCTATGCCATATGACAGCGGGGTCGCCAAACCGATGAAGTTTCTCTTCTTTGCGTTTAGCAGCATTCCTCCCTCTTTTGCCCCAACAGCCTTTCAAAAACCGATTAATCCGGCATTTCTGCGCGTAGCCAGTCTTCGCGCCTGTGCCGCACTATGAGAGGAGAGCACCATGTTACAGTCCAATGCGCTGGTCGTTGATACTTCGATATTCATGCGTGGTTACATCCGAGAAATTCTCCAGCAGGAATTAGAATTCAATAAAATTCACGAAGCTGAAGATGCAGATGACGCATTTCAAGTTCTGAAATCCGAACGCGCCATCAACTGGATTTTCAGCTCATTGGAGATGCCCGGTCTGCTGTCCCCCCTTGATCTTATGGAAACCACCCGCAACGGCCCGAACAGCACGCGCACCCGCTTCATTCTGATGTCTTCTAACGAGGAACTTGTCACGCGGGAGATCGCCATCCGGGAAGGCGTATCCGATTACCTGTGCAAGCCTTTTGCTCCCGACCAGTTGGTTAGCACGGTGCACCGACTCGTCGGCTTGGCAAAACGGCGGGATGCCGAAAGATTCAAGGCCGCCCTGTCTTGCGAAATCAACATTGGTTTCGATTCGTTCCATCACTACGGTGCGAAATTGGCGGATATCTCGATGACTGGCTGCCGAATAAAAACTTCGCAGGTCAAACCAGACAGCGGATATGTCGATGACTATGCCACTGTTACCCTGTTGCTGAAAAACGGCTCTCCATTCGATGTTCAGGCAAAAATAAAGCGGGTGGAATTCAGCGAGTCCTGCACCGACCCATTGAGCAATACCGAGGTGGCGGTTGAGTTTGTCAACGTCATCCCGTCGCTAAAGGAAAAGCTCGAAGCATTTATCTGCCATGTATCTGGAGCAGAACGCCACAATAGCTAACTGTCTGCCTGAAAGCGAAATGTCACGGTAATAAAACGACAACTCGCCGACACCCGGATCGGTCGGAATTGGCGAGTCAGTTCGTTTCTATTGGCGAAGTTGGCGGGGGCTGCCAACTTGGTCTGATGGTTATTTCATCAAATAGTTGTGTGCTAGTGAAAGTTCAACATTGGTTTGAACCCCAGCTTGCTCTTCAAGCTATCCGCGCTGCTCCTTGCTTCGCTCTGGCTGGCATATGGCCCGATGTGAACGCGGGTGAGGCCATCCTTGATGAACACACTGATCTGCTTGCCGATCTCGCCCAACTCGGCATGCATTTTCGCCACAAAACTATCTGCCGCTTCCCGTGTTTTGAACGCGCCGAGCTGCAAATAGATATTGCTGTTTACCGCCGCAAGCGCGGCGGGTGGTGCGCTGTCAGGCGCGATTTCGGCTTTTTCCAGCGGTCTGCTTTGCACCGGCTCTGTCTTGGCGAGGATATTGGTATCGGCATTGGCGGTGATGCTTTCGATTTCCACTTCCGAGCTGCCGTTGCCGACGATGCCCAGTTTGTGCGCGGCGGTGTAGGAAAGATCCATCACGCGCTCATGCAGAAACGGGCCGCGGTCATTGACGCGCACCACGACAGATTTTTTACTGGCGGCGTTGGTGACGCGCGCATAGCTCGGAATCGGCAAGGTGGGGTGTGCGGCGGTCATGGCGTACATGTTGTATACCTCGCCGCTTGAGGTGCGCTGGCCATGGAATTTTTTGCCATACCATGAGGCGATACCGCGTTCTTTGAAGCTGCCCGCCACAGTCAGCGGCGTGTAAGTTTTGCCCAACGCGACATAGGGGCGGTTGGCATAGCGGTGCAGCGGTTCATTTTTCGGCACGGCATCAGGAATCTCGTCGAGATTGGCCGGAGCGTCTGCACCGGGGCCGTCTCCGGCAAGATAGCCGCCCGTCGCTGCCGGGGCTGCGGCAGGGCCGACCACGCGGTCTTCAACCGGTGCGGGTGTGCTGCGCGTTTCTACCGTGCGCTGCGGGGCGCTGCCGCAGGCGGCGAGCGCCAGGGTTGCCAACGTGAGAATTACGATTTGCCTGTTCATGTTTCCTCCTTTGAATGAGGGGCTTGAGGCTAGGGGCTGGAGGTTAGTATTGCTCTATAAAAATAAGCTTTATTTCTCTCCCCTAGCCCCCAATCCCTAGCCTCTACCCTTACGTCTTAACCAGCTTCTTGTGCGTCTCGATGCTCATCAGCATACCAAAACCCAGCAGCAAGGTCAGCATTGATGTTCCGCCGTAGCTTATCAGCGGCAATGGTACACCGACCACCGGCAGGATGCCGCTGACCATGCCCATATTGACGAATGCGTAAGTGGCGAAAGTCAGCGTGATGGAGCCTGCCATCAGGCGCGTGAAATAGGTCGATGCGTTTGCGGTGATGATGAAGCCGCGCCCGATCACGAACAGATACAGCCCGAGCAGGATCAGGTTGCCGAGCAAGCCGAATTCTTCGGAATATACCGCGAAAATAAAGTCGGTGGTGCGCTCCGGCAGGAAATCGAGATGGGTCTGCGTGCCGTCCATGTATCCCTTGCCGAGGATGCCGCCGGAACCGACGGCGATCATGCCCTGGATGGTGTGGTAGCCCTTGCCCAGCGCGTCTTGCGACGGGTCGAACAGCATCAGGATGCGGTGGCGCTGGTAGTCATGCAGCATCGACCACAGCACCGGCGCGCTGGCGAGCGCGGCGACGAACATGGCTCCCATCACGCGCCAGCTCAGCCCCGCCAGGAACAACACATAAAATCCGCTGGCGGAAATCAAAATCGCGGTACCCAGATCCGGCTGGCGCACAATCAACACCACCGGCATCAGCAACAACAACGCGGCGACAAAATAATTTTTAAGGGTGAGCGTGGCTTCGTGCTTCTCGAAGTACCAGGCCATCATCAGCGGGATGCCGATTTTCATCAGTTCGGAAGGCTGGACGGTGATGACGCCCAGATTCAGCCAGCGCCGCGCGCCGTGGCTGATCTCGCCGAACAGCGCCACACATACAAGTAAGACCATGCCGATGATATAGATCGGCACGGCGGTGCGCATCAGGTAATGCAGCGGCAGGTTGGCGACCAGCCACATGCAGGTGAGCGCCACCGCGATGTTGAGCATCTGTTTCAACGGCTGCCCCCATCCGCCATTATCCGCGCTATGCAGCACCAGCAGGCTGACCGTCATCAGCAAACCGATGCCGAGCAGCAGCGGCAGGTCGAGGTGCGCGATGAAGCGCTGCCATAACTGGCGTCTAGTCATGTTCCTCGACTCCCTTGTCGGCTGCGTCCGGCAACGGCTGCGGCACTTTGCCGAGCAGGTAATAATCCAGCACCTTGCGCGCGATCGGGGCTGCCGTGCCGCCGCCATGCCCGCCGTTTTCGGCCAGCACCACCAGCGCGATCCTGGGCTGTTCGGCTGGCGCAAAAGCGATGAACCATGCATGATCGCGGTGCCGCTCGTCGATCTTGCTGGCATCATATTTTTCACCCTGCTTCATGGCGATCACCTGCGCCGTGCCGGTCTTGCCTGCAATCTGGTACTTTGCGCCCGCAGCGGCTTTTGCGGCCGTGCCGCCAGGCTGCGTGACCGCCGCCATGGCACGTTTCACCAAATCGAGATGCGCCGGGTCAAGCTTCAAGTCAAATTCCGGCTTGGTTCCGATCAAGCGGTTTTCATTGCTGCGCGAACTGCGCACCTCCCTGACCAGATGCGGTTTATAGCCGATGCCATTATTGGCCAGCGTTGCGGTGGCGAAAGCCAGTTGCATCGGTGTTACCAGGCTGTAGCCTTGGCCGATGCCCACTGACACGGTATCGCCCGCATACCATTTTTCCTTATAGCGCCTCATCTTCCATTCCTGCGAGGGCAACAGGCCGGATGTTTCACCCTCCAGGTCGATGCCGGTCTTTTTGCCGAAGCCAAAACGCGACAGAAAATTAAAGATGTTATCTATACCCATCTCGGTTGCCAGCCCATAGTAATATGTATCGCACGAGATCGCGATGGACTTGAACATATCCACGATGCCGTGTCCGCCCTTCTTCCAATCGCGGTACTGGTGGCTGCTGCCAGGCAGGTTGAAGTAGCCCGGGTCGCTGATGGTGCGGTCGGGCGAGCGTATTTTGTAGTACAAGCCGGCCATTGCCATAAAAGGCTTGATTGTGGAACCGGCCGGGTATTGCCCGCGTAGCGCACGATTATTGAGCGGCACATCCGGTGAATTATTCAGCTCATCCCAGCTCTGCGTGTCGATGCCATCGATGAACAGGCTGGGGTCGTAGCCGGGCCTGCTGACGAAAGCCAGCACTTCGCCATTATTCGGATCGATGGCTACCAGCGCGCCTCGGTAGTTGCCGAATGACTGCTCGGCGATTTCCTGTAATTTTGCATCGATACTCAATACCAGTGTGTTGCCTGAAGCCGGTGGGGTGCGCGACAGCATGCGTACGGCTCTGCCACCCGAATCCACTTCGACCTGCTCCACGCCGGTGATGCCGTGCAGCTCGTTTTCGTAGCTCTGTTCCAGGCCTGTCTTGCCGATGTAATCCGAGCCGCGATAATTGGCCGCCAGGTCGTTTTCTTCGAGCTGATCCACATCGGTCTGGTTGATACGCCCGATATAACCGATCAGGTGCGCGGTTTTTTCGCTATACGGGTAATCGCGGAACAGCCGCGCCTTGATCTCGACGCTCGGAAACCGGTATTGTTGCGCGGCAAAACGCGCGACTTCTTCGTCGGTCAGCCGGTTGCGGATCATCAGGGTCTCGGAATTGCGCCTCTCGGTGAGCAGCTTCTTGAAGCGTTTGCGATCCTTGGGGGTAATGCTGACCAGCGTGGACAGCTCATTGATGGTTGCCTCCAGATCGGATGTTTTGCCCGAGTTTATCTCCAGCGTATAGCCGGAATAATTGTGCGCCAGCACCACGCCGTTGCGGTCGAGTATCAGGCCGCGATTGGGAACGATCGGAACAATGGAGATGCGGTTACTTTCAGCCAGCGTCTGGTAATAATCGTGGCGCACCGCTTGCAGGTAAACCAGGCGCGCCAGCAAAATCCCCATCAATACCAGCACAAAACCAATGCTGACAGCCAACCGCAAGCGGAAGTAAAATATTTCGCGCTGATGGTTTTTTAGTTCGACGCGCTTGCTCATGAATGGCCAGCACCGGAATAAACCCGGCATTCATTGCCACGGTTCCGCCGCAATATTCCAGGCCGAGGCGGATTCAATCGCATCTCTTTAAATCCCCTTATTGTCCACGCGCATCTGCCGCACCGCCTGGAACATGATGCCGAGCGGTGCCCACAGCAAGGTCGAAGTCAGGCAACCGAGGAGATATGGCCATACCACATAACCCGACACCTGCCAATTCACCAACGCATACACCACGTAGGTCAGCGCAAAGATACCGAACACCTGGGTGGTTTGCTGCCGCAGGTCGAACATTTTCAGGCGGTGATGCAACATTGCACCGCCAAAAGCGAGCAGAGTATAGGCCAGCGCATGCTGTCCGAACAAACTGGCATCGGCCACATCGGCAAGTATCCCTACCGCCCAGGATAGTCCGATACCAACGCGTAGCGGTTTATGCGTGCACCAATACAACATGACCACCGCAACAAAATCCGGTCGCAACATCAGCCAGACGCCCTCCCATGGCAGCCCGTTCAGCAATAACGCGACCAACACGCTCGTCACGATGAAAGTGTTGCTGGCCGGGCGCTGCATTTCCGGATTGCGGGGGGCGAGATAAGGCATTTATTTTTTATGCGCCGTTTTTGAACTTTGTGATATGCCTGTTGCGGAAGGCGCTTCAACCGGTCGTTCCGGCAGCTTGGGCAAATCAGACAAGACCAGCAAATGGCGGTGTTTGTCCACCCCGGCCAGCGGCAGGCAGACAACGCGCGCAAACGGGTAGGCTGCATCACGCTCGATTTTTACCACTTTGGCGACCGGGATACCCGGCGGATAGATGCCATCCACCCCTGAAGTCACCAGCACGTCGCCATTCTGGATATCGGAGCTGATCGGCATGTAGCGTAGCGACAACTGGCTGGTATCGCCCGCGCCGAACACGATGGTGCGCAATCCGTTGCGCAATACCTGCACCGGTACGGCATGATCCTTTTCGGTAATCAGCGTGACTTCGGAAAGCCACGGATAGACGCGCGTAATTTGCCCGACGATACCTATGTCGTCCACCACCACTTGCCCGGCCTTTACGTTGGCATCCGCACCTTTACTGATGAGCACCCTGCGCTTGAACACATCGCGCTCGGCATACACGATCTCGGCAAGTTGCGCGTCAAGCCCGCTGCGTTGCGGCAATGCCAGCAAGCTGCGCAATTGCTGATTTTCCTGTTGCAATGCCTGAAATTGCGACAATTGCGCCGCATCGCTCTCATGCTGCCGATGCAATAATTTGTTCTCGTCTATCAGGCTGCGCTGGGTGATAAAAAAATCGCCAGCCTGCTTCCACAATACGCTGGGCAAGGTCGCCAGCCGCTGTATCGGCGAAACCAGCACGGATAATGCGCTACGCGTGGATTCCAGATAGCGGTAGCGCGCGTCGACAAACAGCAATAACAGCGAGAGCACCGAGAAGAACACCAGCCGCACCGCAGGGCTGGGGCCGCGATTGAAAAACTGAAAGGATTGTGTGTTGTCAGTCAATGACGTTCCATTGCGGTTTTTGCAGGAGTAATGAGTTTGAGGTTTATTCGGTAGTGAAGATACTGGGAGATTTATTATCCATATTTTCCAAGGCGCGACCCGAGCCACGCACCACACAGGTCAACGGGTCTTCTGCGATCAATACCGGCAAGCCAGTTTCCTCCATCAGCAAGCGGTCCAGGTCGCGCAGCAACGCGCCGCCGCCGGTCAACACCATGCCCTTGTTGGCGATGTCCGCGCCAAGCTCCGGCGGGGTTTGTTCCAAAGCAGTCTTGACCGCACTGACAATGCTGTTGAGCGGGTCGGTTAACGCTTCCAGGATTTCGTTGCTGGAAATAGTGAAACTGCGCGGTACGCCTTCCGCCAGGTTGCGCCCTTTCACTTCCATCTCGCGCACTTCGCTGCCAGGGAAGGCTGAGCCGATGGTTTTCTTGATTTGCTCGGCGGTGGTTTCGCCGATCAGCATGCCGTAATTGCGGCGTATGTAATTGATAATGGCATCGTCGAACTTGTCTCCGCCAACGCGCACCGAGCCGGAATACACCGCGCCACCCAGCGATATCACGCCCACTTCCGTGGTGCCGCCGCCGATGTCCACCACCATCGAACCGGTCGCCTCCTCCACCGGCAAGCCCGCGCCGATCGCCGCCGCCATCGGCTCCTCGATCAGTTCGACACGACGCGCTCCCGCACCCACGGCGGATTCGCGGATCGCACGGCGCTCCACTTGAGTGGAACCGCATGGCACACAAATCACAATGCGCGGGCTGGGGCTGAAAATACCCGCCTTGTAAACCTTGCGGATAAACTGTTTGAGCATTTGCTCGGTGACGGTAAAGTCGGCGATTACGCCATCTTTCATCGGGCGGATCGCGGTAATGTTGCCCGGCGTACGCCCCAGCATTTGTTTGGCAGCCAACCCAACCTGCTGAATCACCTTTTTGCCGTTCGGCCCGCCCTCCTGGCGGATCGCCACCACCGAAGGCTCATCCAGCACGATACCCTGCCCGCGCACCCAGATAAGCGTATTGGCAGTGCCGAGGTCAATCGCCAGATCGTTGGCAAAATAGCCGTTCAAAAATCCAAACATATTCAGTCCCTGATAGTCAAAGAGATGCGTCAACAAACCCCTTTATGATACCCTATTAGCCTTATTTCAATAAAGTTTTTACTATGCCTCCTACTATGCTTTTGGCCAATGCAGATGTCCGAAAAGTCGCCCGGCTGGCGCGGCTGGCAATGGACGAAATGGAAATCGAGACAGCCCGCTCGCAACTATCCGGTATTTTTGCCCTGATTGCTGAAATGCAGGCTGTCGATACCCAGGGCATCGCACCGATGTCGCACGCCCAGGATGTATCGCAGCGGCTGCGCGAAGATACCGTGACGGAAACCGACCAGCGCGAGCTGTTCCAGTCGATTGCTCCGCAAGTCGAAGCGGGGCTGTATCTCGTTCCGCAAGTCATCGAATAGCCTCAACCATGCTCAATTCCAGTTTGCAACAATTCGGCAGCGCGCTGCGCGCCGGGAAAATCTCCAGCGTAGAGTTGACGCAGCTTTACCTCGACCGTATCGCCACGCTTAATCCGGCGCTCAACGCTTACATCACCATCAGCGCCGAAACCAGTCTGGCGCAAGCGCGTTTGGCGGATGCAATGCTATCCGACGGAAAAGCGCAACCGCTCACCGGCATACCGATAGCCCAGAAAGATATTTTTTGCGCCAAGGGCTGGCGCACTACCTGCGGCTCGAAAATGCTGGCGAATTTCGTCGCGCCCTACGACGCGCATGTCATTGGGCAATTCAATCACGCGGGAGCGGTGAACCTCGGCAAGACCAACATGGACGAATTCGCCATGGGTTCATCCAACGAAACCTCATATTTCGGCGCGGTAAAAAACCCGTGGGATCGAAGCGCCGTACCCGGCGGCAGTTCCGGTGGCTCGGCCTGTGCGGTAGCCGCGCGGCTGTGCGCCGCCGCGACCGGCACCGACACCGGCGGTTCGATCCGCCAGCCCGCCGCATTGTGCGGCATCTCCGGCCTCAAACCGACTTACGGCGTGTGCTCGCGCTATGGGATGATCGCTTTCGCCTCCAGCCTCGACCAAGCCGGGCCAATGGCGCGCAGTGCGGAAGATTTGGCGTTGTTGCTCAACGTCATGGCCGGCTTCGACGAGCGCGATTCCACCAGCCTGCAACGCGACAAGGAAGATTACGCACGCGACTTGAGCAAGCCGCTGGCAGGCTTGCGCATCGGCTTGCCGAAAGAGTTTTTTGCCGAAGGCTTGGCGCAGGATGTCGCAAACTGCGTGAACGAGGCGATTGCGGAATACCAAAAACTCGGTGCATCCATCGTCGGAATCAACCTGCCTAATTCAAAACTGGCTGTCCCGGTGTATTACGTGCTGGCTCCGGCGGAAGCATCAAGCAATCTGTCGCGCTTCGACGGCGTGCGCTACGGCTACCGTGCGCCGGAATACAGCGACCTCGCCGACATGTACGAAAAGAGCCGCGCACAGGGTTTCGGCGCGGAAGTGAAGCGGCGTATCATGATCGGCACCTACGTGCTGAGTCACGGCTATTACGACGCATATTATTTGCAGGCGCAGAAAATCCGCCGCCTGATTGCGCAGGACTTCACAGAGGCATTCAAACAGTGCGACGTCATCATGGGGCCGACCGCACCGTCCACAGCGTTCAAACTGGGCGAAAAGGGCGATGACCCGGTGCAGATGTACCTGTCCGATATCTACACCATCGCGGTGAACCTCGCCGGACTGCCCGGCATGTCGATCCCGTGCGGCTTTGGCGCAAACAATATGCCGGTCGGCCTGCAGATCATCGGTAACTATTTCGACGAGGCGCGCATGCTGAATGCCGCGCATCAATATCAACTGGCGACCGACTGGCACAGCCGCGCGCCGCAGGGAATCGCATGAAACTGTACGCAGAAGTTCTGCAAGGCGATTGCCTAGAGGTGCTGAAAAAGGCAAAGGATGGTTCCTTCGACCTGATTATTACTTCTCCGCCATATGCTGATCGTCGTGCGCATACCTACGGCGGGGTCAAACCGGAACAATATGTCGAATGGTTCTTGCCCCGCTCGGAACAATTTTTGAGGGTACTCAAACCTACCGGCTCGTTCGTGCTTAACATCAAGGAGAAAGCCGAAAATGGCGAACGCCATACTTATGTACTAGAACTAATTTTGGCTTTACGCAAACAAGGCTGGTTCTGGACGGAAGAATATATCTGGCATAAGAGAAACTGCTACCCCGGCAAATGGCCTAACCGTTTTAGAGATGCATGGGAGCGCTGCTTGCACTTCACCAAGTCGCGTAAATTCAAGATGAATCAGGAATCGGTGATGGTTCCCATGGGCGATTGGGCAGACACGCGGCTCAAGTCACTGGGTAAAAATGATGTAGTACGCTATGACTCCCAAGTCGGCAGCGGCTTTGGAAAAAATATTGCCAATTGGGCACAACGCACGATGGCTTATCCGACCAACGTTCTGCACATGGCCACGGAGTGCGGCAACAAAAACCATAGCGCAGCTTTTCCTACCGCTTTGCCGGAGTGGTTCATAAAATTATTTACCGATGAAGGCGATATGGTGCTTGATCCGTTCGCCGGTTCCGGCACCACTCTTGAGGTGGCAAAAGAATTGCGCCGCAACGCAATCGGTATCGAGATACTGCCGGAATATTGCGAAATGGCAAGGGAAAAAATCGAAGATAGGCAGTTAGTGTTGTTGCAAAAACGGGCAAAATACAAGGTGACGTAATGAAAACAAAAATTGCTGCATACATCGAGCAAAAGATTCCCGATTTTCACAAGCGTCGCCTAGAGAGCTTGACTGGTCTCGATCTGGATAAAGTGTTGATGCGCAAAAATCCTTACCTGTTTAAAGCCAAGAACATTAATACGGCAAGCGGACTGGTCAAGGCCATTCTCGACGCTCATCTTTCCTCACAAGAAGAAACGATTTTCGGTGCTTTCCTCGAAAATGTTGCAATTCATGCTTGCTCAATTGCATTGGGAGGCATCAAATCTGGCATAGAAGGAATTGATCTGGAATTTTCGCAAGATGGAGTGCGCTTCATCATCTCGATCAAATCTGGCCCGAACTGGGGGAATTCCAGTCAGATCAAGAAAATGAAAGACAACTTTCGTAAAGCTAAAATCGTGCTGCGTCAAAATGGAACCATTAAAAATGTCGTTGCCGTCAATGGCTGCTGTTACGGGCGTGACAACTCGCCGGATAAAGGCGACTACTTCAAATATTGCGGCGAAAAATTTTGGACTATCATCAGTGGTGACGCTACCCTCTACCTCGATTTGATTGAGCCCCTCGGTCATAGGGCTAAACAGCGTAACGATGAATTTGATGCTGAATATGGCAAAGCTAATACGCGCTTCACCAAGGTATTCATCGAAGAATACTGTCTAACGGATGGCAGCATTGACTGGGGCAAAATCGTCAAGCTCAACTCTGCAGCAACAAAGCCAAACAAACCTCGTGCCCAAAGAAAAGCAAGGAAGGCTAAATAATGACTTGGGAAATCGTCATCGGACTGGAAGTGCATACCCAGCTTTCGACCAACAGCAAAATCTTTTCCGGCGCGGCTACCGCATATGGAGCGGAACCGAACACCCAAGCCGATGCGGTGAGCATCGCGCTGCCCGGTGTGCTGCCGGTGCTGAACAAAGGTGCAGTGGAGCGCGCCATCAAGTTCGGCCTCGCCACCGGCGCGCACATTGCGCCGCGTTCGGTGTTCGCGCGCAAGAATTATTTTTATCCAGACTTGCCCAAGGGCTACCAGATCAGCCAGTTCGATCTGCCGGTGGTCGGACAGGGCGCATTGACTATTCAGGTCGAGCCTTTATCCGGGAATGCGAAACCCTACGAAAAAGTGGTGCGCATCACCCGCGCCCATCTCGAAGAGGATGCTGGCAAGTCGCTGCACGAGGATTTTCACGGCATGACCGGCATCGACCTGAACCGCGCCGGCACGCCGCTGCTGGAGATCGTCTCCGAACCCGACATGCGTTCCGCCGCCGAAGCGGTGGCGTATGCGAAAGCACTGCATTCGCTGGTGTGCTGGATCGGTATCTGCGACGGCAACATGCAGGAAGGCTCGTTCCGCTGCGATGTGAACGTGTCGGTGCGCAAGCCCGGCGAACCGCTCGGCACGCGCCGCGAGATCAAGAACCTCAACTCGTTCAAATTCATGCAGCAGGCCATCGACTACGAAGTGCAATGGCAGATCGACACGATCGAGAACGGTGGCAAGATTCAGCAAGCCACCATATTGTTCAGCCCGGATACGGGCGAGACGCGCATGATGCGCAGCAAGGAAGACGCGCACGACTATCGCTACTTTCCCGATCCCGACCTGTTGCCGCTAGAAATCAGCGAAGAGTGGAAGGAACAGATACGCGCTGCGCTGCCAGAATTGCCGCAGGCCAAACAGGCTCGCTACAAGAATGAACTTGGCCTTTCAATATATGATGCCAATATCCTGACATCTTCGCGCGAGATGGCAGATTTTTTTGAGGCCGCACTAAGCTATGTTCCCAGCCAGACAAAAATGTGCGCCAATTGGTTGACCGGCGAGGTCAGCGCCCAGTTAAATCGCGACGGGCTGGATATGGCGCAATGCCCGATCAGCGCGCAACAACTCGGCGGCATGCTGAAGCGCATCGCCGACGGCACGATCTCCAATTCCGGTGCAAAAGAAGTGTTTCGCGCGATGTGGGCGGAAGGCGGCGATGCCGATGCGATCATCGAAACCAAGGGTTTGAAGCAGGTCTCCGACAGCGGTGCAATCGAGACATTGGTGGACGAGATTATCGCCGCTAACGCCGACAAGGTCGCGGAATACCGCAGCGGCAAGGATAAGCTATTCGGTTTCTTCGTAGGTCTCGCGATGAAGGCCAGCAAGGGCAAGGCGAACCCGGCGCAGTTGAATGATATCTTGAAGCGAAAACTTTCCGGCTGAATCAATTCAGCCGATGAAATACGCTACAATTCGCCAGTTAGAACACAAAACGCGCAGTTTTGTTGGGCTATCGCTTTGCAAACTGAATATTCTGCTTGGCATGGTACGCTGCTTTTCCCTATGAAACTTAT
>MGWP01000009.1 GCA_001801055.1 Gallionellales bacterium GWA2_55_18 | reverse complement strand
AGGTTTACAGCGAACTCCTGCACAATATGGAACTCGCTAAAACGGCTACTAAACATTAACTGTTGCGGTTGGTTATTGAATCCGCCCCCCTTAAAATTTAGCAGAAGGAACTCTGATGGACACATAATGCGCCTTTTTCAACAAAGTGCATATAGACCGTAATGCCTATATATTTTTCGGCCTAGCCATTTCGCCCGGTTATGCGGCGGCTTATGGCTTAAACCCGCTTCAGCATATCCCGCTGCTCCCGCAACAGCGCGGACATTTCGCGCAACTCTTCGCACCACCCGCCCTTGTAAGCATTGCGTGATGATACCGCCTTGCCTTCCGGTGTGCGTACCCCGGTTGATCTAGCCAACGGTGGCCATTGCCTGTTATTTCCCTGTTCTCAGACGGTGTGCGCAAAAGAGTCTCTTTATGGACAAGGAAAACTATCCTTGCACATTTCCGGTAACGACCTTATCGCCCGCCTCTATCAGCTTATCAATCACCCCGGCGATGCAGTTGTCCAGCCCTGCGGCCAAGTGCCGGTCAATCGCTGCCAGCACTGTTGGCGATGGCGCGTAATCAATCCTGCGATGTGTGGCGCGGTAGCGTTGAACCCGAACCCTTGCTGCAACCTTGCGGTTAATCTTTTTGCTTTCCATTTCCGGTAACTCCCTTCATCTATCGTGTTTTCATTGGCGCTGCTACCAAACCTCATGACGCGCCTGCGCGTACTGGTGTACAAAGCCCATGACGCGCCTGCGCGGAACTGTTCAAAAACTTAACATTCCTTAACATTTCCGAAGATTAGCAGCCGACTTCATCTTCCCTTCTATCGTATTCGGCCCGGTCGATTTACCGCCGTGATACTTGCAGCGGCCATTCCCCAATGCCTGGCACTGGCACGATGTTCCTTTTCGCGTCTTGGCTCCGCACCGCTCACCGGGCATGGGGGTGTTCCGCGCCCGCCTGTTCGCTGCCACAACCTGCGCAACGGCTTCGCGGTAGCTGCCCGCCCATCCGTAGCGAAGCGATATTGCGATGCTGTTCCGCCGCCGCTCACTGCCGATGGGATAAGGTATCGGTCGAAGTAGTTTGTTCATTACTATTTCCGAGTGACAGTACAAATTTTTCGTGTGAACCATCGGAGTAAGGATGCGCCAGAAAAATGTCGAGTAGCTCTTCGCCGGTGCAAGTGGCTAACTGGTGCGCAGTGAAAACCTCGCACGGTGTTTGTTGCTCCAATGCCGTGATACGTTGATTAAGCGTTGCCATGTTTTTTCCTTTCCTATCCGATTCAATTACTGCCTTGGGCGAACATCATTCCGGGTGCGACACAATCAATCGGCAAATGACGAACATGCCGCGCCCTTCCGCATCATCAATCTGCGCCTGTTCTTCGGGTGTGGGTGTTGCGCCCGCGCAAACAATCCTGAAAACCTTGCGGGCAACATTAACAGCCTGCTGTTCTAGTGCCGCAATTCTTTGTTCAATTTTTGCCATTCTGTTTTTCCTCCAGTGCAATTAGTCGTTGCTCAAGCTGCCCGATCTCAATCATCTTCGCAATCGAAGTCAGCATATAAACCAGCCGCGATGCGTCCGCCGTGTCGGTGGTGGCTGTCCGTGCATCACGATAAACCCGCGCCATTTCCCGCCTGCAATCCTCGATTGTGGCAAGTTTTAGCTGGGGGGTAGGTATCGCCCTCAACACTTGCCCTTCGTGGACTACAGGCGGTTTCGTTGCCTTTTTCGCAGCCATGCTTGCCCTTTCTTAGTGAGCTTCAGCAACGATTGCGCGATAACAGAGCAGCGCGTCATCAGGATCAGCCAATGCCGCCGCCAATGCTTCTGCCCGGTCATCGTCGGTATCGGCTGCGTAGATCGCCGCCACCAGCGCCCGCAGTTCTTTGGCCTCGACTTCAGTCGCTTTTCGCTTCGGCGTGTCCTGTATCGGTTCGGCAGCGATAGCGCCGGGAAAGTCGCGCAGCATTTCGGCACAGGTTGATTCCGGCATTGTGCTGACTTCAACATCGTGGCCGGGGTAGTGCAACAGCCAGCGCCATGCGGTTGCTGATTCGCCTGACGCTGGTGTGGCGATGATCTCTACATCAATAATTTTTTTCTCAATATGCCCCGTACCCGTACCGCCAAAACTGACAAAAGGGGCTTTTGGCGGTTTTGGCAGGTCTATATCGGGGCTATGTTGTGAAATTTTTTCATCTTCAAGCTGCTTCAATCTGGCAAGGTAGCTCATGCTGCCACCCCTTCATTCAGGTAAAAGTGGCTGGTCGGTCGCCCGCCTGTATCCATCACCCTTTCATGCAGGTGCCGGTATTCCATCAGCAGTTCGATGGCCGCTTGTGCCTTGGCCGGAGTTTCAAGGCCAGCCCAACCGGCGCGATAAATATCCCGCGTCTTGAACGGATTGGACAACTTGCCACCGGCCAACCGTTTCAGCAGCGTCTTGGCCGCATCAATATCCGGTCTGGTGGCGTAGCTGTATATCCGCTGTGCGTGGCTTTCCAGGTACTCGCTGAAGGCGATAGCGCGCATCAATGCCTCTTCACTGACCGCACCATGCCGGGTGTCGCACAGGTTGTTTATCAGCGCCAGCGAAGGGATCAGCTTCCGGTATTTTGAAAGGTGGCTGACGATAGCCGGGTGCTCATCACCCGAGCGCAGCCTGATTTCCAGCGATGCGCGCCATTCTGAGAACAGCACCTGTGCCGCATCGTCGAAGCGCAGGAACGGCACGCCGCCATATTGGTCAACTTCCGCGCCGATCTCGGCAGGGTTCAGGTTGTCCAGTCTTTCGGCCAACAGGTTCACGGCCTCCCTCACCATGCTGTCCGGGTAACGATCCACCTCCTTCCAGTTCGGTGAAATATCCGGGTACACCATCAGCCCGAAGCGTTGCAGCAATCCGTCCGCACCCGCGCCGCCACCGGTTGCCTGTCGCACATATTCGGCCAGCACGCCAGGTTGAATGCCACCGATGATAGACAGGCATAGCGCATCAATGTGCAACCCCTTACCGCGCATGATCCTGTCGAAGGTATAAGGCTTGTCGCCGTCCGCCGCCGTGAGATAAAACGATCTCGCCACTTCCTGCCCACCGGCATCAAGCTGTTTCAACAGGCCGATGATCTCATCCGCTTCCACCAGCAAGCCGTTGGGATTTTCCATCAGCAATTCGCCCAATGCCTCATAACTGGCATTGTTGGTTATGTATCGCATCAGGATAGGCGCATCGTCTGTTTCACCGGATTGCAGCAACCCAGAAACATCAGCGGTTTTGTTGCTCTTCAGTTTCTTCCGCGCTTCGGTTTTGTTGACCGACTGTTGCAGCTTGGCAACTTCAGCCTGGCTGTCGTGTTCGGCCTTCGCCTTGTTGAATGCTTCGTATGCCGCCGCCTGTAGCTTTTTGATGGGCGACAATGCCGCTGCCAATGTCAGGCTTTTCATCACGCCGGAATTGCCGACAACAGCCGCCCATAAATTGCAGATAACTGTCCAGTCGTTGTTCTTCATTGGGCGGATGCCAACCTTGCGCCCGATGATCGTTGCCATCATCACCAGCACGCCAACCGCCGCAAAATCAGGAGGGCACTGCATCCGTTCGGAAATATCCCGCACATAGCCGCGTAGCGCATCCGGCAAGTAGGAATAATCGAATGCCTGCACATCAGGCAATGCGGGTAGCGGTTCCGGGGCAGTGGTTAAGGTGTTGGTATTGCCTGCTGCATTTGAAGGGCTTAAATCGCTTTCTGGTGCGTCCGATTTTTCAGCAACCGGCTTTGCGCCATCAATGGCCTGTTTAACGGTGTCCAGGCTGTAGAGCGTTGCCATATCGTTAAAGTCCTTGCATCCGCCCAGACGTGGTTCATCAAATTCCGGCATGGCAATCAATCCACCTACCGTTTGTACTGCTTCGGTCGCTTTGCGTTGCCCTGTTCCGCTTTCGTCATCATCTGCACACAGTACGATTTGCGCATCCTGCCTGTTCGCCCGTAATGCTTCCGCCATCTTGCGAAGGTTGCCCGCATCGAATGCGACAATCACAGCATGGCCGGTTGCTTCGTGGATACTCGCGCCGGTGGCAAATCCCTCACATATACAGACAGGCTTGCCAACCTCGATTCTGCCGATCAAGTAACCGCCTTTTTCGCCGTTGGGCAAAAAGCGTTTCTCACCCTCGGCGTTTATGAATTGCAGGCTGGTTATCTTGCCGTTGAGCTTCATCGGTATCATCAGCGCGCCGTTGCAATCCATGCCGCCGATGGTCAAGCTGCCACGATATATCTTTGCACCATGAGGTTGAATGCCTTTGTGCTTCAGGTAGCGGTGCTCGCTCACAGCCGGGCATCCGGCCTCCAGTGCGCTTGCTGGCTCATTCCAGATAGATGCCGCCTTGCCTGCCGCTTCCTTGCGCCGGGATAGCAACAAGTCAGCTTCGGCTTTGCGCTTGGCTTCACGCTGTGCAAGCTCCTCTGGTGTCAGCGGTGTTGGCTTGCTGGTGGTGTTGTGCTGATAACCGTGCTGCTTGGCATGGTGAAACAATGTGCCGATGCCCACGCCGCCGGATGCCTTGAACGATTTCCATGAAGCCGCCGCATCGCGGGCGCGGTAGTTGTCAGCAGTTGACGACCATCGATCCCATGCGTCATAACCTGCATCGCCCAATTCCGCCTTGATTGCCATGCCGCATTCGATCCAAGTGTCGCGGTCATCGGCAAGGATGAAACTCAGTGCTTGCTCTACGGTTGAAACACTGGTCTGCGCGTCAGACAACATGGCCGACCTCCCGCAAAAATTCGCCGGGGATGCTGTAGCGCAGCGCACGCAACCTAGTTTGTGACAAGTGCGATTCGCGGATAGTTTGCCAACCGGTGCGGATCGGCAACTCGTCGCGCAGCACGGCAATTGCGCCGACTACATACGGTCGTTGCTCGGGTGGGTAATCAATCAGGCGAATGCTCTTGCCAGCCAACAGAACTGGCTTGATTGATTCGAGCATATCGGTGAGAATGGTCGCGCTTGATGTCGTATTGAAAACCCCCTTGGCCTGCCTGCCTTGCGGGGTTTTTGCTTTTCTGGGGGCGGTCATTATTTCGCCCCCCCATCAGTACCGGCCAACCATGCGCCGTAGCGGTCAACGTCGATTAGAACCTTGCGACCGCGCCGGATAATTGCGCCAGTCGCAGCCAAGCCGTTGCCTGCTATCTTGCGGCCTTTGCTGTCGAAGCGGTCTTGTGATTTGAAAATTTGCCCGTGAATTGCGGCGGCGGTCAGCCCCAGCAACGGGAAGCACGTTGGGAGTGTTTTTACTGTAGCTAGTCGAGGTGAATTTTGTATTTCGTTAGTCATGATTTGCTTTCGTATTTTCCTGCTAACTTTGCAGTTTTCACACGATATTTCTATGACTAACCCTCCCGTCTACCCTCCCACCATCCCTTATTTTATGGGTGGGTCTAGCCGGAGGGTGGGTATTACTTTACGTCTGCCATGTCGCCATTGTCACGAAGCCTTTGCCATGCTGTGTTGAATACTTTTTTAGATAAAAACAAATCTGTGCTCTTTTCACAAAACGCATCACGACAAATCTTTCTTACACCCGGCATACCTTGGCGCTGCACAGGCATTTTCATCGGGTCGTATTCGTGCAACCGCAGCCACTCCAAGATTGCCTTGTCTTGTTGACGCGGCACGGATATGCGCTCAATATTGGCTTTGCTGTTCGTGCCCACGGTAGCATCAGGTGCGGCTTGAACCTCGGCGGTGGGTGCAGGTGTTGTAGCGGGCGCATCTTCACACTTCGCGGTCGGTGCGGCTTGCTCCACGGCGGCAGGGGGTGGCAACTTAAATCGCCGCTCTACCTCTGCCAGTTCAACACGAAGCTCACTCAATCTTTCTCTCTGAATTTTCGCTTCTGAGGGAACGTTCTGGTGGTGCATCAACTCCCATTCTCTAATTTCCCTTTCGATAGCATTCTTCTCGCATACCAAGTTCCAGTAGTATGTTTGCTCTTCCGCGTTTTTTGGGTCGTTCTGGTAGTCTATTTGCCTTGCAAGCGTTTGGCGTTGGTCAGGTGTTAGCGCATCCCAGCTAACAATAAAATCTCCGGCTTCGTGGTGCTCGCTGTGGACTTTTTCCCAGACTGGATACCGTCCTTCAGCATCACACTCTAATTCTCCGTTTGCATCAAACTTTGGCTTATGCCCAACAACTCTTTTGACAATTCGCCCGCCTACCCTCGCCTGTAACGATTTTGGTAATTCGGATAAAGGCTTGTCCCAATAACCTTCCAGCAAGGAAAATAGCGGGACATACTCATCTTGTGCGGATAGCGCTGGATGCCTCACAAATTCAAAACGCTTGCACCATTGTCCCCACTCCACCAACTCATCAAAACCCACAACTCCATTTCCGTAATCGTTGATTGAAAGTACATCTAGGGTTTCCGGGGCTAGTGGGTGTAGCTTTCCTGCAACAATACCCGTGTGGATAAAAGGCCAAGCATCGCGTTCAGCTTGAAACTTGTTGGGCGATCCATTCGCCAGCAATACTTTCTCTATCGCGCTTGCCACGTTGCCGAGTTTGACGAATGTGCTACCAGTGAGGAAGTCGTCGCTTCCAATGCCCACCTTGAACATCATGCCACCCCCATGCCCATGCGTTCGGCCAACAGGTCGCCCAGGGCAATCACACGATCCGGCGATAGATGCGAATATCTGGCCACCATCGCCATGGTTCTGTGCCCGAGTATCTTGGCAATCTCAAGTGGTGAAGTCCCGGCCATAGCCAAGTAACTCGCGGCTGTGTGACGTAAATCGTGCCAGTGAAAATCCTCGACCTCTGCGACTTTCAGCGCGGCGGCAAACGGCTGGCGAAGGTCAAGGTATTCCGCCTTCTTGGCTGCGGCAGTTGGCGGGAACAGGCGGTCATCGGTCAGGCTGCGCACCTTGGCGCGCTCTTGCAATAATCCAATCACTTCACCGGACAATGGCAGCACACGCGCATCGCCGTTTTTCGTGTCGCCCAGCATGGCCGTCCGGCGCTTCAAGTCGATCTGCGGCCAGCGCAATCCCATCACCTCAGATTGCCGTCCGCCGGTAGTCAGGCTCAGCACCACGGCCAAATATAGAGAGGCGTTGCTGGATTCCCGGCAAGCCTTCAAGAAGCGCGCCAGTTCAGCATCGTCAAGAAAACGTACACGGCCTTTACTCTCCGTGCCCTTCGATACTCTTTCCAGCGGATTGCGTTCAAGCCAGCCTAACTCTTTCACCGCGAAGCCGCACGCGCTTGATAAAGCGGCCAGGGTGCGATTAACGTCCGCGTCTGAGCGTACCCCACCGCCACGCTGTTTCGGTGTCGCCTTGAGTGCATCCCGCGCCTTGGCAATAACGTCCGGTGTCATGTTTGATAGTAATGAGTCGCCATGCTGAGCGCGCCACCATTTAAGCCTGATCTTCACTTGCTCCAATGATTTGAGTTCGCGACAATCCTTGCTGGCTTCGTAGCGATCGAGTAATTCAGCCAATGTGTGGCGCTTGCTGATCCCGAAGTGCCGCCCGGCCTTCATATCGGCTTCAGTCTTTTTCGCCCATTCACGGGCATCAGTCAGGCGTTCAAAAGTTGCTGACTCAGGTGTATGTCCTTTGAGGCGAATTTTTACGCGGTACGAAGTCGAGCCATCATCATTTGTGCGCTTTTCAATGTTTGCCATATCGCCCCCGCTGTTGAATCAGGAAATCACGGGAGCATCGTGGCACAAACCAGAATAAATAGCAACACTAGATATTATATCCATTGCTTCGCGCTTTATTTACATTATTTGCCAATGCGTTGCGGTTGAATATAAATTACGCGGGGCACTGGCAGGGCATCTATGGATAAATTCACCCCTTGGCGTACTGTGCCGGAATAGTTGATAACGTCTGAATGTGGCGAATTAACAAGGGATCAATGCCAAGGCGCGGGGCATTGTTTTTTTAGTGCGAGGGAAAGGCGGGAATGAATAGTTTTCTGGCACTGCCCCGCTGGTGTCCCATGAAGCAAAAAGGCCACTCAGAAGAATGGCCTAACTGCTTGTTTTTACTGGTGGGCCGTGAAGGATTCGAACCTTCGACCAATGGATTAAGAGTCCACTGCTCTACCAACTGAGCTAACGACCCGTGCTGTTGCAAACACCAAAACGGCGCGCATTATCGGAAATGCCTACCGATTTGTCAAAGCAATTCACTCACAAAATCTTGATGCAACATTCCCACGCAGAGCATAAAAGTGACACAAAAACTGTTTATTGCCTACACCTGCTGTTTTCTAACTTTCTACTTATATCATTTCCATTTTTAAGGAGGGCTACCCACAACTGTGCAATTCTTCCCGGGCATAACGCTTGCCATATAGGCTGTGCATAGCCTATTTCAAAAACTCGGCTTCAGTACGTTATCTTTCACCATGTTTTATACAATCCGTGTGGGCATAACCAGCGACCAGGCATCAACTTTTCTTCACCACCTGCATCGCGGTGGCAACCATTGCGGCGATATCGGCGGCGTTGCCGGGCAAAATCATGGTGTTGCCCTGTTTGGCAATGTTGCCGAATGCTTCGACGAATTTTTCCGCAACCTTGAGGTTGACGGCGACCAGACCGCCTTCGCTTTGTGTCGCGTTGGCAACCACCTTAATCGATTCGGCGGTGGCGTTGGCGACCAGCAGCAGGGCTTCAGCTTCGCCCTGAGCATTGTTGATGGCCGCTTGCCGGGTTCCTTCCGACTCGCGGATCGAAGCGGTCATCTTGCCCTCGGCGAGGTTGATTTCTTCCTGTTTTTTGCCTTCCGATTGTGCGATCAGCGCGCGTTTTTCGCGCTCGGCGGTGATTTGTTTCTGCATTGAGGCAAGCACTTGCGCGGGCGGGGTAATGTCCTTGATTTCATAGCGCAGCACTTTCACGCCCCAGTTCGGGCTGGCTTCGTCGAGCGCGAATACTACCGTGCGGTTGATCGCATCGCGGTCTTCCAGCAATTTATCCAGATCGCGTTTGCCGCATTCCGAACGCAGCGCAGTCTGCGCGAGCATGGTGATGGCGGCGAGGTAATTGGAAGTACCATAGCTGGCACGCGCGGCATCGGTGATCTGGTAATACAGCACACCGTCTACCTGCACCTGGGTGTTGTCGCGCGTGATGCAGACCTGCGGGGCGATGTCGATGGGAAACTCGGTCAGGCGGTGACGGTAGGCGACGCGATCCATGAACGGGATGACGATGCTCAGGCCGGGTTCCAGTGATCGGTTGTATTTGCCGAAGCGCTCGATAACCCACGCGTTCTGTTGCGGCACGATCTTGATCGACTGAAAGGCCAGGATTACCGCGAAGATTCCTAATCCGATAACAAACATATCCATGTTTTTTCTCCTCGTTAAATTCAATGAAACAGCACCCGTAGCCCACCATGCCTGTCCTGAGCCTGTCGAAGCGGTCGGGCAGAGTCCGACCTACATCTGGTTTCGGCTCGCCCGGCTTAGGATTATTCGATAATTAACCGGGATCCAACAATTTCCTTGATGCACCACGCCTGCCGCGTTGCGTCCGCCGCCACTTTGCTCGCCAGTTCGGCATCCCATTCCGCGCCACGGTAGCTGACACGGGCATGACGCTCGTCCGACCAGCTCACGACATGCACGGTCTGGCCGATATCGTTGGCAAAGTTGACGTTTTCATGGGGGCGGGTGTGCTGTTTTTTCCAGCGGTAGATACCCGCCACGCTCGCCGAACACAACACTGCCGCCACGGCGGTCTGCCCGCTCCACGGCACGCCCAGATATGCAACGATGCCCGCAACCGCCAGCCCGGATGCGACCGCGATCAGGTAAAACGTGCCGCTGGACATTTCTGCTATCACCAGCACCAATGCCGCCAACCACCAGATCCAATATGCTTCCATCTCGCCCCCATTATTTTTGCCAACAAGTGCATTTTGCCACGTTTACCGGGTAATTCGGTAGTGGCGAGATTAACCAGCCACTTACCCATCGTTCTTTGATGGGGTAGTGGAATGGCTACTAAACATTAACTGTTGCGGTTGGTTATTGAATCCGCCGTGTATGAATAAATCAGGGCGCGATTAATCGCGCCCCTACGGATATTTATTGATCTGGAAATGAAATTGCAGGGCGTCTTAAGGCAGCAGCAAGGATTGCTGCACCGCTACGGCGCAAACCGACATCAATTGGTTGGGCAGCAGGCCGAGCAACAACACGGCAAAGCCGTTCACGCTCATCAGCAGCGCGGCATCCGAGTCGACTTTGATCGGCGTATGGCTTTCCGGCGCGTCGAAATACATCAGCTTGACGATGCGCAGGTAATAGAACGCGCCGATCAGCGAGAACAGTACCGCAACTACCGCCAGCCAGATATGCCCGGCTCCCACCACGGCATTCAGCACCGAAAATTTTGCATAGAAGCCGACGGTGGGCGGCACACCCGCCATGGAAAACATCAGCAGCAGCATCAGGAAGGCGAGCCACGGGCTGCGCTGGTTGAGTCCCTTGAAATCGTCAAGGGTGTCGGCCTCGAAACCTTCGCGCGACAACAGCATGATCATGCCGAATGCGCCGAGCGACATCAGCACATACACCACCGCGTAGAACATGGATGTTCCATAGCCTTCGACGCCGCCGCTGATCAGTCCGAGCAGCATGAAACCCATGTGCGCGATGGTGGAGTAGGCGAGCATGCGTTTGAGGTTGGTTTGCGCGATCGCGGTAATGTTGCCGAGGCCCATGGAGGCGATGGCAAGGATGACCAGCATGCCGGACCAGTGTTGCACCAGCGGTTGCAGGCCTTCGACCAGGATGCGCACCACGAAGGCAAAAGCGGCGAGCTTGGGGGCGGAGCCGATCAGCATGGTCATCGCGGTGGGCGCGCCGTGGTACACGTCCGGCACCCACATGTGGAATGGCACGACACCGAGCTTGAATGCCAGGCCGGAGACCACGAATACCAGGCCGAATACCAGCAGGTTCTTGTCCGCTTCGCCCGACTGGATTGCGCTTGCCACCGCGCCCAGTTCCAGCGAACCGGTTGCGCCATACAGCATGGACATGCCATACAGCAGCAAGCCGGAGGCCAGCGCGCCGAGAATGAAGTATTTCATCGCGGCTTCGGTGGCGACAGCGGAGTCGCGTTGCAAGGCGACCATTGCATACAGGCTCAGGGAGAGCAACTCCAGGCCGAGGTATAGCGTGAGGAAATGGTTGGCGGAAATCATCACCATCATGCCGAGCATGGCAAATAGCGCCAGCACCATGTATTCGCCGCTGAACAGGCCGCGCACGGTGAGGTATTGGCGCGAATACACCAGCATCATCGACACGGCCAGATAGGTCAGCAGCTTCAGCACGTCGGACATCAGGTCATCCACGAACATGTTGTTGAAGGCATGTACCACGCCGTTCTCATGCGTGCCGACGGTAATTACCGAACAGCCCAGCAAAGTAAGCTGCACCAGCATGTAGGTGACCAGCCTGCCGCTTTGCCTGATCATCAAGTCGGCGATCAGGATCACGCACACCATGACCAGCAGAAAGATTTCCGCTGCGGCTGGCATCAAATTAGTCATCAAATCCATATACACCTCAAAATCGACTGCAAAAATACGGGTACGAAAAGTCTGTCCTCTGTCTTCCGCCCTCTGTCATCTGATTACGGCAGCTTGCTGTGCGCAACATGCACCAGCAGATCGTTTACCGATGCATGCATGACTTCGCTGAACGGCAGGGGATACAGTCCCATGCCGAGCACCGTAACCGCCAGGATCGCCATGATCGTTTTTTCGCGCAAGGTCAGGTCGGTGAGTTCCGCAACATGCGAGTTGGCCGCCGCGCCGAAGATCACGCGCTTGTACATCCACAAGGTGTAAGCCGCGCCGAACACCAGCGTGGTTGCGGCGGCGAAGGCATACCAGAAATTCGCTTTCATCGCGCCGAGGATCACGGTGAATTCGCCGACGAATCCGCTGGTGCCGGGCAAACCGCTGTTGGCCATGGCGAACAGCATGAAAAACGCGGCGAACACCGGCATGGTGTTGGCCACGCCGCCGTAATCGGCGATATTGCGCGAGTGCATCCGGTCATACAATACCCCGACGCACAGGAACAAGGCGCCCGACACGAAACCGTGCGAGATCATTTGCAACAGCGCGCCTTCCATGCCGTAAGCATTGAAAATGAAAATGCCCAGCGTGACGAAGCCCATGTGCGATATCGAGGAATACGCTACCAGTTTTTTCATGTCGCTCTGGATCAGCGCCACCAGGCCGATGTACACCACCGCGATCAGCGACAGCGCGATCATCACCCCGGCCAGCTTGTGGCTGGCATCCGGCACGATGGGCACGGAGAAACGCAGGAAACCGTAAGCGCCCACTTTCAGCATAATCGCCGCCAGCACCACCGAGCCGCCGGTGGGTGCTTCCACGTGCGCATCCGGCAACCAGGTGTGCACCGGGAACATCGGCACTTTCACCGCGAAGGCGAAGAAGAACGCGATGAAGATCAGGATCTGCGCGGTCATCGGGATCGCGACCTTATGGAAGTCGAGAATCGAGAA
Source organism: Gallionellales bacterium GWA2_55_18 (assembly GCA_001801055.1). Classification (GTDB taxonomy): domain Bacteria; phylum Pseudomonadota; class Gammaproteobacteria; order Burkholderiales; family Gallionellaceae; genus Gallionella. The sequence continues at coordinate 20,464 of MGWP01000009.1, read as the reverse complement.
GCTGCCGCCGGACTGGTTATACAGGTAGATCAGCGCCACCAGCATCAGCAGCGAGCCTAGCAGGGTATAGAGGAAGAACTTGACCGCCGCGTACACGCGGTTCTGTCCGCCCCATATACCGATGATGAGGAACATCGGGATCAGCATGGCTTCCCAGAACACATAGAACAGTATCGCGTCGAGCGCGGCAAACACGCCGATCATGACACCGGACATGATCAGGAAGGCGGCCATGTATTGCGCGACGCGTTTTTCGATCACCTGCCATCCGGCCAGCACCACGAGAGGCGTGAAGAATGCGGTGAGCAGGATGAACAGCACCGAGATGCCGTCCACGCCGAGGTGGTAGTGGATGTTGAAGCGCGGGATCCAGTTATGCAGTTCGACGAACTGCATCTGGGAAGTGTCGAGCGCAAAGCCGGTGTACAGCGGGATTGTCACCAGAAAACCGAGCACCGAGCCGACCATGGCCAAGGCGCGCGCCAGCGGGGCATTCTTGTCGCCACCGGTGGCCAACACCAGGATGCCGAAAATGATCGGCAACCAGATCGCTACGCTAATTATGGGTAATCCAAAAATCATGCTGTCATTCCTTCATTTTTCACGCGACTGCCGCGTCATTCAAACCAGTTCCGCGCGGTCAGCAGCACGAACACGCCGATGATCATGGAAAACGCGTAGTGGTAGATATAGCCGGACTGGAGATGCCGGATCGCGCCGGAGAACATGCCTACCAGTTTCGCCGTGCCGTTCACCATCAACCCGTCGATCAGTGTCACGTCGCCGAACTTCCACAGGAAGCGGCTCGTGCCGCGCGCCCCGCCGGCAAAAAACCAGTCGTTGAAACGGTCGAAGTAATACTTGTTGTCCAGCAAGGTATAGATAAACTGGAAGCGCTTTTTGATCGCGGCGGGGATGTCGGGGCGTTTCAGGTAGAAGAATGCCGAAGATGCCACACCGGCAATCGCCAGCCACAGCGGCAGGCTGGTCAGGGAATGCAGCACCATGGCAAATGCGCCGTGGAATTCCTGCTGCATCTCATGCAGCGCGTGGTGGTGTTCGGCGATGAAAATCGAGTCGCCGAAATAGCCGCCGTACAGCATCGGCTCGATGGCGATGTAGCCGACCAGCACCGACGGTATCGCCAGCAGGATCAGCGGCAGCGTCACCACCCAAGGCGTTTCATGCGGGTTACCATGATGATGCGCATGGCCGTCGTCTTCCTTGCCGCCTTCGTGGTCATGCGTCGGCTTGGGATGATGGAAGCGCTCCTTGCCGTGGAACACCAGGAAGTACATGCGGAACGAATAGAAGGCGGTGACGAACACGCCCGCCACTACGGCGAAGTAGGCGAAGCCGGAGCCGGGCAGGTGCGACAGCGCGACCGCCTCGATGATGCTGTCCTTGGAATAGAAGCCGGAGAAAAACGGTGTGCCGATCAAGGCCAGCGAGCCGATCAGCGAGGTGATCCAGGTGATCGGCATGTATTTTCTCAGGCCGCCCATGTTGCGGATATCCTGATCGTGGTGCAGGGCGATGATCACGCTACCGGCGGCTAGGAACAGCAGCGCCTTGAAGAAGGCGTGGGTCATCAGGTGGAAGATCGCCACCGAATAAGCCGATGCGCCGAGCGCCACGGTCATGTAGCCGAGTTGCGACAAGGTGGAATAGGCGACCACGCGCTTGATGTCGTTCTGGATGATGCCGAGGAAACCCATGAACAGCGCGGTGATCGCGCCGATCACCATGACGAAGGACAGGGCGGTTTCGGATAACTCGAACAGCGGCGACATGCGCGCCACCATGAAGATACCGGCGGTCACCATGGTCGCGGCGTGGATCAACGCGGAGATCGGGGTCGGGCCTTCCATCGAATCGGGCAGCCAGACGTGCAGCGGGAACTGCGCCGACTTGCCCATCGCACCGATAAACAGCAGGATGCAGATCGCGGTTATCAGGTTCCACGATACGCAGGGAATCGGCGCGATATCCTTGGCATGGCTGGCGGCATTGGCGAATACGGCGTCGTATTGCAGCGTGCCGAATACCATCAGCACCAAGGCGATGCCGAGCAGGAAGCCGAAATCGCCGACGCGGTTCACCAGAAACGCCTTGAGGTTGGCGTAGATCGCCGTTTCCCGGTTGTACCAGAAACCGATCAGCAGGTAGGAAACCAGCCCCACCGCTTCCCAGCCGAAGAACAACTGCATGAAGTTGTTGGCCATCACCAGCATCAGCATGGAGAAAGTGAACAGCGAGATGTAGCTGAAGAAACGCTGGTAGCCGGGATCTTCATCCATATAACCGATAGTGTAGATATGCACCATCAACGAAACGAAAGTCACCACCAGCATCATGGTGACGGTGAGCTTGTCGATCAGGAAACCCACCTGGAAACTGGTATCGCCGGAAGTCAGCCAGGTGTAAACCGAACCGTTATATACATTGCCCGCCTGCACATCGTTGAAGATTGCCAGCGATGCAAAGAAGGAAACGGCCACCAGCGCGATGGTGATGCGGTGCGACCAGGCGCGATGCATGCACTTGCCGAACAGGCCGACGAAGATCGCCCCGGCCAGCGGAGCCAGAGGAACCAGCAGATATAAGTTTTGCATTGTCATTTGAGAGCCTCTAGAAATTCATTTTGCGGGATGAAGCGCAAGGAGCCGCACAGCGAACAACGAGACATATCAGATTGATAGGCGAGGAGTGAGCGAGCACGCGACGCCGCGATTCGCCCGAAAAATGGATTTATAGAGGTTCTCATGCCCATTACCCTTTCAGGCTGTCGAGATCTTCGACGTCGATGGTGTTCAGGTTACGGAACAGCACCACCAATATTGCCAAACCGATGGCGGCTTCGGCGGCGGCCACGGTCATGATGAAAAATACAAATATCTGCCCGGAGGTGTCGTTCAGGTAATGCGAGAACGCCACGAAGTTGGTATTCACCGCCAGCAGCATCATCTCGATCGCCATCAGCAGCACGATCAGATTCTTGCGGTTCAGGAAGATGCCGACTACGCCGATGGCGAACAGCACGGCGCTCAGCACCAGATAATGTGAAAGGGTCAACATGTTATTTTTGCTCCCCTAATTGGTTTGCCGCCGAATCTTTGTGTTCGCTCTGCATTTTCACAATGCGCAAACGATCCGCCTTTTTGGTTGCGACCTGTTCGGATATCACCTGCGACTTGGCATCCTTGCGGCGGCGCAAGGTCAGCGCGATCGCCGCTACCATCGCCACCAGCAGGATCACTGCGGCAATCTCGAACGGATAAACGTAATCGGTATAGATCAAACGGCCCAGTTCCTTGGTGTTGCTGTAATCGGCCGCATGCTTGATGGCTGCGTTGCCGCCAGGCGTTTCGTAGGAACCCAGCACCCAGATCATCTCGTACGCCATCAAGACGGCCAATGCCGCGCCGAACGGCAGCCAGCGCCAGAAGTCCTTGCGCAACTGGGCCAGATTGATGTCCAGCATCATCACCACGAACAGGAACAGCACCATCACCGCGCCGACGTAGACCAGCACCAGCGTGATGGCGAGGAATTCCGCTTCCAGCAATATCCAGATACCCGCGCAACTGATGAACGTCAGCACCAGAAACAGCACGGCATGCACCGGGTTGCGTGCGGTAATTACGCGTAGCCCCGCGAATACGATCATCGCGGAAAACGCATAAAACATGATGGTTTCAAAATTCATCTGGCTGTCCTCTTATCGGTACTTGGCATCCGCCGCGCGATCCTTGGCGATCTGCTCTTCGTGTTTTTCGCCGTTCGCCAGCAGCATCGGCTTGGTGTAATACAGGTCGCCCCGTTTCTCGCCGTGGTACTCGAACACACGGGTTTCCACGATAGCGTCTACCGGGCAGGACTCCTCGCAGAAGCCGCAGAAGATGCACTTGGTCAGATCGATGTCATATTGCGTGGTGCGGCGCGTGCCGTCCTCGCGCTCTGCCAGTTCGATCTTGATCGCCATAGCCGGGCAGATCGCTTCGCACAGTTTGCAGCCGATGCAGCGCTCCTCGCCGTTGGGGTAGCGGCGCTGCGCGTGCAAACCGCGGAAACGGAATCCTTGCGGGGTTTTTTCTTCCGGGTACTGCACGGTGATCTTGCGCGCGAAGAAATACCGACCGGTCAGCGCCATGCCCTTGAGCAGCTCGAACAGCAGGAATGTCTTGAAGAAGTTGGTTATTTTTTCCATATTCATTTCCTCCGCTTACCAGACCCACAGCGGAGTTTGCATCCACGCGGCAACTACCACCACCCAGATGATGGTGAGCGGGATGAAAATTTTCCAGCCCAGCCGCATCAGTTGGTCATAGCGGTAGCGCGGGAAGGTCGCGCGCAACCACAGGAACAGGAACAGAAAGAAAGCGGCCTTGGCCAGCAGCCAGATGAAACTGTCCGGCAGGAACGGCACCGGTGACAGCCACCCGCCCAAGAACATGACCGAGGTGAGGAAGGCGATCAGAATCATGTTGGCGTATTCGGCCAGGAAAAACATCGCGAAGGCCATGCCGGAATACTCCACATGGAAACCGGCGACGATTTCCGATTCGCCTTCTGCCATGTCGAACGGCGCACGGTTGGTTTCCGCCACGCCGGAAATCAGATACACGATAAACATCGGGAACAGCGGGATGAAATACCAGTCCAGCAAGCCGTGGCTGCCTTGCTGCCCGCGCACGATGTCGCCCAAGTTCATGCTTTGCGAGGCCATCAGCACGCACACCAGCGCAAAGCCCATGGCGATTTCGTACGACACGATCTGTGCGGCGGAGCGCACCGCGCCGAGGAAGGCATACTTGGAGTTGGACGCCCAGCCGGCGATGATGATGCCGTATACCGCCATCGAGGTCATCGCCAGGAGATACAGCAGCCCGGCATTGAGATTGGCGATCACTGTCCCGTCGCTGAACGGCATCACCGCCCAGGCAGCCAGGGATGGTGCCAGGCCCAGAATAGGCGCCGCAATGAACAGGAATTTGTTCGAGCCGCTCGGGATGATGATTTCCTTGAACAGCAATTTCACGCCGTCGGCGAGCGGCTGGATCAAGCCGTAAGGGCCGACGCGGTTCGGGCCGATGCGGATTTGCATGTAGCCGATGACCTTGCGTTCGGCCAGCGTCAGATAGGCGACCGTAAGCATGATCGGCACCGTGACGACCATGATCTTCACAATTGTCCAGATCGGCATCCAAGCAGGGCCGAGCAGTTCCAGCCCGGCCTGTTGCAAAGTTTGCAGCAATTCCATCATGCCCGCTCCACAGTTATAGTTCCAAACATCGCGCCCAGTTCTGCCGTGGCCGGATGCCCCGCCGCCACACGCGCGGTGCGGGCCGGTTGCCGGTCGCTTGCTTGCACAGTCAGCCGAACGCTGGCGTTGCCTTGACTGATCTTGACGGTATCACCGGGCCGCACACCCAGTTTTTGCAGTTCACTGCTGTGCAGTGTCACACAGGGGGTTGCGGCATCGTGCGTCTTTTGTAGGGACGCGGCGTGCCTGACTATGGCATCGGTCGAGTAGATCGGCACATCCGCGACACGCTGCAGGTCTGAGTTGTTGCCGCTTGTCACCGCCTGCAACGCAACGCCTTCGATATGATTGTTCAGTTGGTCGGCCACATTTTGGCCGGACAGTATCGTATCGCGTACTTCCTCGCTGGAGTCGTAATCAAAACCCTGTACACCGAGCATATTGCCCAATACGCGCAGAATTTTCCATGCCGGACGCGCTTCGCCGAGCGGCTTGACCGCTCCGTTGAAACTTTGCACACGCCCTTCGGTGCTGACAAATGTGCCGGAGGTTTCCGTGAACGGCGCGATGGGAAGTTGCACATCGGCATAGTCCATTGCGTGATGTTTGTAGGCGGACAAGGCCACCACCATATCGGCGGCGCGCATCGCGGCCATTGCCTGTTGCGGGTTTTGCGTGTCCAGTTCCGGTTCGGTATTCAGCAGGATGTATGCCTTGCGCGGCGACGCCAGCATCTGTGCGGCATTCATGCCCTGCACGCTGCCGCCGAAAGGCACCGCTCCGGCCAGATAACCGCCGACGCTATTGGCCGCTTCGCCGAGGAAGCCGAATTTTGCGCCGCACAACGCGGCGATCCGTTCCGCCAGCATAGCGAGCTGCGCCGCCTGCGGATGTTGCTGCGCGAAATTGCCGAGCAACACTGCGACGCGCTCACCGCTCACCAGGCTCTTGGCGATAGCAGCGGCAACGCTGCCCACTTCGACACCTTGCACGGATGCATCCGGCGCCACCTGTTTTTCTGCGGCCAGCGCCTTTTGGATTTGCGCCAGTATGTTCAATATTGCATCCGGCGCGACAATGGCTTTGTTGGCGACCGGCATCAGCAGGTCGTCGTCGCTGGCATGGGCAATATTGACTTGCGCGCCTTTCTTGACCGCCTGGCGCACACGCTGCGCCAGCAGGGGATGATCCTTGCGCAGGAAACTGCCGACAATCAGCAAGCGGTCGCGGGTATTAATTTCGGCAGCCGACATGCCCAGCCACGGTGCACCCTGTTGCTTGCCATCTGAAGAAAAATCAGACTGGCGTAAACGGAAATCCACGTTACCGCTGCCGATACCGCGCATCAGTTTTTGCAGCAGGTAGAGTTCTTCCAGCGTGCTGTGCGGCGTCGCCAATGCGGCAACCTGATCTGCTCCATTATCTTTGGTGACACAGCGCAGGCCGTTCGCCACATATTCCAGCGCGGTCTGCCATTCGACTTCCAGCCACTTGCCGTCCTGCTTGAGCATCGGTTTGGTCAGCCGCTCCGGTGAATTCAGCCCTTCATAGCTGAACCTGTCCTTGTCGGAGATCCAGCATTCGTTGACGGCTTCATTTTCGATGGGCGTGACGCGCATCACCTTGTTGTTCTTTACCTGCACCGCCAGATTTGAACCGAGGCCGTCATGCGGGCTGACCGACTTGCGCCGCGACAACTCCCAACTGCGTGCCGAATACCGGAACGGCTTGCTGGTCAATGCGCCGACCGGGCACAGGTCGATCATGTTGCCGGACAATTCGGAATCGACCGAGCTGTCCACAAAACTCATGATCTGGGCGTGTTCTCCGCGGTATGCCATGCCCAGCTCCATCATGCCCGCAATTTCCTGCCCGAAACGCACGCAGCGCGTACACTGGATGCAGCGGCTCATTTCCTTCGTGGAGATCAGCGGGCCGATATCCTTCTGCATGACGATGCGTTTTTCTTCGCTGTAGCGCGATGCAGTTCCGCCATAACCCATCGCCACATCCTGCAACTGGCATTCGCCACCCTGATCGCAAATCGGGCAATCCAGCGGGTGGTTGATCAGCAGGAACTCCATCACACCCTTTTGCGCCTTGACCGATTTCTCAGAATGAGTATGGACTTTCATGCCCTCGGCAACCGGCGTCGCGCAGGCGGGCAGCGGCTTGGGTGCCTTTTCGACTTCGACCAGACACATGCGGCAACTGGCTGCAATAGACAGTTTCTTGTGGTAGCAAAAATGCGGGATATGAACGCCCGCTTTTTGCGCTGCATCCATCACGGTGGAACCGCGCGCAGTTTCGACTTGCCTGCCGTCAATTTCAATGTTGATCATTAGTGAACCTCTAAAAACCCAGATTTCATCCCAACTGCTGTGTTGCAGAAAAAATTTCTTGCTTACATATAAACCATATGTGGCGCGGCGGAATTTTTTCCGCGCCTTGCATTTGGGCGAACTCTGAATTTTTAGAGGTTCCCATTGCTAACATTATCCGTGTCACACCAAGCAACGCTTGTGTTCGATATGATATTCAAATTCGTCGCGGAAATGCCTGAGCATCCCCTGCACCGGCCAAACCGACGCCTCGCCCAGGGCGCAAATGGTGCGCCCGGCAAGGTTGTCGCACACACTCAACAGCAGATCCAGGTCTTCCTTGCGCCCTTCGCCATGCTCGATACGATGCACGATGCGATACAGCCAGCCGCTTCCTTCGCGGCACGGCGTGCACTGGCCGCAAGATTCCTCGTGATAAAAATAAGACAAACGCTCCAGCGCGCGCACCATGCAGGTCGTCTCGTCCATCACGATCACCGCGCCGCTGCCCAAGCCGGAACCGGCTTTTTGAATGGTGTCATAGTCCATGGTCAGCCCCATCATGATCTCGGCTGGCAACACCGGCATCGACGACCCGCCCGGAATCACCGCTTTGAGCTTGTGCCCGTTGCGTACCCCGCCGGCCATTTCCAACAGTTCGCTGAACGGCGTGCCCATCGGTATCTCGAAATTGCCGGGATTGTTCACATGACCGGATACGGAAAACAGCTTGGTTCCGCCGTTGTTGGGCTTGCCCAACTCCAGAAATTTCTGCCCGCCCTCGCGGATGATATAGGGGATGCTGGAAAAGGTTTCGGTGTTGTTGATGGTGGTCGGTTTGCCGTACAGGCCGAAGGTCGCGGGGAAGGGCGGCTTGAAACGCGGCTGGCCTTTCTTGCCTTCGATGGATTCCAGCAAGGCGGTTTCTTCGCCGCAGATGTAGGCGCCGTAACCCAGATGGTTGTGCAAGTCGAAGCAGAAGTCCGTACCCAGAATGTTGTCGCCCAGATATCCGGCGGCACGCGCGATTTCACATGCTTCTTCCATACGCTCGTAGGCTTCGAAGATTTCGCCGTGTATGTAGTTGTAACCGGTCTTGACCCCCATCGCATAGGCACCGATCGCCATGCCCTCGATGAGCAAATGCGGGTTGTAACGCAGGATGTCCCAGTCCTTGCAAGTGCCCGGTTCGCCTTCATCCGAATTGCACACGATGTACTTGTCGCCATCGTAATTTTTGGGCATGAAACTCCACTTAAGCCCGGTCGGGAAACCCGCCCCGCCGCGCCCGCGCAACGCGGACAGCTTGACCTCGGCGATGATCGAGTCGGGCGACATTTTTTCGGTCAGCACCTTGCGCAATGCCTGGTAACCGCCGACCTTGAGATAGTTTTCCAGCGTCCAAGGCTGGTCGAAATCCATCGTGGTGAGAATGACCGGGCCTCTCATAATTTACCTGAGCCTTTCATAAAATTATCTGGCCCTCTCATGATTTATCCAATCCCGCCAAAATTTGATCGATCTTCTCTTTATCCAAACGGCCGCAAAGTTTTTTGTTGTCCACGGTAAACAGCGGCGCATCCTTGCAGGCCCCCATGCATTCGCCTTCGCGCAGGCCGTACTTCCCGTCCGCCGTTACTTCGCCCAAGCCGATACCCAGCTTTGATTTAAGGTAAGCCACGGTGTCTTCCGATCCGCCCAGCGTGCAGGGCAGGTTGGTGCACACGGTGATGGTATGTTTGCCCATCGGCTTGAGGTTGTACATGTGATAAAAGGTCGCCACCTCATATACCGCCATTTTCGGCATCCCGAGGTAAGCAGCGACATCCGCCATGTCATCGGCGGCAATCCAGCCCTTTTCGTCCTGCACGAAACGCAACGCGGCCATCACCGCAGACTGCTTCTGGTCTGCCGGATACTTCTTCAACTCGCGATTGATTCTGGTTTGTATTTGTTCGGATAACATTAGCGGTCTACCTCACCAAAAACAATGTCCTGCGTGCCGAGAATGGTCACCACGTCCGCGATCATGTGGCCGCGCACCATCTCGTCCAACCCGCCCATATGGGCGAAGCCCGGCGCGCGTATCTTCATGCGATAAGGTTTGTTCGCGCCGTCGGAAATCAGGTAAATGCCGAATTCGCCCTTGGGATGCTCCACCGCCGCGTAGGCCTCGCCGACCGGCACATGCATCCCTTCGGTGAACAGCTTGAAGTGATGGATCAGCTCTTCCATATTCTGCTTCATCGCTTCGCGTTTGGGCGGCGCAAACTTGAAATTATCGGTAATCACCGGGCCGGGGTTGTCGCGCAGCCAAGCGATACATTGCTTGATGATGCGATTGGACTGGCGCAACTCCTCGACGCGCACCAGATAACGGTCATAGGAGTCGCCATTGGTTCCGACCGGGATATCGAAGTCGAGGCGGTCATAGGCATCATAAGGCTGTTTCTTGCGCAAATCCCATTCCACTCCCGAACCGCGCAGCATCGCGCCGGTAAAACCCAGCGCCAAAGCGCGCTCCGGGGTGACCACGCCGATGCCGACGGTGCGCTGTTTCCAGATGCGGTTGTCGGTCAGCAGCGTTTCATATTCATCGATGTAGGTTGGGAAGCGCTTGGTGAAATCTTCCAGGAAATCGAGCAGCGAACCCTGGCGGTTTTCGTTGAGTCTCTTTACCGCTGCGGCGTTGTGGATCTTCGATACCTGGTATTGCGGCATGGTGTCCGGCAGGTCGCGATACACGCCGCCCGGACGATAGTAGGCCGCGTGCATGCGCGCGCCGGAAACCGCCTCATAAGCGTCGAACAAATCCTCGCGTTCGCGGAAGCAGTACAGGAACACGGTCATCGCGCCGATATCCAGCCCATGTGCACCCAACCATAACAGATGGTTCAGGATGCGGGTAATTTCGTCATACATCACGCGGATATACTGGGCGCGCAACGGCACCTCGATGCCCGCCAACTTTTCGACCGCCAGCACATAGGCATGCTCGTTGCTCAGCATCGAAACGTAATCGAGCCGATCCATGTAGGGCAGGCATTGCAGGTAGGTCTTGTGCTCGGCCAGCTTCTCGGTGGCGCGGTGCAACAGCCCGATGTGCGGGTCGGCGCGCTCGATGACTTCGCCGTCCAGCTCCAGCACCAGGCGCAACACGCCGTGCGCAGAGGGATGCTGCGGGCCAAAATTCATTGTGTAGTTTTTTATTTCCGCCATGACTACATCCTCAGTTACAACCGTAGTTTTCTTCGCGCATGATGCGCGGCGTCACTTCGCGCGGCTCGACCGATACCGGCTGATATATGACACGTTGCTGTTCCGGGTCGTAGCGCATTTCCACATGGCCGGACAGCGGGAAATCCTTGCGGAACGGGTTGCCGACAAAGCCATAGTCGGTCAGGATGCGGCGCAGGTCCGGATGCCCGGTGAACACGATGCCATACAGATCGAAGGCTTCGCGCTCGTACCAGTTGGCGCAAGGCCAGATATCCGTCACGGATTCCAGCACCGGGAAGTCGTCTTCCCCGGCAAAGATGCGTACCCGCAAGCGCACGTTATGCGCCACCGACAACAGGTGATAGACGATGGCGAAGCGCCGCCCTTCGCGATTGCTTTCTTTGGCACCGTCGCCATAAGTGGAATAATCCACACCGCACAGGTCGATCATCTGCTCGAAGCCCGCCGCATCGCGCAGGCGCTTCAGCGCATCCAGCATCCCGGCAGCCTTGACCACCACGGTCAACTCGCCCAGCCTTTCCTCCGCCCCGGCCAGCTTGTCGCCAAGCAAACCCGTCAGGCTAGTACGCAACGCACTTAAATCAGCAGCCATAGTTAACCCTAACGGGCACGGCAATATATGCCGCCCTTATTCAAATAATTTGTCATGCCCGTTCCCCCTCTCCTAGCTCTCCCCCGCAAGCGGGAGAGAGTGATCCTGTCTCGCTGCGCGAGTTTTCATTAACGCGCAATGGTATTGGTTCGTTTGATCTTGTTTTGCAACTGGATGACGCCATACAACAGCGCCTCGGCTGTCGGCGGGCAACCCGGCACATACACGTCCACCGGCACGATGCGGTCACAGCCGCGCACCACCGAGTAGGAATAGTGGTAATAGCCACCGCCATTGGCGCAGGAGCCCATCGAAATCACCCAGCGCGGTTCGGCCATCTGCTCATAGACCTTGCGCAACGCCGGTGCCATCTTGTTGCACAACGTGCCCGCCACCACCATCACGTCAGACTGGCGCGGGCTGGGGCGGAACACCACGCCGAAACGATCCAGATCATAGCGCGCCGCGCCGGCATGCATCATCTCCACCGCGCAACAAGCCAGCCCGAAAGTCATCGGCCACAGCGACCCGGTGCGGGTGTAATTGATGATGGTGTCGAGCGTCGTGGTGACGACACCCTTTTCCAGAATACCCTCTATTCCCATTCCAGGGCCCCTTTCATCCATTCGTAGATAAAGCCGACCACGAGGATAGCCAGAAAAATCATCATGGAAACAAAACCGAAGGTGCCGATTTCCTTGAGCACGATCGCCCAGGGGAAAAGAAAGGCGATTTCAAGATCGAACAGGATGAACAGGATGGCGACGAGGTAATAGCGCACATCGAATTTCATGCGCGCGTCTTCGAATGCTTCAAAACCGCATTCATAGGGAGAATTTTTCTTGCTATTGGGGCGATGGGGCGATACCAGCTTGCCCAGCACTACAGGAGCCACGCCCATCGCGATGCCAATAAAGATGAACAACAGCACCGGAAAATAATTTTCCAACATTGAGCTTCCTCCCCTTTGCCTGCCGTGATTCGTGGGTTTACCCAGAATCGTTTTTTAATCGTTTTTTTTGTTTTTATTATTATGCCGACAATCTTTTGTGCCGACTTGCTATTTTTATACTAGTGCGATGGTGAAACCCTAACAGCACCACAACTTCATGATAAACCTTTAATTTTTTTGGTAACCAGGGTTTCAGTTACCAACCCTGTTACCATCCTTTGCCCGTTTTGGTGTCATGACTGCCTTACGAGGTCACTTTTTTCACTTTATTGAACTATAGGATTTTGTTCAACAAGCATTACGCACACTCAATTTATAATATTTTCTGCAATCAGCAAATGTTTTTGGTAACAAAAAAAACTAAGCTCGCAAATCATACTGTAAATTTCTCTTTAAGAAAGCAACTTAATAAAGCTATTACAGAATAGAAACCAGATTAGCTATCCCACATGCAACATTTTAAGTGCTCCCAGAAAGAGCTTACATGATGAATAGTAGCTAAGGCTACATTTTTTAGCAATTTTTTTGCTAGTGTAGTGTTTTTCCTGCCTTCCAAGCGCGGGGTAATGCTTCCAAAGCCCATCATTACCTCTAAAATCAGGCAGCCCGGAGCCGACACCCATCCCAAGCACCTGCTGTCACCAACAATCCCGTGGCGAAAAAAATCAGCTCGATACATCGCTGGAAGTCCACCTTGCTCATGCGCTCCCGCTCTCATAATGAGCAGCCGCATCGACCATGGTACTTTTCTATGAAAATCAGCTTCTTTTGGTTGTATAGCCTAGTTATATCTCTGTTTTGCCTGCTCAACCTCCGCTTTTTAAAGAAGGATGGGTTGAGGCTTTGCCAATTCTGTTGTGTGGTAAATTTTCATACCCGACACAATTAGGATACATTCAAAATATTCTCCGAAGCAGATATTCAACATGCATGAGATAAGTTGTCAAAAAATCGCGAGATGACTACACCCTCATCCCCAAAAACAGTTATCTTTTCCCAAGCCTCGTAAATATAACAAAGGGTAAAGAAGCAAGGGGCAAGACTCTCTGCTCTGCTCTGCTCTGCTCTGCTCTGCTCTGCTCTGCTCTGCTCTGCTCTGCTCTGCTCTGCTCTTCGCTTCACTACACTACGTTACGGGAGCGTTCTCGCCACCCGGAAACCGTCGTCGTAGTCCCGGTACGCAGGTGTGACGTTGATGCGGACGACGGAGCGCGCGAGACTCGGGACGCTGAACCACGAGCCGCCGCGAAGCACGCGCTTCGCGCCATCTCCCGACCAAGCGCTGCCATCAGTCGGAGCGCCATTATAGCTGTCGTGGTAACTATCCTCCACCCATTCAAAGACGTTGCCGCTCATGTCATACAGGCCGAAGGCATTCGCCTGTTTGGTCGCTACCCGGTTGGTCGTCTTGGCGCTATTCCCCACCGGCGTTGCATATGCGCCATACCAGCCGACGCTGTCCAGACTGTCGCTGCCGCAGTATTCCTGCCGCCCTCCGGCGCGGCAGGCATATTCCCATTCGGCCTCGCTCGGCAGGCGGTATTGCTTGCCGGTCTTGCTGTTGAGTCTCTGGATGAATTCTTTGGCATCGTACCAGCTTACATTTTCTACCGGACAAGTGCCGCCGCAGTTGTCAAAGTCGCTGGGGTTGTTGCCCATAACCGCTTTCCATTGGCCTTGGGTAACTTCGGTTTTACCGATGGCGAATGGCTTACCGATTGTGACGCTGTGGGCGGGGCTTTCATGGCCTCCTTTGCTTGAGCCCATGTTGAAACTACCAGGCGGAAGGATGACCATCTCGGGACAATCCAGGCAGTCTCTGAATACTTTGCCGGGTTTCATTTCGGCTTCAGCATGCACTGCTGGCATCCAACTTGATAGCGACAAAACAAGAAGCGCGGAGGCGAGCGGCATTGCTGCATTCTTGCGTGTATACATAAACCTTCTCCTCATAAGCTGAGACAACTAAAGCCACTGTTGGCACACTGCGGCCATTCGACTCGCAAAACTCACCGTGCGAAAGTAGTCACTGGAGTTTTTCTCTCAGGTAATTCTATCAGACTGCTTGGAAGCTGCTATTCGTGATTGGCTCCAATCTGTCTCATCCTAAAAAACGCAGTTGAAATTTTTGTTAAAAATAGCTGCAACTCAATACTGGCATGCGTTTGCGTCAAAAAATCAACTGCTCCGCGTTTGCCATGAATCGGCTGGAGGCAAGCAAAGGCGAGGTTTACAGCCTGCCCATGCTATTCGTACTAATCTCACCTGTTTGGAGAAGCCATTAAAACCTTCAAGAGCCACTATCCACATGGCTCGCAGTCAATTTAAGTGGCTTCAACTGCGTTTTTTAGGCTCATAGCTGACAGTCACAAGGCACCTTGGCTACAACTATGTTTAGCCAAGACGCTGATGTCGGCGCTAACACATCATTTTATCCCTGAAATCAGGTAGGCCAGAGTCCATACCCACCCCAGCACCGGCTGTCACCAACAGCCCCGCCAGCGATGTACCAAGTGTCTGACGGCGGTCTTTACCACCAATATGGACTTTATAAGGCGGAAGGGGGGGTACCATTGGGCTAAACCAAGAGGTGCAAACCAGCTTCCATTCCATCAAACATCGTCGATGGTTTAGCTGATGGCCTAACATTCTTAATCTGAGTGCTGGTAAGGGGTGGAACTTGCTTTGGCATTTTTTGGTAACAAGAGATTCTCTGTTACCAGCCGTACTACTAAAAACCCTTGAGATGTCAAGATAACTCCTGACACTAACTGATACTCAAATTTAATTAACTATCAGTATTTAAGGGCTTTAACGATTCTACTGAAACTTGATGAAATCGCCTGATACTAATGAATGGTGCGGATGGGGAGACTCGAACTCCCACGCTCTTGCGAGCACTAGCCCCTCAAGCTAGCGTGTCTACCAATTCCACCACAACCGCAATGCTGCTGCAAAATTATCTCGGGGCAAAAATTATTTTGGAATCTCCCTGGACTTCGAGTCGTCGGCAGGGCTAGGCGCAGCCGGAGCCGCTTGGGTGGCGACTGGCTTCACTTTATCCATTACCCCCTGCTGCTGCGCGGGGTGAGCATATATATAAGTCAGCGCCAAACTGGTAATAAAGAACAGTGTCGCAGCGACTGCCGTGCTACGGCTGAGAAAATTCGCGGAACCGCTGGAACCGAACAGACTGCCTGCCGAACCGGTGCCAAATGCCGCACCCATGTCGGCACCCTTGCCGTGCTGCATCAGCACCAGCCCGATTAACACCACAGCCGTTATAACGTGTACTACCCAAACTAATGTTTCCACACACAACTCCAAAAAAACAAATCTAATCCAAAACGAAAAACCTTATGTCCGTGCACCCGCGCGGCAGATCGCCAGAAAATCATCCGCCACAAGAGCAGCGCCGCCGATCAAGCCGCCATCAATATCCGGCATCGCAAACAACTCTGCCGCGTTATTCGCCTTTACACTGCCACCATAGAGTATACCTAACTTCGCGGCAACTTGACTATCAAGGGAAGCAACCCGCTGGCGGATAAACGCATGGATCGCTTGCGCCTGCTCCGAAGTGGCGGTTTTGCCGGTGCCGATAGCCCACACCGGCTCGTACGCTACCACCCCGTTTTGCAATGCCTGCACGCCACCCAGTTGGATCAGTGCATCCAATTGTCCGGCAACCACACTTTCGGTAATTCCGTTTTCACGCTGTTCCAGCGTTTCACCCACACACAAAATAGGGGTAATGCCCGCCTGCTGCGCCGCCAAAAACTTCTCGGCCACCAGACGGCTATCCTCGCCAAAATAAGCGCGACGCTCGGAGTGCCCGACAATTGCATAGCTGCAACCGAAGTCGCGCAACATCGTTGCGGACACTTCGCCGGTGAATGCCCCCTTTTCTGACTGGTGGACATTCTGCGCGCCCCATTTGACGCTGCTGCCGGACAGTTTTTGCTGCGCCTGAGACAGATACGGAAACGGCACGCAAACCGCGCAATCAACACCCAGGATTTGATCCATGCCGCTACGCACGGCATCCAGCAACTCGGCATTCCGGGCTAGACCCCCGTACATTTTCCAATTTCCGGCAACTAATTTTCGGCGCATTGTACTAGCCCATTAACTGCAAAAAGTGCGCAATCCTACCCGCGAAAAGAACAACGGTCAATGAAACATGACTGGTCGAAATAAATGTGCGGGAAAACCCTGAAGTTATCCGGGTTTATTTTGGGCAGCCGCTGTTATTGACACTCCTGTCCGGCATGGTGGTTTTGCAGAATTTTGTGCCGACCAAAATAGCATTGCGCAAATCGGTGCCGACCAGCGTGGCTTCCGTAAGGTCTGCGCGGGTGAGGTTGGCATTGGTCAGGCTGGACATGATGAATATCGCACCCTTCGCGTTGGCGCCGGTCAGGTCGGCTCCCTTGAGATTGGTCATGGATAAGTTGGTGCCCGCAAGGCTGGCCTCCCTGAGATTGGCATCCGGCAGGGTGGCTTGCGACAGGTCGGCCTTATCAAGGGTGGCGCGTGATAAATTTGCGCTGTTCAGGTAGGTTCCGGAAAGAATGGTTCCTGTGAGGTTGGCGCCGGACAGGTTTGCCTTGGTCAGGTTGGTATCGGCGATCTTATCGGCGCTCAGGTTGGCGCCGGATAGATTGGCGCTCGACAGATCGGCATTGGATAAATTTGACTTGGTCAAATCCATACCGGCGAGATTGGCGCCGGGGCAACTGGTTCTGCGTTTGATCAGGCAGCCATTGATGGTTTGCTGCGCTTCGGCTGCGGAGGCAAATAGCATGGCGACGATAATGGCAAAACAGCTAGTAATTTTCATGGGACCATCCTCACTCATTGGCAATTTTAGGTAGTTTACCGCGCCGACTCACTTTAGTCTTTTTATCGGGCAGGAAAGGGTGCATTTGAAGGTGTTGGTCGATCAAAGTTCGCAGAATAATTAACGGTTTTTTGGAGCGCGGGCATCTTGCCCGCAGGTTTACATGATCTATGATCATAATGCGGGCAAGATGCCCGCGCTCCCAAGAGAGTGCAAGACCTTGACTTTCAAATGTACACGGCAGGAAAATCCGGCTGAAATGACGGATAATTGCCGCCAGCCAAAACGGCACCGCCTATTTTTACATCACGGAACAAATTCATGAACCTTGTCATCCAGGCTACCCACTCTATCGCCGCTGTTCACTTGATCCACCTCGCCGGATTGGCGCAGGCCAAGCAGCGCGAACAGATCGCCGAGTATGCCTACCGCCTCACCGAAGCGCAGGCGCACCCCGACATTGCGCGCTACTGTTTCGAACATCAACTGGATTACGGCTTTGTGCCGCGTGGCCGCTCACTGAAGGATTTCGGGCTGTTGGTGACTGACATGGATTCCACCTTGATCACCATCGAATGCATCGACGAGATTGCCGACATGCAGGGGCTCAAACCGCAGGTCGCGGCAATTACCGAATCGGCGATGCGTGGCGAAATCGATTTCGCCGAAAGTCTACGTCGCCGTGTGGCGCTGCTGGAAGGATTGGACGAGAGCGCCCTGCAGCGGGTGTACGACGAACGCCTGCGGCTCTCGCCCGGCGCTGAAACCATGCTCGAAGCCCTGCATGCGCAGGGCATCAAAATACTGCTGGTGTCCGGCGGCTTCCTGTTTTTCACCGAGCGCCTCAAGCCGAGGCTGGGGCTTGATTTTACCCACGCCAACACGCTGGAAATTGTGGGCGGCAAGCTCACCGGCAAGGTGCTGGGGAAAATCTTTGACGCACAAGGCAAGGCCGACTGGCTGGTAAAAATTCGCGCGGAGCTGGGACTCAAGCCGGAACAGGTCATCGCCATGGGCGACGGCGCAAACGACCTGAAAATGATGGCGCAGGCGGGTGTCAGCATCGCCTACCACGCCAAGCCGGTGGTGCGCGAGCAGGCCAGCTATGCGCTGAATTTTGTCGGGCTGGACGGGCTGGTGAATCTGCTGGGGCAATAAAAATAAATGTAGGAGCGGGCCACGCCCGCGATATTGGAAATGTTCGCAAGCCGCTTCGACAGGCTCAGGACATGCTCCCGCTCCTACAATTCAATCAGGTGATGGGCTGCTGGTTGACATAGCCCCGTTAAAAAACTCCACCGCCACCTTTTCATCCCTGGTGCGCTTGAATGGCGGCAGGCTTTGCCAGATGCGCTTGCCGTAGTGCTTGCCGATGATGCGCGGGTCACAAATCATCAGCACGCCCCGATCGGTTTCATCGCGGATCAATCTTCCCGCGCCTTGTTTCAACGTGATGATGGTGCGCGGCAACTGGTATTCCATGAACGCGTTGCGCCCCTGTTTGTTGAGTTGCGCGATGCGCGCCGCCAACACCGGATCGTCCGGCGGGGCGAACGGCAGCTTGTCGATGATAACCAATGATAAGGCTTCGCCGCGCACGTCCACACCTTCCCAGAACGACTGGCTGCCGAGCAGCACCGCGTTGCCCAACGAGCGGAAGCGCGTCAGCAACTCGCTGCGCGAACCTTCACCCTGCAACAGCAGCGGGTAGTCCCAGCCGCGCCGGTCGAATTCGGCTTGCAGGATGTCGTGGGCGCGCTGCATCGCGCGCAGGCTGGTGAACAGGAAAAACGCGCGTCCCTTGCTGGCCCCGATCAGCGGCAGCGCGGCCTGCACCACCGCCTCGGTGTAGCCGTCGCTGTTCGGCTCCGGCAGGTTTTGCGGCACATACAGCAGTGCCTGCTCGGCGTAATTGAACGGGCTGTCCCAGCACGCGGTCTTCGCCTTGAGCAAGCCCATTTCGCCCTGGTAATGCGAAAAATCCTGCTTCACCGCCAGCGTCGCGGAAGTGAAAATCCATGCGCGCGCACTGCCGCCGATCTGCTTCTCGAAAATCTCCGCGATAGATAACGGCGTGGTGTTGAGTTGCAGCGAGTGATGGAAGATTTCAAGCCATCTAACAAAACCATCTTCCACCCTCTCCCCCAGCCCCTCTCCCGCCTGCGGGAGAGGGGAGCTATTACTCCCTCTCCCGTTTACGGGAGAGGGCTGGGGAGAGGGTGGTTCAGCCATCCACTGCTTCAACTGCTGCGCCAAAGCCTGCGCGCGCTGCCAGCAATTCTCCAGCCCTTCGCTGCGCTCCGCCTGCTTTTCCAGCAGACCGGAAAGTTGCGCCAGCTTCTCGCCCAGCGTCTTCAGCGCGGGCGCGAATTCCTTGAAATCCTCCGTCGCGAGCACGGGCAGCCGCCCTTCCTTCTTGAACACCAGCCGCAAGTCGCGCGCGGCCTTGTCCAGTTCGTCGGCAGCCTTCGGCAGCGGCGCAAAATCCTTGGCCGCAGCCGCCGCTTCGAGGCGCGTATCCGTGGCGAGATCGAGCAACAGCGTGGTGGACAGGCTCTCGCCGAAGAACAGGCTGGCGGTCTCCGGCAACTGGTGCGCTTCGTCGAAAATCACCGTGTTGCACGCGGGCAACAGTTCCGCCACGCCCTCGTCGCGCAGCATCACGTCGGCAAAGAACAGGTGATGGTTCACCACCACGATATCCGCCTTCATCGCCTCGGAGCGCGCCTTGAGCACGAAGCATTCCTTGTGCTGCGGGCATTCCTGTCCGAGGCAGTTGTCGCGCGTCGAGGTGACCTGCATCCAGATTGGCGCGTTCTCCGGCACGTCGGCCAGCCCGCTCTTGTCGCCGGAATCGCTGACCTTGGCGTATTGCTTGATCTTGCCCAGATGCTTGATGTCCTCGCGCGTCTTGAACAAGCCATCCGATTGCGCGCGCTCCAGATGGTAGTGGCACACATAGTTGGCGCGCCCCTTGAGCAACGCCACCGAAACCGGCGCCTTCAGCGCATCGCGCACCATCGGCAGGTCTTTTTGAAATAACTGATCCTGCAAATTCTTGGTGCCGGTCGAGATGATCACCTTGCCGCCGTTGAGCAGCGCGGGAACCAGATAGGCGAACGTCTTGCCGGTGCCGGTACCGGCTTCCACGACCAGAATCGCGTTATCGCGGATCGCCTCGGCCACCGCCAGCGCCATCTCGCGCTGCTGCGCGCGCGGACGGAACGACTCGACCTCGGTGGCAAGCGGG
>MGWP01000008.1 GCA_001801055.1 Gallionellales bacterium GWA2_55_18 | reverse complement strand
GATCCACTGTGCCATCGCCCCATACACAATTTTTGGCCAACAACTCATCGCGCATATGCCGAAGTTCCTTCAGCGAATATAGTTGCGCCTGTTTGTGTTTGGAGTAATCGAATTCGGTCGCCAGCGCAATTTTTTCTTCGTTCACAAAATGGACATGCAGCCGGTCTTCAAGCATCTCAAACGCTTGCGCCAAGGCGGCACAGTCCCTTTTCAGGATTGCATGCACTACGTCGTTAGTCAAGCCGATCAAATTCATGTGTTCTGAATCGATAACTTCGTTCCCGACACTCAACTCTTTTGTCCATTTGATGGCCATCATGCCTCCTTGCGGAAAATCTATGCCGCCCCACAGGCGAATTTCAATAGAGAGCCGTAGGGTGGGTACACCATGTCGGGCATAGCCCGACCTACTTCATCATCTACACCTTGAACACTTCCACCGCACCTCTCACCTGCGCGGCCCTGCTTTCCAGCGCATTCGCCAGCTCCAGCAAGCTCTGCGCCGCACCGGCATTTTCTTCAGACATGGCCGCAACGCGCTCGGTGCTCTTCGCCAAATCATTGGCGGCAACATTCTGCTCGGCCAGCGACGCGGAAATATCGTCTATCACTTTCGCCACTTCGCCAAAACTTCTCTGGATACCGGTAATTGAACCTTGCGCGGTCTCGGCATCCGCCACCCCTTCACGGGTAGTTTCCACCACCTTGCCCATACTGCCCAGCGCGTGATTGGCCACCTCGCCGATCTTGGCCGACATCTGGTTAATTTCATTAGTGGCATTGGCGGTGCGCTCGGCGAGCTTGCGCACTTCATCCGCCACCACAGCAAAGCCACGCCCCTGCTCGCCTGCGCGCGCCGCTTCAATCGCGGCATTCAACGCCAGCAGATTGGTCTGGTCGGCAATTTCCTTGATGACTTTCACTATATCGCTGATACGCGAGGCATCTTCACCCAGGCGCGACACTTCGCCAGAGGCGGTCTCGATTTCCTGCGCGGTCGCCAACAGGCCGGTTACGGTCTTGTTCACTACCTGTGCACCTTGCTCGGCATTGCTGCGCGAATCGTTGGCGATGCGCTTGGCGTTGCCGCCCTGATCGCTGATGTGCGTGGTGGATACGCTCAGCTCTTCGATGGCCGCAGCCATACTGCTCACCGCATCCGATTCGTGATTGACGTTTACGGCGATTTGCTTGGCGGATACGGCGAGGTTGCGCGCCATGTCGCCCACCTGATGGGCTTGCTCTTTCACCGCCGTTATCATGCCGCGCAACTGCGATTGCATCGCATAGGTATTCGCCAACAGGCTGCCAGACACCGGCAATGTGCTTGGCTGCAACGAGAAATTGCCCGATGCCATGATGTTCACCACCTGCGCGACGTCTTTCGGGTCGCCGCCCAATTGGCGCAGCACCGAGCGGATAATGGCAAACCCCATCAAACTGCCCAATACCGCACCGAGCAGCAGCAGCGCGATGGAAACCATGCGCATGGTTTTGAAGGTGGCCTCCGATTCATCGTGTAATTTTTTGGCATCTCTCGCTTCCATTTCGACCAGCGCATTCAGTGTTTCGTCCAACGAAGCTTCCAACGGGGCAATATGCTCCACTATTATCCGTTTGACTTCCGCCACATTATTGGCGCGCATCGCGGCCATGGCAGGCTTGATGCCCTCTTCGACAAAACGGGTCCGCACGTCGGTAAATTTTGCCGCCAGAACTCTATCTTCCTCGTCGGTCAATGAAGCCAGGAAAACTGGCCACGCCTTGTCAATTTCTGCCTTGTTATCCGCTATCTTCTGAAGATGTTTCGCCATATCCTCGGGCTGGACAACCGCCTTGGCGATAGCAAGCCGGTTGCTCAGGTTGGTTCTGGTGATGCTGTTCAATGACACGATGGGGGTCACCTTATATTCGAACACCTCTTCCAGCGCGTTATTGGTCTTGCCGGAAACAAACAGCCCCACCCCGCCGATCACCGCCGATAACGCCAGTAACGCTGCTACCAGGAACACCAACCGGGTACTAAGTTTCATATTATTCATCATCGCCCCCCATTTATTTATAGTTATATTTATCTGCGCTCACACATTGTTAATCCGTCAATAAATCCTATAGCTTCCCTCAGCTACCATATGGTGGGTGCGCTTTTGTGCCCACCATACCAGGCTTAAAATCTACATCTCCCCACAGGCGAATTTCAACAGAAGTTTCCCATTGGTGTTAGGCGGGACTCCTCTCCATTCTCCATTTTTTGAACTGCTATAAACCACATTTCCTTTAGCCATTTTTTCAGAGTGCTTGGAGAAAGAAAGTGAACGATATTTCTCTTCCTTGCAGTCGAATTCATATTGCTTCCTTGATGACAGATATATTTCGTCATCGTTTGTTTGAACCGTCTTGAAGTCGATCACCCACCACAGCTTTACCCTGTTGTCAGCTTCACGAATAATTTTCGGGTCGGCATAGACAGTTAGATTTGCATCTTCGCTAACCTTAACCCACACCGCCACCGCACTATTGCTTGCGACCATCATCAGCAGCAGAAAAATAACTCTACGCATTGCAATCTCCCTATTTCAGCACGACCGGTTTATTGGCTGTCTTGGTACGTTCATTCAACGGCATAGACTGCACAGCTTGGTGGGCACAAAAATGTGCTCGCCCTACTTGACTCGGAGAACCATCCTGGCTTACTAGACACCATATCGATGCAGTACAAGGCGCTGGCTGTGCCGTGTAGCAACAGTAGCCCGTATGAAGCGTAGCGAAATGCGGGAGGCGTGCCACCAATCTACGCTCGCTTGGCTGAGAATGGCTCAGAGGCATACTATTCTCCGGTGGTTTTTGGGCAAAGCTTTCCTTATCCAAAACATTTCTGTTTCAACATCAACAAATATTCGGTTGTGATTTTGACTGCGGCGAGTGCGGTAAAATTGTTCCGACTGGGAGGTAAAGCTGTGTGAGTAATCGGGGGTTTTATCCACCTTTTTTATTGCGTATCCCTTTTTGACTGCGCATAGAAAGAGCCGAGTTAAATTTTCCCGGACTTGCATTACCCCCCCCGCACTATTCATGCCACTTTTGATGTCTATTTCAACCATTTTATTTTCTTTATTGTGCTGCACAGGCTTACCTCAAGCGATAAGCACAGATGCGCAACTCGCATAAGATTATCGAAAATAAAGGGTTAAAGGCTGACAAATACCGACAACAAGCTGACAAATGCTGACAGTTTACCGCGCGCTCATGTCCTCTCGGAGAGCTTCAGGATGTCTGAAACAAGTCATGTAGGTTGGGTTAGGCGCGGTTTTTGGCCGTAACCCAACAAGCACAATCATTACGCCAGCCGAAGAGCTTTTGACCTGGCATCCAAATGCCGATGTTGAAAACTGGGTTTGTTGGGTTACGCGATGCCCCTCACCTCAATCCTCTCCCGCCTGCGGGAGAGGAGGCAAACGTGAAAAGCACTTGTTGTTTCCTGCCGCTAACCCAACCTAAACATCTGCAAGAACGTTACCGCACTACAACCAGCGGGCGGATAAATTTGTAACCTACGCCGCGCACTGTTTGCAGGGGGTTGCTGCCGTTATCCAAACCCGGCAGTTTGCGCCGCAACCGGCTCATGCAGGTTTCGAGGGCACGCGGATCATAGTGGGACGGGTTCTTGCCCAGAGCCTTAATCAATGTATCGCGATCTGCCTGCTGGTTATCCGCGACAGCCATTGTCCGCAGCAACGATAACTCCCAACTGGTCAGCGGAATGGCGGGCGATCTGGGCGGCATCAACTCGGAGCGCGCCAGCAACAATTGCCACGACTGCTCCGCTTGCGGCGATGAATCGAGGCGCATGGACATATTGTCGATAAGCGCCAGCAACTCGGCAAAATTGATCGGCTTGACGAGATAATTATCTGCTCCCGCGAGGCGGCACTCGATACGGTCAGTTCCTCGGTTAAGCGCCGTAACCATGACGATACCGATCGATGTGCCGAGCCTCTCGCGCAACCGCCTTGCCAGCGTGGCACCGGTCTCTCCCGGCAGGCAATAGTCCAGCAGCACAATTTCCGGGTTGAATTGTGACAAACAGGTTTCGAGTTCGTCGCCGTTCATCGCGCCGCACACCTCATGGCCGGAATGTTCGAGAAAAGAGACCAGCTCTTCAAGTTGCCCTATATCATCTTCTACCACGATAATGCGTGTCATAAGTCCACCCCGGCTCAGGATTTGAATTCTATGTTCAATTTACGCAAACGTCTGCATGGCACGCAACTATTTTTATCCCGGTTAAGCTTGCAAGCCCGTTTTCTGCTGATCTTTGGCGCATCGTCGCTATTTTTTGCACTGGCGATCTGGTTTGTATTCAACAGCGTCGCAGAACGGATGGTGGAGCGCATCGGTGCGCGTTTCGCCGAAGAGCAGGCACTCTACGACAGAACGCATACCTTGCAACCACTCATCCGCGAAGTGGCGCTGGCGCGCCAGATGGCCGATAACGCCATTATCAAACGGTGGGCCGCGAACGAACGGAACCCGCAACTATACCGGCAAGCGCAGGCCGAGCTGGAGAAGTACCGCCAGCGCTTTCAGGGCGGCAGCTATTTTTTGGCTATTGCCGGGTCGGGGCATTATTATTATAACGATGCGGGTGGGCAATCCCCCGATAATACGCAACCGCGCTTTACTCTCGACCCGGCAAAACCGGCGGATGCTTGGTTCTACGCCACCGTCGGAAGTGCAGGAGACTACAATATCAATGTGGACGCCAACCCGAATCTCGGTGTAACCAAGGCTTGGGTCAATGTGCTGCTGCGCGATGGCGATAAGGTGCTGGGTGTACTGGGAACAGGTCTGGATATGGGTGTCTTTGCCAGCAAAGCCGACGCACCCCGATCCGGTATAACAAATCTTCTCATCGACCGCAGCGCGTCCATCCAGATTTACCGCAATGCCGGCAACATCGATTTTTCCAGTATCGCCAAGCCTGCCGACCACAAACATTCGACCGACCAGTTGCTGGACAACTCTGAAGACCGCATGTGGGTAAGGCAGGCCATCAGTCAATTTGAAAATGGCAACTCGCCCGCAACGAAAAAACCGGTATATATCAAGGGCCAGCGCTATTTGGCCGACTCGCCTGTGGCGACAAGATTCGTGCATATCCGGGGAAAACCCTATCTCGCCGGCATGGTGGCGTTGCCGGAAACAGAGTGGTACGGCGTTACCCTGCTAGACCTGTCTGTCCTGTTGCCACAACATGATTTTCTGGAAGTCGTGCTGGCGATTGGAGGTGTCTCGCTCGCCCTTATGATGATCCTGTTATTTTCCCTGCGCAGGCTGGTGTTGCGACCCGTTGCGGTGCTGACCGCTGCCTCTGACCGCATTCGCCAGGGCGATTACGCGAGTGCTCCGGCAGAGAAAGGCAGCGGCGAAATCGGGCAACTGACCGTGCAATTTCAGGCCATGCGCCATGCTGTCCACAAGACACATAGCTGGATGGAAGAAGAAATCAATAAACGCACCCGACAACTCAGCGATGCCAAGGAAATGCTGGAAGTTTCGCTCCAGCAGGAAAAAAACAGCCGTGAAAACCAGGCTAACCTGTTATCCCTGATGGCGCACGAAATCCGCAGCCCGATTGCGGTGATCGGCAATACCGCCCAAATGTTGAACGCGCTGGCGCAGACCAAGCAACCCGATTGGCAACCGCGCATCGAGAAAATCATGGGGGCGGTGCTGCAACTTGCATTGCTGATGAACAAATTTCTCGACGAAGACCGCATCAACATGAAAGACAATGAGCTGAACTTGAAGGTGGGTGACCTCAATATTTTCTGCGGGGAGCTTGCGGATACGCTTGCGGCAAATCATGACCGCCCCATCCGCTATATGCCATATGACGGAGATGCCATGATTCCGGCGGACTGGCATCTGATCAGCATTGCCATCGGCAATCTCATCGACAACGCCATCAAATACTCACCGCCGGACAGCGATATCGACCTGCGCATCGTGCAAAATAATGCAAATATGCTATGCGTCGAAGTAACCGACCAAGGGGCTGGCATTGCACCGGAGCTTCAGCAACGAATTTTTAACGAAAAGTTTATCCGGGGAGAACATGGGAGCAAGATACGGGGAACCGGCCTTGGCCTTTACCTGATTAACTGGATTGCCACATCTCACGGGGGATATGCCGAAGTTTTTTCAACGCCGGGCAATGGCAGCACTTTCCGTTTATGCCTACCACAGCGGAAGCTGGTCTGAAGTAATTCCAATTAGAGATAAAAGCAAGAATAACGTAAGGTGCGTTTTACGCACCAGTTTGTAATGGTGCGTGGAGCTCACCCTACGAAATTATTATTATTTTTAACGCAAATTAGAATTAACTATTTGTGTTTAATCATGTTTATCAAGTTGTTCGGACATTTTCAAATCGCCCAGAGCCAGATGCGATTCCGGTTTAGCTTGCTCATTCGCCGATTCGACCTGTGCTGCTACAACCGCATTTTTGCCTGCCTGATTCATGGCGGAATGAATGGGCTGATTAGCCCCGGCAGGCTGCACAGAAACTGTTTCCTGCGTATGAAATACCGACAGTGAAAGCCCGATAAGTGCCGCCACTGCAGAAACCAGCCCGGTGCCTTTTGCCAGCCTGACGATTTTCTCTTTTCTGCGTTGGCGCGCCATCAACTGGAGCGAATCCATCGCGTTGCGCGAATGCTCGATTTGTGCGCGAAGCCGCGCATTTTCCAGTTCCTCCAGCCCGGCATGCTGCTGCTCGACCAGCACTTTTTCTGTTATCAATGCAGCCTTATTTTGTGCCGCTTCTCGGGCGCGCCGCTCTATGGATTCCCTTTCAATCAGTGCCGCATTGGCTTGTTCATCGGATTTCACCCTCAATTCAATTTCATCCAGCACTTTCTGTTCGATTTCCAGTCTTGCCCGCTGTTGTGCCAGCAACACTTTTTCTTCTTCATGCTGGCGCAAGGCAACCTGCTCGGCCCGCTCTGCAAGGCAAGCCCTTTCACGGGCTGATTCGTATGCAGCCTGCTCGGCTTGCAATCGCGCCTGTTCCGTCTGGGCAGCCCGCTGTTCTTCTGCAACACGCTGCTCGGTCGCCTCGGCAACAGTCAGCACAATTTCTTCGCACTGCCGTTTTGCCGTTTCAATGATTTCCTTGGCGCGGTCCAGAGCAGCCTGTTCAGCAGCAACTTTCTCCTGTTCTGCCCGCACCGCCAGCCGCTCTTCTTCAACACGCTCCAACATGATCTGCTCCGCGTCAGTCGCCAGCGAATGGTGCTGTGCAATTTGCGCCAGCAATTCGTTCACATGATCGAGATGGCGTTGCTCATGTTCAAGCAACTGCGCTTCGATATGTTCGCGCTGTTTGGCGGCCAAGGCTGCCTTTTCCTCTGTTTCGCTGCGTTTGCGCGCGACAACAGCCGCCAGAGCTTCGCAACGAAGCCGTTCCTGCTCCGCTTCGGCAGCCTTGCGCTCTTCCTCGACACGACGCTTCGCCATGTTTTCCGCGCGCACCATCGCCGAATCGCGCATCTGCTCAGCTTCGGCAATCTGCTTGCTGAAAGCGACGGTAGCGAGCGCCTCGGCACGAATTTTCTCCTCCTCGATCTTGAGGGCTTTGCTTTCCGTCTCCGCGCGAACCTTGGCCATATTCATGGCGCGCC
This sequence comes from Gallionellales bacterium GWA2_55_18, assembly GCA_001801055.1. Taxonomy (GTDB): domain Bacteria; phylum Pseudomonadota; class Gammaproteobacteria; order Burkholderiales; family Gallionellaceae; genus Gallionella. Next base: position 2,062 of record MGWP01000008.1, on the reverse strand, counting down.
TGGCCGCCTGCACCATGTCGCGCGCGTCCCGAAGAGCCTGCTCATTCAATTTTTCCGTGACTTCGGCCATTTCCTTGGCCTGCCTTTCGAGTTCAATGCGCTCATTGCCCGCATCAATGGCGCGCTGTTCGGTGGCCATGCGCTCCTCAAGCATAGCAAGGGAGCGCTGCTCGGTCTCGATATTTTGTTCGGCAATGCGGCGCGCCTCTTGTAATGCCGCAGCACGTTCATTTGCCGCAACGATCTCACGGGTTTCCGCCTGCAACTTCAGATCCAGCTCATGCGCGGCATTCAATTCCGCTTCGGCACGCTGTTGCGCGAGCACAACCAGATCCATCTCCGCCTGCAGCTTGTGCGCGGCGGCCTGATTGGCCATGGTTTCGGCAACCAGCCGATCCTTCGCCTCTTGCTCGAACTGGCGCAACGAGGCATTGGTTTCTTCTTGCTGGCGCAGTATTTTCTTGTCCACATCGGCCTGTGCCAGCAACAATGCGGCAGCTTCCTGCTCTGCCTTGAGTTTGCGTTCAGCCGCCGCCAGCGCTACGGTCTCCGCTTCGGCGTGCCTCTTTGCCGCCTCGAAAGCCAGGCGTTCATTGTGTTCCCTCGCTTCGGCATCGGTTCTCGCCTTATCCTCGGTAAGTTTGCGTTGCACGGCAGCCTCAGCGGCAGCTTGATCCGCAGCCGCACGCGCCTGGGCGGCCTGCTCGGCATCGCGATAGGCGGCAAGCCGCGCCTCGATCTCATTCAGCGCAAGCGACTCGGCGCGCGATCTTGCATCTGCGGCCTCGGCAGCAGCCTGCTCGGCTTTAAGCTTGGAAGCCGCCAGCGCGACAACCAGTTGCTCTTTGCCGATCTTATCTTCAACAGCTTGCGAGATAGCCTTGTCTGTCGATTCCTTTTCGAGAACAAGCTTGGCAAATTCCTGCTCCATCCTGGCGCGAGTATCCGCTGCCTGAGCGGCACGCTGCTCGGCTTCGATACGCCTGTGCCTCTGCTCCATTTCGCGTTGCTCTATTTCCGCTCGACTTTTTATCGCGCGCACTTCCTCGGCTTCACTTTCCGTCCGCAGTATGGCCATGTCCCGCAACTGGAATTCGAGCCTCTGTTTTTCTTCCGCGTGATTCTTTTGCGCTTGCTCGGCTGCCAGGCGCTCCGCCCTAGCCCGCTCTGCGCGCGCCATGGTTTCGGAGATAGCAATCTGCATGTGATGGATTTCTGCTTCGGCGCGCAACTGGGCATCTTGTTCCGCTTTGCGTTGCTGCTCAATCAACGCCGCCAATTCGCGTTCCATTTTGGTTTTGTTCTCGGCGGCAGCGCGCACTACTTGCTCATGCTGAAAACGCTGGTTCAGCTCTTCTTGCGCCTGCTGTTCGGCACGCAACCTTGCCTGATTCTCTTCCTGAAGCCGCAGCTCGCAAGCCAATTTTTCCTGCAACTCACGGGCCAGTTTTTTCTCTGCCTCCAGCTTGGCCCGCACCATCTCGGCGTGCCTCGCCACATCCTGGCAGTTGGACTCAATCTGCGCAGCCAGATCCATTTCTGTCCGCGCGCGCGCTTCGGCAACCGCGCGCGCATGCGCTTCGGCACGGGCACGCGCCTGTGCGGAAAGGCTCGCTTCTGTTTCAGCCTCAAGGCGCGCCCTGGCTTCCTGAATGGCTTGCGTCTCGGCGATATATTCCTCGTTGCCGTTGCTGACTAACCGGATATTGGCTGGTTTTGACATGGTGTCACCCCTGTAGTGATCGATGCACGCATCGCATCAATTTTTGACTCGTTGCATATAATGCCAAGATAACAGCTTGGATGGCAAGCAAAACTCTGAACAGCACGGGAAAACCGGGGTATTTCGGTGAACCTGTTGGGCTTTTCCGATTATCTATCAAAACGATGCCATGTAGGGGCGTGATTCATCGCGCCCTGATTTGTTCATGTATTATCCGTTTCTAAATTGAAAGTGCTATTTCGTAGATACTGTTATCCCTGTCAACATCCATGCAACGCGGGGTCGAAGTTTTTTCCCGACTTGAGCACCCCGAACGCCACATGAATAAGTTTGCGCATC
>MGWP01000007.1 GCA_001801055.1 Gallionellales bacterium GWA2_55_18 | reverse complement strand
GCGGCGAATTCATGGAACAGCAGCCCGATCACGCCGGGCATGAAGAAGATCGGGATGAACACCGCGACCAGCGAAATGGAAATCGAAATGATGGTAAAACTCATCTCCTTCGATCCTTGCAGTGCGGCCTGCAACGGCGGCATGCCATTCTCGACATGGCGCACGATATTCTCCAGCATCACGATGGCGTCATCCACCACCAGCCCGACCGCAAGCGTGATCGCGAGCAGCGAGATGTTGTCCAGGCTGTAGCCGAAGGCGGCCATCAGCGCCACCGTCCCCAGCAGCGAAATCGGCAGCGACAGCGCCGGAATGAAGGTGGCGGTGGCCTTGCGCAGGAACAGGAAAATCACCAGCACGACCAGGGCGACGGTGACCGCCAGCGTGACCTGCACATCGTGGATGGCATTGCGGATCGACACCGAGCGGTCGTTGCGCAGCTTGAACTGGATCGATGACGGCATTTGCGCGATAAGCCCGTGCATCGCCGCCTTGATGGCATCCACCGTCGCAACGGTGTTGGCGCCCGGCTGGCGCTGCACCGAAAGCGTGATGGCGCGTTCGCCGTTGGCCCAGCTTGCCGTTTTTATTGATTCGACGCTGTCTTCGACTACCGCTACATCGGCGAGCCGCACCGGAGCGCCGCCTGGGGCAGTGGCTACGATCAGATTGGCAAATGCAGCGGCATTATCGAGTTGCCGATTGGCCTGGATGATGAGTGTCTGGCGCGGTCCTTCTAGCGTGCCGACCGGAGAATTTGCGTTGGCGCTGCGCAGCGCGATAGCGACGTCGTCTATGGTCAGGTTGCGCGTCGCCAGCGCTTCCGGATTTACGCGCACGCGCACGGCATATTTCTTCTGCCCGTTGATGTTTACCTGTGCCACGCCGGGAAGCGTGGATAGTGTCGGCGAAATGAGGTCGTCAGCGAAGCTGTTCAAATCCGAAAGCGACATCGAGGGCGAGGTCAGGGTGAGGAAAATGATCGGCGCGTCGGCGGGGTTGATCTTGCGATAGGACGGCGGCGAGGTCATCTCCGCCGGTAGCGCGCGTTGCGCGCGCAGCAACGCCGCCTGCACGTCGATGGCGGCGCTATCTATATCGCGGTTCTGATCGAATTCCAGCGTGATCGAGGTGTTGCCCAGCGTGCTCGTCGAACTGATCACGGCGAGGCCGGAGATGGTGGAGAATTGGCGCTCGAGTGGCGCGGCCACGGAAGAAGCCATGGTCTCGGGGCTGGCACCGGGCAGCGATGCGCTGACCGAGATGGTGGGCGTGTCGTAGCTCGGCAGCGCGGCAATGGGTATGTCGCCGTAGGCAAGGATACCGGCCAGCACAGCGGAGACCGACAGCAGCACCGTCATGATTGGGCGGCGGATACAGAGTTCGGAAATATTCATCCTCAATCCGGTAGCTGGCGGCAAATTTTAAATGGCTTCATGCTATCGAGGCGCATTCGTAGGTGCGAATTTATTCGCACTGACAATGAGCCATGTGCGAATGAATTCGCACCTACAGGCCCGTCAATTGAGCTTTCAAGGTTCATTGCTTAACCGCATTGTTGGGTTTTGCGCCGCCCTTGTTGGTACTTGGGCTTTGCCTGTCTTCTGACTCAACCACCAAACTCCCCGGCCTGAGGTTTTGCGCGCCTTCCACGACGACACGCGCACCCGGTGCGACCCCCTCGATCACGGCGATACCGTCCTGGATCAAACGCACGTTGACGGGCTGCGATGCCACCTTGCGGTCTTCCCCGATCACGTAAATGAATTTCTTTTCCGGCCCGGTCTGCACCGCCTGCACCGGAACCGTGGCTGCACCGTCCAGTGTGCGTGGCGTAAGCGTTACCGTGACGAACATGCCGGGCCAGAGGCGGTGGCCCGGATTGGGGAATTCCGCCTTGAGGCGAATGGTGCCGCTCGCGGTATCCACCGCATTGTCAATAAAGGCAAGGCGCCCCTTCAGGTATGGCTGACCGGGTAAATCCAGCTTCGCGCCGACAGGCACTTCGCCTTTGGCAAACGCCTGTTGCAAATCCACAAGCTCGCGTTCTGGCAAGGTGAAGCTGACGTTGATCGGGTCGATCTGCGTGATGCTTACCAGCGCGGCACCCAGCGCGGTGCCGCCCGGTTGCACCAGGCTTCCCGGATAGATCGCGATGGCTCCGGTGCGCCCGGTAATCGGTGCGGTGATTTCGCCGAAACTGCGCGCCACACGGCTTGCATCCAGAGACGCACTATCGACTTCAAGCTGGCCCCGCAATCCGTCCATCTGGTTTTGCGCGGCTTCAAATTCGGCACGCGAAATATACTCCTGCCTGAATAACTCGCGCTGGCGTTCGAAATTACGCTCGGCGTTCATCAGGTCAACGCGATCTTTGGCTACCTGCGCGGCGTTCTTGCTGAGGTTGGCATCTTCGGTGCGGGCATCAAGCGAGAACAGCCGGTCGCCCTTGCGCACGAACTGCCCTTCTTTAATGTGCACGGCTTTGATCGTGGCGCTGATCTGCGGGCGCACCTCAACCGTTTGCAGCGCCGACACCGTGCCGTTGGCCGTAAGACTGACCGATACATCGGTTTGCGCCACTACGGCGCTCACCACCTGGACTGCGCCAGCCCCCTTGGGCTTGGCCGCAGAGCTGTTGGCGCGCCAGAACCAGATGCCCAGCGCAACAAGCAGAATGGCGACCAGAGCAAACCCGACGCGCCGCTTGATGTGCGCCGAAGGCTTTGTAGAATATTCTGTTTGGGATGCAGCTTCCATTTAAAGCCTCGCTTGAGTCTATTTTTCTTAACCGTGGATTTATGTGCAACTGAATTTTTCGGGCACACTTTATGCCATTTTATCTCTCAAAGCAGCAATAACCATGCAAGGGCAGGGCAATCGCATCAAATTTCACTTAACTCAAACAATGTTTCGCGGTAAGGATCTGGGAAAGCGGCGAGGATGCGGCGGGTGTGTATCCCACCCTTGCGTTTTGACGTGTGAGGCGAATAAACATGTTGGGCATCATTGCTTTATTCGACGGCAAGCTGATGGAGTAACCCGGCTGGATCCGGTGATGGGTCTGGTTGCTGTAGTGTTGATTTTCGTGTGGGCTTATGGTTTGCTGTGCGATACCGGGCGTGTGTTGCTGGGTGTTGAGATGGATGCTTCTGTGCTGGCAGAGATTCGCGAAGTCATTGCCGCTTCCCCGATCAAGGCGCAGCTTGTTGACCTGCATGTGTGGCGTGTCGGGAAAGACAAGTATGCTTGCATTCTCAGCCTCGCAACGGATAATGCCGTGTCGCCGGAATATTTCAAGAAACAATTAAGCATCCATGAAAAATTGGTTCATGTCAGTGTTGAGATAAATGCAATCGGCAGATAGGCAATTATTGATATATCAACAGAGGCAGGAATATCCGCCGCTGCAACGATAGATAATCTTGTAAGGGGTTTGTATGGCTGTTGCTTTGCGCGATAAACGCAGGATTTTTTTGCGCTACCTTCCGTGGTTGGCGGGGCTGGTGTTGCTGGCGATCATGGCTTGGCACTTCACCCGCCCCGCACCGGTTCGCGTGCAATTGGCCAAGGCCGAGCGCGGGACGGTGGAGGCAACGGTGAGCAATACCCGCGCGGGCACGGTCAAGGCGTGCCGCCGCGCAAAACTGGCTCCACCGGCGGGTGGGCAGATCGCGCATCTGCTGGTGAAAAAAGGCGAACGAGTCAAGGCCAACCAGATATTGCTGGAGCTATGGAACGACGACTTGCAGGCGCAGGCGCGGCTCGCGGAACAGCAGCTTAAAACGGTAAACACGCGCGTCGATGAGATATGCACCGTTGCGGAGATGAGCAGCAAGGAGGCCGTGCGGGCACGGCAGTTACGCGAGCGCGGCTTCATTTCGGCGGAAGGGCTGGAGCGCGCCGAGGCGGATTCGAATGCCAAGCAGGCGTCCTGTCGCTCGGCGCGCAGCGAGATAGCGCAAAGCCGTTCGCGCATTGATGTGGCGCAGGCCGGTTTGCGGCGCATGGTGCTGCGCGCGCCGTTCGACGGTGTCGTGGCCGACATCAGCGGTGAGCTGGGTGAATACGCCACGCCTTCTCCACCCGGCATTCCTACACCTCCCGCCATCGACCTGATTGACGACCGCTGTATGTTCGTCAGCGCGCCGATCGACGAGGTGGATGCCGCCAACATCAAGGTGGGGCAGGTGAGCCGCATCACCCTGGATGCGATCAAGGGAAAATCGTTTGCGGGCAAGGTCAAGCGCGTCGCGCCCTATGTGTTGGAGATGGAGAAGCAGGCGCGCACCGTCGAAGTGGAAGTGGAATTCGTCGAGCCGCCGACTGCGGAAAATCTGCTGGTCGGCTACAGCGCCGATGTCGAGATCGTGCATGCCTCCCATGAAAAAGTGCTGCGTATCCCCACGCAAACCATGCTGGAAGGCAAGCGCGTGTTGTTCTACAGGACAGCCGACGGCGTGCTGGAAGAACGCGCGATGACGACCGGCCTGGCTAATTGGGAATACACCGAGATTACCTCCGGACTGAACGAAGGTGACCAGATTGCGAAGTCGCTCGACCAGGAAGGGGTAAAGGCCGGTGCGCGTGTGCAGCCGGGAGTTGCGAAGCCCGTAAAATGATAGAAGTGATTATCTTAGCAGTGGCGCTCAGCATGGATGCCTTTGCCGTTTCAATCGGGTTGGGTGCCAAGAAAAACACTCACGGCCTGGCACTGAAGGCGGGCATTTTCTTCGGTATTTTTCAGGCCTTGATGCCTTTTATCGGGTATTTGGGCGGCAAGGGTATTTTAGGCTGGATAGACACCTATGCCCATTGGGTCGCTTTCGGGTTGCTGGCGTTGATTGGCGCAAAAATGATCTATGAAGGCACCCGCGAAGGCATAGAAGAAGATATCGCGGACATCACCAACAAGATGATGCTGGTGCTGGCCATTGCCACCAGCATCGATGCGATGGCGGCAGGGTTCAGTCTGACGCTATTGGACGCCGACCCTTATGTCGCCTGCCTCACCATCGGGGCAATAACTTTCGCCTTCAGTTGGGTCGGTGTTGTGATCGGCAGAAAGAGCGGCACCTGGCTCGAAAGCAAAGCCGAGGTTTTTGGCGGAATAGTTTTGATATTGATAGGTATTAAAATACTGCTGTTCTGATTCGCAAACTCAAGGGGGCGGCAGCATTGCTTGCGCTCCTTTTTTTACCAATGGATTCCAACGGGAGCGGTATTCGAATGATTGAGCTTAATCGGGTCAGTCGCAGCTTCACGGTTGGCGACCAGCAGGTTGCCGCGCTGCGCGACATCGATCTGAATATCGCCGCAGGCGATTATGTTTCGATCATGGGGCCGTCCGGCTCCGGTAAATCCACGTTGCTCAATCTGATCGGGCTGCTGGATCGCCCGAGCTCCGGCACTTACCGGCTGGATGGCGGCAACGTCACCGATTTGTCCGATGAGCAGCAGGCCAGGGTGCGCAGCGAAAAAGTAGGCTTCGTGTTTCAGGCGTTTCATCTGGTGCCGCGCCTGACTGCCGCGATGAACATCGAGTTGCCGCTGATTCTGGCGGGCATTCCCGCCGCCGAACGCAAGGCGCGCGTCGCGGAGTTGCTGGAAAACTATGGCCTGGCAGATCGCGCCGACCATCGCCCCGACCAGCTCTCCGGCGGGCAGCGCCAGCGCGTGGCGATTGCGCGCGCCACCAGCATGCGCCCGACGGTGCTGCTGGCCGACGAACCGACCGGCAACCTCGATCAAACCACCGGCAAGGAGGTGATGAACCTGCTCGAACAGCTCGTCGCGCAACAGGTCACGCTGATCGTCGTGACCCACGATCCGGCCATCGGCGGGCGCGCGGCGCGCCAGGTGCGCATGGTGGACGGGCAGATCACCGGCGAGAGCAATTCGTCGGCATCGCCATGAACACCACAAGAACAGTGCGTAGGTTGGGCAAAGCGCAGCGTGCCCAACGAACGAAGATGCCATATTTATGTTGGGCACGCTGCGCTTTGCCCAACCTACGAGAAGATAGCTCCCGATTTTTGGCTTATCCGGCTTGCGTGCAAAATACAATAACAGCATAGATGAGATTTTCGAATGAAATTCATTGACGTCTTGCAGTTCGCTTTGGGCAGCCTGCGCGGCAGCCGCGCCCGCACCTTGCTGATGATCCTCGCGATGTCCATCGGCGTGGCGGCGGTGGTGGTGTTGACTGGCCTGGGCGAAGGGGCGCGCCGCTATGTCGTCAACCAGTTTTCCTCGCTGGGTACCAATCTGCTGATCGTATTTCCCGGTCGCACCGAAACGGCAGGGTTTGGGCCGGGCATGCTGGTCGGGCAGATTCCGCGCGAGATCACGCTGGACGACGCGCAAGCCCTGCTGCGCAGCCGCGCCATCGGGCGCATCGCGCCGCTGACGGTGGGCGCGTCGCAGATTTCTAAAGATGCGCTCAACCGCGAAGTGGCCGTGCTGGGTTCGACCGCCGATCTGCTGGAGGTGCGCCACATGAATCTGGGGCAAGGGCAATTTCTCCCTGCCGGGGATGTGCATGCCAGCGAATCGGTGTGCGTGCTGGGCGCCAAGCTCAAGCGCGAACTGTTCGGCCAGCAGAATGCCATCGGTGCTTGGGTCAGGCTGGGAGACCGGCGTTTCCGCGTGATCGGTGTGCTGGCGTTGCAGGGAGAATCGATGGGTTTCAATACCGACGAAATCGTCATCGTGCCGGTCGCCTCGGCGCACATGCTGTTCAACACCTCCGGCTTGTTCCGCATCCTGGTGGAAGCGAAAAGCCGCGATGCCATCGCGCAAGCCAAGCACGATGCCGAGCAGATCATGTCGGAGCGGCATAACGGCGAACGCGACGTGACGGTCATTACGCAGGACGCCGTGCTGGCCACTTTCGACCGCATCCTGCGCGCGCTGACGCTGGCGGTCGGCGGCATCGCCGCGATCAGCCTGTCGGTGGCCGGGATACTCATCATGAACGTGATGCTGATCGCCGTTTCGCAGCGCGTCAGGGAAATCGGCCTGCTCAAGGCGCTGGGCGCGCCCGCCGCGCAGATCAGGAATTTATTTTTCGCCGAAGCGATTTTATTGTCCGGCATCGGCAGCGTGGCGGGGCTGATCCTCGGCGAGATCGGCACCAGGGTGATCGCGCAAATCTACCCGGCCTTGCCGGTCTCCGCGCCCTGGTGGGCCGTGCTTGCCGCGTTCGGCACCGCGCTCGGCACCGGTATCCTGTTCAGCGTGTGGCCCGCGCGCCGCGCCGCGCGGCTCGACCCCGTGATGGCGCTGGCGAGGTCGTGAGCCTGCCGGTTTCGCGTGGAGCAGGTAATTTCTTTTCTCTTTCAAAGCAGCAATAATTCTGTAGGGTGCATTCCATGCACCAATGGCAATGGTGCATGGAATGCACCCTACGACATTGCACTTTTAATTTAGAAATAATGGAATGGACGCCCACTACCCAAAACGGCATCAAAGTGCCAAAGTAGTGGAGCAGTAAAACCCACTAACAATGAGAGGGGCGTCCGCCATGAAGATTACTACGATAGGTGTCGATCTTGCAAAGGAAGTATTTCAGATTCACGGGGTAGATGCGCATGGCAAGGCTGTGCTGCGCAAACAACTGCGCCGGAATGAGATGGCAAAGTTCTTCGCCAACCTAGAGCCGTGCTTGATTGGCATGGAGGCGTGCGGCAGCGCGCATTATTGGGCAAGGAAGCTTGGCGAGTTTGGGCATACGGCCAAACTCATGGCACCCCAATTCGTCAAACCCTACGTCAAGACCAACAAGAACGACATGGCGGATGCAGAAGCAATTTGTGAAGCGGTGAGCCGACCCAACATGCGCTTCGTGCCGATCAAAGACGTCGAGCAACAAGCCATCATCTCGGTACACCGTGCCAGACAGGGGTTTGTGAAGGCCAGAACCGCACAGGCGAATCAGATACGGGGTTTGCTCTCCGAGTTCGGCATCGTCATCCCGCAAGGCATCAAATCGATTGCCAAGCGCATGCCGGATATTCTGGAAGATGGCGAGAACAGCTTGCCAGGCGCCATGCGTAACTTGCTGGAGAGGCTGAACGACAACCTCAAAGAAATGGATAGGCAGGTGGCGGAACTGGAATTGCAAATCAAACAGTGGCATCACGGCAACGAGGCCAGCCGCAAACTGGAAGCCATTCCCGGCATCGGCCCGATCACCGCGAGCGCGATTGTAGCGACGGTGGGAAATGCCACGGAGTTTAAGAATGGCAGGCAGCTGGCCGCATGGCTTGGTCTGGTGCCGAAGCAGCACTCCAGCGGCGGCAAGCAAACATTGCTGGGTATCAGCAAACGCGGCGATACTTACCTGCGCACCTTGTTGATCCACGGCGCGCGGGCGGTCATCCGCTTTGCCGAGAACAAGGCGGAGCCTGATCAATGGCTGTGTAAGTTGATGGGTAGACGAAATAAAAACGTTGCCGCTGTGGCGTTGGCGAACAAAAATGCACGCATCATCTGGGCGTTATTAGCAAAGGGCAATGCATACGAACAGGATTACATTTCGGCAGCGAAGACCGCCGCCGCGTGATCAGGGCAACCAAATAGGCGCGTATCAGAACGATACGTATTGGCAACCAAGTTTAAGGAGAAAGGCTTCCACCGATTGCACAGGCAATCATGAAATGATGGCGAGACTGGTCAGACCGTGAGTGGCTAAACCTGTTAATTCCAAAGCACCCAGAGTGCGTAGAAATGATGAGGTGCCATTCAGCGTATTCCATCAGGGACAGAAGCAATGCGCTTCACATAAAGTCCGGATGTATGGCTGCAATCTTTACCTACTCTCAAAATCATCGATTGAAAGCTTGGCAAAAGTGGGCGTCCATGTATGGAATTAAAGGGCAGTAAGGTGCCACAACCGGAACAGTGGACATCCAGAGCATTTGCCTTTTTTATCAATCCTTACTACAATCACAATCGTAAGGACAAAAGGAGATGTTAATGATTACCACTGATGCAACTCTGACCAGCAAGGGGCAAACCACCATTCCCAAGGAAATTAGGGATGAACTTGGAATGAAGCCCGGAGACAGGATGACATTTACGTTGATGTCGGACGCAACCGTAGTCATGCGTGTAAAGAACAAAAGCATTACTGATTTAGCTGGCACCCTTTACAAGAAGGGGAGAAAAGCTGTTCCAGTTGAGCGGCTATCACGTTGATGCTTGGAATAGACACCAACATCCTTGTTCGTTTTCTAGTACAGGACGACGAAGCGCAGTTTGAGAAAGCCCGCAAGCTAATCAAACGTGAGGTTTCTGCAGGGCGCCGCGTTTTCGTTAACCAGCTGGTTCTGATGGAAACAGAGTGGGTTTTGCGTAGCCGATACTCTGTGCCAAAAAATCAGATCATTGAAGCCATCTCTGGTTTACTGGATGCCACGGATGTTCAGTTTGAAGATGAACCAGCGATCGAAGAAGCCATTTTCATCTGGAAAGAATCCACGTCCGATTTTGCTGACTGCCTGATTGGTGCAAAAAATCGGCGGCTAGGATGTCGGGCTACGGCAACATTTGATTTGAAGGCATCGAAATTGCCGAGCTTCATTGCCACATAACAATTCAATGGCCGCTTCACAGCAAGCATATCGTAAGGGTGACTGAGCGCGGTGTGCCAGTTGCTGACGTTCAGGGTGTCTAGATATCGGCATATTGACCATTTGTGCCGCGCGGGTTAGGGTGCGTCCTTTACCAGCTTAAAAATAATTGTGATGCTGACCCTCATGGCACTACCTTAAGCCTGCAAAACCTCAGCGACACAAGATGAAAGCGGCTGAGAGCCTCGCGTTGTAAGATGGTGGTGCTTAAGTCACTG
>MGWP01000006.1 GCA_001801055.1 Gallionellales bacterium GWA2_55_18 | reverse complement strand
ATTCAGATACGCAAGTCGATGTGTGCGATAACGATAACCAAATGAATCTATTCAATTAAATTGCCGGACGATAATGATTTGCAGAATGGCAATCAGCAGAGAAAACCCCTATGCCTGAGCTACCCGAAGTGGAGATCACGCGGCGCGGCTTGGCCGCGCATCTTGTCGGCTTGACGATTGCGGATGTTGTCATCCGCAACGCCAGATTGCGCTGGCCCATCCCGAAAAACCTGCCAAAGCTGTTGCGTGGCCAAACCATCGTTTCGCTCGGTCGCCGCGCGAAATATTTGCTGATGGGTTGCGGCAGCGGCACGTTGATCCTGCACCTTGGCATGTCCGGTAGCCTGCGCATCCTGCCTGCCGGTACGCCGCCGGAAAAACACGATCACTTCGATCTGGTGCTGGGCAACGGCACGCTGATGCGTTTGCGCGATCCGCGCCGTTTCGGCGCGGTGCTGTGGCATAGCGGCGATGTGCAAGCTCATCCGCTGCTCGCCGCGCTTGGCCCGGAACCGCTGCCGGATGAATTTGGAAAAACCGGCTTCGATGCGCGCTATCTGCATCGGGCCACGCGCGGACGCAGTATCGCCATCAAACAATGCCTCATGAACAACCATGTCGTGGTCGGCGTGGGCAATATCTACGCCAATGAAGCGCTGTTCCGCGCCGGAATCAAACCGCAACTCGCCGCCGGAAAACTCAGCCTGCCGAGATGTGCCAGACTGGTTGCCAAAATACGCGCCACCCTTGCGGAAGCTATCAAACTTGGCGGCAGCAGCCTGCGTGATTTCGTCGACACTTCGGGGCAGCCAGGCTATTTCCAGCAGCACTATTGGGTATACGGGCGCGGCGGAGAGCCGTGCCGGAAGTGCGGCGCGCCGATCAAGCAAATCAAACAGGGACAGCGTTCCAGTTTTTATTGTCAGCACTGCCAGAAATAACGGGAATATGGTCTGGGAAGCTTATGAGACAAACTTATTCGATGACCGCTTTCAAAGCGGGACTATAAGATTGGTGCGCCCGAAGAGATAAATCTGGGTACTGGATTGTGTTTGTTTTGCTGCCTTTAAATGACCGAATTACACTTTAAAATAGTCATTGAAACTCAAAGGCCATGGCTTGCCGATCGGAAAAATTAAACCCTTTTCATATGATCTGTGCTTATCTTGCCCATAAGGTGAGCGGCGTCATCAAATAAACACTACCCAGTATTAACATCACGCCCATTAGCTGGGTGTGGCGAAAAGTGAATTCATCCACGCCATTGTGCCAAGTCTCAAGCGGTTTCAATGCGCGGCGCAAGGAAACCCATTCATTTGCGCTGCGTTCAAACTTGCGAAGCAGGTTGGGGGAAAATATTATGAACAGGCTGATAATCAAGGCAAACATTGCCCCCAATAGCTCGATCAATACCATCTGTCCAAATATCGCAGCGAGGTAATCAAGAGGCAAATGAAAACGGTTTGTCAGACTGGCGATGGCACTGGCTTTGTCGATCTGTACACTGAAAAAATACAGGATGTAAAGCGCACCCGTCAAAATAAACGCACCGACGGCACGGTGATAATGATGGAACCAAGGGTCGAGCTTGATAGTGCTTTCCAATATTTTATCGAGGGGGCGCGTGGAAATCCAGCGGTTGCAGATCAGACTCGCCCACTTCAGCCAGTGAGGGCGAAAAATCAAGATGGCACCGAGGATCAATCCGGCAAAGCTGCCGATTATCAGAAAGTAGAGTAAGGCGCGTAACAGTATAGTTTCAATTGTGTCCACAAGCGTTCTCCTTGAAAATTTAATACCGATTTTTACGCGGCAGCCGCCGCGAATGCCTCAAACTTTTGTGTAAATTATTAATTAGTCCGGTGACGGATAACGCGATCAAAGTAGTGTGAGCAATTGAACACGTTAGTGACAATCAATTCCTCATAATTTCATCATGGCGGTAAAATTCGCCGCTCTCCGTGCGCCATCGCACATAACCGGTTTTTTTGTGTATCATCACGATAAATTTATTTGTACTTAATCCGAAGTCAACATGAAATACATCCTGCTCACCACCCTGCTGTTACTTGCCGCCTGCGACGACCCGTCCACTCCGCCACCAAAGCTCGCCGAACCGTAGCGCGAGGCGCTGGAGAAGGCCAAGGGTGTCATCAAATGTTGCAAAAGGCGGTGGAAGAGCAGCAGAAAAATATCAGCGAAGCCGAAGGAAAATAGCCCCCCCCTCTCCCCAACCCTGATGGAACAACTAGCCATTCGACTAAGCCCGCAAACAGGCAAGCCGCTGATTATCTCCCGCAAGCGGGCGAGAGGGCGAACGAATCGCTACGCTAACCCAACCCATTCCAGAAAATTATCATGCGCTATTTGTTTACCCTCGCACTGCTGTTAACGCTCTCGCCTGCCGCACACGCCGAACGGTTGCCACGCCCTGATCATGTCGTGGTGGTGATTGAGGAGAATCGCGGCTATTCGCAGATCATGGACAAGCTGCACAGCGATTCCTATATCCACGCGCTGGCGAAGCGCGGCATGTTGTTCACGCAGTCCTATGGCGTGTCCCATCCCAGCCAGCCGAATTATCTGGCGTTGTTTTCCGGCTCGACACAGGGAGTTCGCGGCAATGCCTGCCCGAATACATTCGACACCGGGAACCTCGCCTCGGCACTGCTGGACGCGGGTTTGAGCTTTGCCAGCTTTGCGGAATCGTTGCCCGCAACGGGCGACTTGAGCTGCGCTTCCGGGGCGTACCAACGCAAGCATAATCCGGTGGCGAACTGGCAAGGTTCGCGCTTGCCAGCCGAAGTAAACCAGCGATTTGCCGATTTCCCCAAAGATTTTAAAAAGTTGCCGACCGTCTCTTTTGTCATCCCGGATCAGGATCACGACATGCATGACGGCAGTTTTTATGCGGCGGATATGTGGCTGAAGACGCATATTGCACCATACGTCGATTGGGCGTTCAAACACAACAGCCTGTTGATACTCACCTGGGACGAGGATGATTCCAGGGAGGGCAACCGCGTGGTAACGCTATTGGTCGGACCGATGGTGCAGGCGGGAAGCAGCGACCAGCGCATCGACCACTACAGCGTGTTGCGCACCCTGCTGGATTTTTACGGCTTGCCGCCGCTCGGCGCGAGCCGCGATGCGGAGGCCATCAAGGGAATCTGGAAAAAACGCTGATTTGAAATGTCAAAAGCCGCGCGATAGTTTGCGCGGCCTTGATGTGGTGTGTGGGTGCTTATTTCTTTGCGGCCATCAGTTTTTCATACTTGGCTTGCAACTGTTCCTTGCTTTCCGCATGCGCCGGGTCCTTGGGGATGCAATCCACCGGGCACACTTCCACGCATTGCGGGGTATCGTAGTGGCCTACGCATTCGGTGCATTTGCTGGGGTCGATGACATAAATTTCATCGCCTTGCGAGATCGCGTCGTTCGGGCATTCCGGCTCGCATACGTCGCAGTTGATACATTCATCGGTAATTATCAGTGCCATGTTTCTCTCCTCTTGTTAAGAATGGTAATTTTAACTTTTTTGTTGCAACCTTGCCGCTACCGAAGGTGATACGAATTGACTCACATCGCCACCGAAGCGCGCCACTTCGCGCACCATCGTGGCTGAGATGAAAGTGTATTTTTCTGCCGGAGTCAGGAACATGGTTTCCATTTCGGGGTACAAATTGCGATTCATCCCCGCCAACTGGAATTCATATTCAAAATCCGACACCGCACGCAATCCGCGCAATACTACGCGCGCGCCTTGCGCCTGCACGAAGCTCATCAGCAGCCCGCTGAAACCTTCCACGCGCACGTTGGTATATACCGCGAATACCTCACGCGCCATTTCCACACGCTCTTCCAGCGTGAAAAGCGTTTGTGTGCGGCTCTGCGCTACCGCCACAATGACCTCACTGAACAGCCCGGCGGCTCGGCGCACCACGTCTTCATGCCCGCGCGTGATGGGATCGAATGTTCCCGGATAAACCACTTTAATCATTTGCAGAAATACCCAGTAATTGGTAATGCACCTGTCCTGCCTTGCCCGACTTTAATATCTGCCAAGGCCGCGTGGCATCGATCGCCACGCCGGATTCAACGTACAGCACACCATTTTTATTCAGGCGTTGCGGCAAAATTTCGAGCAGCTTGGGCAGATAATCACCCTGAAACGGCGGGTCCAGAAAAATCACGTCATAACGCTTCACATCATGAAGTGCGAATTCTAGCCCATCTTGGCATTGTATGAAAACATTAGCGCAGCCTAATTTTTTGGCATTGTCCTGCAAGACACGAAAAACCGCAGGGTTTTTCTCGACCATCGTTACCTGCTCCGCCCCGCGCGAAGCGGCTTCAAACCCCAGCGCGCCGCTGCCAGCGAATAAATCCAGGCAGGTTCGTCCATATAAGGTTTGCCCAAGCCAATTGAATAATGTTTCGCGCACACGATCCGGTGTGGGGCGCAGGCCATCCGCATCGGGGAATTCGATCACCCGGCTGCGCAGTTCTCCCCCGATGATCCTGACCTTGTTTGCTTTGCGGATCGCCTTTTTTATTTTGCTGCCTCTTGCTGCGGCGCGCCCACGATCACCGTCGCCATTGCCTGCGGGTTGATGTGGCGCGCAAATGCCTCGCGGACTTGCGCGACATTCACCTGCTCGATCTTGCGCGTGAAGTCGTCAAGATAAGTCAGCGGCAGACCGTAAAAGCCGATGATGCTCAGGTAATCGAGTATTTTCCGGTTGCTGTCGATGCGCAGCGGGAAACCGCCGACAATGTTGAGCTTGGCGGCTATCAGCTCTTTTTCGGTCGGCCCCTTGGCGATGAACTCCGCCAGCGTATTGCGCACCAGTTGCAGGGCTTCGTCGGCCTGCTCTTTCTTGGTTTGCAAGCCAAGCTGGAACACACCCGGTTGCTTCAGCGGCATGAAATAGCTGTAGACGCTGTAGGCCAAGCCGCGCTTTTCGCGCACCTCGTTCATCAGGCGCGACACGAAGCCGCCACCGCCGAGAATATGGTTGCCGACATACAGCGGGAAATAATCCGGGTCGTTGCGCGCCATGCCCGGCACACCGATCAGGATATGGCTCTGGCTGGCGGGGTGGGTGATGCGCTGCTCGCTGGCGGGGATCTGCATCGCGACATTGGGTAACGCGGCGGGCGCATCCGAGGAAGACAATTTTTCGGTGAGCCGCTGCGCGATCAACTCGGCTTCGGCGCGCGTTATGTCGCCCATAATGGCCACCACTGCTGCGCTGGCCCGGTAATGCGCGCGATAGAAACCTGCAAGGTCTTGCACGGTAATTTTTTCCACGCTGGCGACTTCACCGGAAACCGGCAGCGCATAAGGGTGCGCACCGTATATCGCTTTTTGGAAAGCCTTGTCGGCAATATTTTCCGGTTTGGTTTCGGCTTCTTTCAGGGCGGCAATTACCCGCACTTTTTCCCGTGCCAGAATTGCTTCCGGGAACAGCGGGCGTTGCAGTACATGTGCCATGATATCCAGTGCCTTGTCGCGTTCCGCCGCGCTGCTCAGGGTACGCAATGAAACGCTGGCTTTGTCCTGGTCAAACCCCCCGCCGAGTTGTGCACCGATGTCCGCTATGCCGCGCGAAATATCGTCCTCGCTCAATCCTTCCGCGCCCAAATCCAGCAGATGATGGGTCAAGCCTGCCACGCCGGATTTGCCTGCCGCATCAAAACTGCTGCCCGCAGGAATACTCACCGAAACATCCAGCATCGGAATATCGTGATTTTCCACGAACAACACTTTCGCGCCACCGGCGCTCTGCCAGTGCTGGATGTCGGGGGTGGCATAAGCTACTGCCGTCGGGATGCACAAGGTAGCGATAAACAAGAGGCTGCGTAGCAGCTTATGAAATGTTTTAGTGAGCATGTGTTGCTCCTTTGGGTGCTTTCGATTTTCCGGAAAGTGGTTGCGGGTCGAGCACCGCAACAGTCAAACTGTCGTCGCGCAATATTTCTTCCGCGACTTTGCGCACTTGCTCCGCTGTCACCGCCTGAAGCTTTACCAATATCACCGGAATTGCGCGGTGCGTCAGCCCGATGCTCTCCATCTGGCCAATCTGCATAGCCTGATAAAACACCGAATCGAGCTTATACACTTCACCAGCCGTCACTTGCGCCTTGACGCGTTTCAGCTCCTCCCCACTTACGCCATCTTTGAGCAGCTGCGCGATTTCCTGGCGCAGTGCGGCCTCGACATCGTTCACCGTCTTGCCTTCGCTGGGTGTAGCTTCCAAGGTGAATAGGCTGGGGCCGCGCGAGGTGGCATCGTAGCCTGCACCTACTCCACTGGCGATTTGTTGCTCGCGCACCAGATGCTTGTTGAGACGCGCCGAATCATTGCCGTCCAGAACACCAGCCAGTATCTGCAATGCGTAAGGCTTCCAGTCTTGCTCCGGGTTTTGCAGCGTCGGCGCGTGGTAGCTCATCACCAGATGTGGCAGTTCGGCGGGCGCTTTCACCACCATGCGCTTGATGCCCACCTGCGCAGGCTCGGTAAAATTACGCCGCGTGGCCAGCGCGCGCCTTGGAATTCCGCCATAGTAGCGCTGCGCCAATTCAAACACTTCGCCGGCTTTAACATCGCCGGCGATAATCAGTGTGGCATTATTCGGTGCGTACCAGCGGTCATACCACGCCTTCGCATCGCCCACCGAAAGCGCTCCCAGATCGCTCATCCAGCCGATTACCGGATGGTGGTATGGATGTTCCTGATAGATCGCAGCCATCATTTTTTCCTGCAACAACGCATGTGCCTCGTCGTCGGTGCGCCAGCGGCGCTCCTCCATGACTACTTTAATTTCCTTGGCAAATTCGGCGGCGGTGAGATTCAAATTGCGCATCCGGTCAGATTCCAGTTGCATCGCCAGCGGCAACCTGGATTTATGCAATTGCTGGAAATAGGCGGTGTAGTCGTAACTGGTAAAAGCGTTTTCGCGCCCGCCCGCCGCTGCGATACGCTTGGAAAACTCCCCCATCGGCACGTCTTTGGTGCCTTTGAACATCAGGTGTTCCAGCACATGCGCGATGCCCGTCACCCCGGTGCGCTCATCCATGCTGCCCGCCTTGTACCAGATTTGCTGCACCACCACCGGCGCGCGGTGATCTTCCTTGACGATGACTTTCAGCCCGTTCGCCAGCGTGCGCTCGAACACCTCGGCCTGCGCGGCAGCAGCCTGCATCCATCCCAACAACAGCGCGATGCAAAACAAATAAATTTTCATGTCCCCAGCCCTAACTGGTACGGCAAATAGCCGTCCCTTATAATAAAATTTGCCATGTACATTTCCTCAACCATCCCCGGCAAGCGTGAAAATGAGCAAATGAATCGCTGCGCGAGTTTCACATTAAAGCGTGTAATCGGCATAAAATGACCAAATCGGCCACACCATATGCCATGTGGTCGATTTATGCGTATTATGCCCCATTTTCCTGTGCCCAGAATTCATCCAGCATGTTTAGCTTCCTGAAAAAAAACTCGCCCGAAGCATCCGATACCAAATCCGGCAGCAGCTGGATAGCGCGCCTGAAATCCGGCCTGGCGCGCACCAGCAGCCAATTGGCCGACCTGTTCGGTCGCGGCGGCAAAATAGACGATGATCTTTATGAAGAGCTGGAAACCATCCTGATCACCGCAGATGTCGGCATGGACGCGACCAATGCGTTGCTTGCCGATCTGCGCCGCTATGTCAAAGAACATCGTTTGAGCGAAGCTGAACAGCTCAAGGAAGCGCTCGCACACTGCATGCTCAAATTGCTCAAGCCTCTGGCGCTACCGCTGCAAGCCGATACGCATAAGCCGTTTGTCATCATGTTGTGCGGGGTTAACGGCGCAGGCAAGACCACCTCCATCGGCAAACTGGCGAAACATCTGCAAGGCCAAGGATTATCGGTGCTGCTCGCGGCAGGCGATACGTTTCGCGCTGCCGCAAGAGAACAACTGACGACCTGGGGCGAGCGCAACAACGTGACGGTGATCGCGCAACAGGGCGGCGACCCGGCCGCCGTGATTTACGATGCAGTGCAAGCCGCACAGGCGCGCAACATCGATGTGGTGCTGGCAGATACAGCCGGGCGCCTGACCACACAGGCGCATTTGATGGAAGAAATCAAGAAGGTCAAGCGTGTCATCGCCAAGGCCTTGCCCGACGGGCAAGCCCGCCCCCCCCTATCTAACTTTCCCCCGCAAGCGGGAGAAAGGACAAACGAATCGCTACGCGAATCTGGCTCTAGTGCACCGCATGAGGTGCTGCTGGTGCTGGATGCCAACACCGGCCAGAACGCGCTGAGCCAGGTCAAGGCGTTTGATCAGGCGCTCGGCGTGACCGGGTTGATCCTGACCAAGCTGGACGGCACGGCCAAGGGCGGGGTGATCGCCGCCATCGCCAAGGCGCACCCGATTCCGGTACGCTTCATCGGCGTGGGCGAAGGGCTGGACGACCTGCGCCCGTTCGTCGCGGAGGATTTTGTCGCGGCGTTGCTGGGGCTAGATGAGCAGTAACGGGCAGTGCGTAGGATGCGGTGATAACCAGCCACTTGGTAATCGTTTCTTGATTACTTAGTGGAATGGCTAGTTGTTCCATCAGGCACGAACCGCATCACCCACCCCCATCCTAACCTTCCCCCTGAAGGAAGGAACGATTGCCCCTCCCCTTTCAAGGGGGAGGTTGGGAGGGGGATGGGTTAATTTGCGCGAACGATGCGGTTTCACCGCGTCCTGCAAGTTTCACCTACACCACCAACCGCCCGACCAGCTCCGACATATTCGAGTAAGTGATGAATGCCTCGTGCGTGGCGCGCGTGATGGCGACGTAGGTCAGGCGTATGTCGTCTTCTATGTCTTCGACTTTCTTCAGCTCACCCAATCCGCCGATTGCCACGCAGGGGAACTCCAGTCCTTTGGCGTTGTGCATGGACAGGAAGCGCACCGCGTCCTGCTCCGTCTGTATGCGGTTGCCATGATCATGTGCCACGTCAATCGGTATACCGGATTTCGCCAGTATTTTCTCGAAGCGCTCGCCGATGAAATGCCGGGGATACAGCACCGCCATCTGCCCCCACTGGTAACCGGCGGCCTTGCGTCCGAGCAGCCATTCCGCAATCGCATGGGCTTCGCCGTCATGGCTCACGCACTGGCGCACCACCGGCTCCACACCCTCGCGCCCTCCGTCTTCCGGCATCAGGATCGCACTCTCGTCACCGGCGCATACGCCGGGTGCGCCGATCACATCGGCGGCGAACTTGCGCGCGAAGCGCAATATCTGCGCGGTGTTGCGGTAATTCACCTTGAGCACCGTGGTGCGCCCGGCGGCCTCGATGCCGAGCTGTTTCCACACCGGGCGTTTCCGCCCTTTGTAAATCGCCTGCGCATCGTCGTAAACGATCATCAGCGCCTTCGTGTCCGGGTTCACCATCTTCGCCGCCAGCGCCAGCCATTGCGGCTCGAAGTCGTGCGCCTCGTCGATCAGCACCGCATCGTACTGCCCGCCCGGAATCAGCCCACGCTCGGCGGCATCGAGCACGGCCTGCACGCTGGCGGCATACCATGCGGTTTTGTCGGGGAAATCCTTGCGGTCTGGCGCTGGGAGGCCGTACTCGCGCAGCATCCTGAAGCACCAGGAATGGAAGGTCGAGGTGATCACCTTGTCCTCCACCCCTCTGTCCTGCATCGCATTCTCCAGCCGCCCCGAAATGCCGTTCGCGTAACTCAACAACAGCACCGGGCGGCTCGCCGCGCGCG
>MGWP01000005.1:774-10700 GCA_001801055.1 Gallionellales bacterium GWA2_55_18 | reverse complement strand
CTCGCTAAAACGGCTACTAAACATTAACTGTTGCGGTTGGTTATTGAATCCGCCCACATACATCGCCACCAACTTGGGTTGATCGAAGGAAAAGCGGACATTTCTATTTGGCGTTGACACAGCACGACCGATTACTAGACTTTGCCGCGTAAAGTATGCAAAATCGAGCCATCTTCAATAATTTGGTTCAAACATTAAACCAGATGGACAAAATCGGCAAATATGAAGTTGTGCGTGAGCTCGGTGCTGGAGCAACCAGTACCGTGTATCTCGCAAACGACCCATTCAGCAAACAACCAGTCGCCATCAAGTTAATTAACCTGAAGACTTTGCACGACTCCCATCAAGCAAAAATATTCCGCAAACTGTTGATGACCGAAGCATCTCTGGCGGGAAAATTGTCGCATCCGCATATCGTAAAGATCTTGGACGCGGCGATGGAAGAAGACATCAATTACATTGTGATGGAATACGTCGAGGGCAGCACGCTCGAACAATTTGCCGAGGTAGAAAACCTGTTGCCGATCAGCACCGTTGCAGAAATTACCTACAAGTGCTGCAAAGCTCTGGAATACGCACAAAATCAGGGTGTAATCCACCGCGACATAAAGCCTGCTAATATTCTGTTGCAAGGCGAAACCGATATCAAAATCGCCGATTTTGGTGCCGCTGTAATACAGACTGACCGATCCGCCACACAAGTGGTCGGGATAGGGTCACCTGCGTATATGTCACCAGAGCAGATTGAAGAGTTGGAGCTAACGCATCAGACCGACATCTATTCGCTGGGGGTGGTGATGTACAAACTGCTTACCGGCAAGCTGCCCTTCGATACCGACAGCCACGTAAGCACGGTTTACCATATTCTCAATGTAGACCCGCCACCGCCCAGTTCGCTTCGCCGTGATGTCCCTCCAGAGATGGATACGATCGTGCGGCACGCAATGGAAAAGAAAACATCGCAACGCTATCAGACTTGGTACGAATTTTCGCGCGATCTGGTCGTGTTTTTCAAGCATGCTGTTCCCGACCAGAAAGAGATTTACGATACCGAAAAATTCGATACGCTACGCAGCTTGGCATTTTTCGAAAATTTCAGCGATGTAGAGCTTTGGGATGTGCTTCGTATCAGCAAATGGAGAAGAGCGTCGGATTCAGAACAAATCCTGCATGAAGGTGAAAGCGGGCGCTCGTTCTATGTGCTGGCGCAGGGTACGGTGCGCGTGGTTAAACAAGGTAAATGGCTGTGCCTGCTGCATCGCGGCGATTGTTTCGGCGAAATGGCACACCTCGCCGATCAGGATTTCAGGCGTAGCGCCGACGTGATCGCCAAAAACGATGTAGTATTAATCGAAATCAGCCCCGACGCGCTGGCCAGCGCCACGACAGGATGCCGCTTCCAGTTTGTCGATGCATTCCTGCATATACTGGTGAAACGTTTGACAGCAGCAACTAACCGCATCTCGTTTCTGGAAGCGGAATAAAAACATTTGCTTGCTGGCGCGCCCGTCAAATCGGGCGAGTCTTTATTCATGCACCCACAGGTCTCGCGGCAATGGGTCAATCTTGTTATAAAACCAAAAACGAGCAAAGTATTCATGCGTGAAATAGATTCAGCAGGCTCGCAAAACGATATTGCCGATGATGAATCGGAACCATCGGCCCAACTGCCGACAGGCGTAAAAAATTACATCACTCCAGACGGATACATCAAGCTGAAAGATGAGCTGGAGCAACTCTGGAAAATAGAGCGCCCCGAGCTGGTGAAGACTATTACCTGGGCAGCCTCTAACGGCGATCGCTCCGAAAACGGCGATTACATCTATGGAAAAAAACGCCTGCGCGAAATTGACCGGCGCGTGCGTTTCTTGCGCAAGCGTTTGGAGCAAGCCGAAGTGGTTGATCCGGCGCAACGCGGGGAGTGCGATCAGATATTCTTCGGCGCAACCGTGACGGTTTGTGACAAAAACGGGTGCGAAAGCACTTACAGCATTGTCGGCGTGGATGAGGCCAATGTCGGATGCGGTTTGATCAGCTGGGTTTCGCCGTTGGCGCGAACGCTGCTCAAATTGCGCGAAGGCGAGATAGCGATATTGCGTACACCGGTTGGCGTTCAGGAGTTGGAAATTCTGTCAGTGGTATATCGCAAATTGTGCTGACTCAATATAGGCTCATCTTGGTACAATGGCACCATTCAAGCAAAGATAATTCCATTCCTAAATAAAAAGTGAAATATCGTAGGGTGCATTCCATGCACCATTGCTATCGATGCATGCAATGCACCCTACATGGTTATTGCTGCTTTGAAAGACCGATGGAATAACAACCCACCAACGAACCGTAGGAGCCCTCTATGAAAAAAATCGAAGCGGTTATTAAGCCATTCAAGCTGGATGAAGTGCGTGAAGCACTTTCCGAGCTGGGCGTAAGTGGTTTGACAGTCACCGAAGTGAAAGGCTTTGGCCGACAAAAAGGGCATACCGAGCTGTATCGTGGTGCGGAATATGTGGTAGATTTCCTGCCCAAGATCAAGGTGGAGGTGGTGATTTCAGCAGAATTGCTCGATACGGCAGTCGAAGCGATTATCAAAGCAGCACATACCGGCAAGATCGGCGACGGCAAAATTTTCATCTCGACGGTAGAACAGGTCATCCGCATCCGCACTGGCGAAACCAACGAAACCGCGCTGTAAATTCGCTTGGTAGGGGCGCGATTTACGCACCCTTCTCCGATACACGAATAAACTTGGGCGCGATGAATCGCGCCCCTACACAATTTCATCATCAATTAAACTCGGGACGATTTACCCGACCGCCCGGCATGCGTATAATGCACCCTTTGCCGGGGGTTGTTTCATGCGCATCATTCAAAAAGCACTCACCTTTGACGACGTTCTGCTCGTTCCTGCCTACTCCAACGTATTGCCGCGCGATGTCAGCCTGCGCACCCAGTTTACCCGCAACATCAGCCTAAACATTCCATTAGTCTCTTCCGCGATGGATACCGTAACGGAATCGCGCCTGGCGATTGCCTTGGCGCAGGAGGGCGGCATCGGCATCGTGCATAAAAATATGTCGGGGTACGCGCAGGCCGCTATGGTCGCCAAGGTCAAGCGTTTTGAAAGCGGCGTGGTCAAAGAACCCATCACCATCACGCCGGATATGACCGTGCGCAACGTGCTCGGCTTGACGCGCCAGCACAAAATTTCCGGCTTGCCGGTGGTGCAGGGAAAACAGTTGGTGGGCATTGTGACCAACCGCGACCTGCGCTTCGAGAATAATCTGGATCAGCCGGTCCAGAACATCATGACGCCGCGCGAGCGGCTGATTACCGTCAAGGAAAATGCCAGCCTGGAAGAGGCGCGCAACCTGATGCACCGGCATCGCATCGAGCGCGTGCTGGTGGTCAATGACGCGTTCGAGCTGCGCGGGTTAATGACGGTAAAGGATATCCTGAAATCCAGCGAACACCCGTCGGCCAGCAAAGACAGCTTCGGTCGTCTTCGCGTCGGCGCGGCAGTCGGCGTGGGCGAGGGCACGGAAGAGCGCGTTACACTGCTGGCCGATGCGGGCGTGGATGTGATCGTGGTAGATACTGCGCACGGCCATTCGCGGGGTGTGTTGGAACGCGTCAAGTGGGTGAAAAGCAATTTTCCCGAGATTGACGTGATTGGCGGAAATATAGCCACCGGTTCGGCGGCACAAGCTTTGCTGGATCACGGCGCGGACGGCGTCAAAGTCGGCATCGGCCCCGGCTCGATCTGCACCACGCGTATCGTCGCGGGCGTCGGCGTGCCGCAGATCGCCGCAATTCAGGGGGTGGCGAAAGCCTTGCAGGGAACCGGCGTGCCGTTGATCGCCGACGGCGGTATCCGCTATTCCGGCGACATTGCCAAGGCCATTGCGGCAGGCGCACATACCGTGATGCTGGGCGGATTATTTGCCGGCACTGAAGAAGCTCCCGGTGAAATCGAGCTTTATCAGGGACGCTCCTACAAATCCTATCGCGGCATGGGCAGCTTGAGCGCGATGCAGCAAGGCTCCAGCGACCGCTACTTCCAGGAAGGCGAAGCCAATCAGGACAAACTGGTGCCGGAAGGCGTGGAAGGACGCGTACCCTACAAGGGCAGCGTGCTGGCGGTGATACATCAACTGATGGGCGGCCTTCGCTCCAGCATGGGTTATCTCGGCTGCGCCGACATCGCCACCATGCACACCAAGGCAGAATTTGTCGAAATCACCTCCGCCGGTATCCGCGAGTCGCATGTGCATGATGTGCAGATCACCAAGGAAGCGCCGAATTATCATATTGATTAGAGGCTAGGGACTTGGGACTGGAGACTAGAGAGCAGCATGGAAATTCAGAGTTTTCGCGACCTTAAAGTCTGGCAGGCAGGAATGCAATTAGCGACGGCTATTTATACTCTGACCCCTGGCTTCCCGAAATTTGAAGCATTTGGACTAAGCAGCCAAATGCAGTGTGCCGCAGTTTCAATCCCCTCCAATATCGCGGAAGGACACGCGCGAGATTCGACAAAGGAGTTCTTGCGTTTTATATCAATAGCCATGGGCTCCTTGGCCGAAATAGAAACACAAATCATTCTTGCCCACCAACTGAATTACTTTGCGGAAAGTGAGCTAATTAAGCTATTGGAAAAAACGGGAGGAATTGGCCGCATGCTGCGCGGCCTGCAACATTCGCTTAAGCGAAACTCCCTACCCCCTAACCCCTATTCTCTAGCCCCATGCACAAAAAAATCCTGATCCTCGACTTCGGCTCCCAATACACCCAGCTCATCGCGCGCCGTGTGCGTGAGACCAATGTTTATTGCGAGCTGCATCCTTACGATATGGATGCTGAGTCCATTCGCGCATTCAATCCGGCAGGCATCATCCTTTCCGGAGGACCGAATTCGGTGACCGAGGGCGACACACCGCGCGCACCGCAGATCGTATTCGAACTGGGTGTGCCGGTGCTGGGTATCTGCTACGGCATGCAGACCATGGCGGCGCAACTGGGTGGTGCGGTAGAAAACGGTTTGGTGCGCGAATTTGGCTATGCGGAAATCCGCGCGCAGGGGCATTCCGCGTTGCTGCGCGACATCCAGGATCGCACCAATGCGCAAGGCCACGGGCTGATCGACGTGTGGATGAGCCACGGCGACAAGGTGACCGTACTGCCGCCGGGTTTCTCGATAATCGCCAGCAACGCCACCACCCCCATCGCAGGTATGGCGGACGAAGCACGGCGTTTTTACGCGCTGCAATTCCACCCCGAAGTGACCCATACCCATCAGGGCAAGGCGATGCTGAACCGCTTCGTGCACGACATCTGCGGCTGCGCGCAGGACTGGAACATGCCGGACTATATCGGCGAGGCGGTGGAGAAAATTCGCGCCCAGGTCGGCAACGACGAAGTGATTCTGGGGCTTTCCGGCGGAGTGGATTCCTCGGTGGCGGCGGCATTGATCCATCGCGCCATCAGCGATCAACTGACCTGCGTGTTCGTGGATAATGGCCTGCTGCGCCTGAACGAAGCAGAACAGGTGATGGAAACTTTTGGCAATCACTTGCACATGAAGGTCATCCACGTGGATGCCAGCACGGAGTTTTTGCAGCATCTAACCGGCGTGACCGACCCAGAACAAAAACGCAAAATCATCGGGCGCGAGTTCGTCGAAGTGTTTCAGCGCGAAGCCAAGAAACTCCCGCAAGCCAAGTGGCTGGCGCAAGGCACCATCTATCCGGACGTGATCGAATCCGCCGGAGCGAAGACCAAGAAAGCCCACACCATCAAGTCGCACCACAATGTCGGCGGCCTGCCGGAAAGCCTGCACCTCAAGCTGCTCGAGCCGTTGCGCGAACTGTTCAAGGATGAAGTGCGCGAGCTCGGCGTTGCATTGGGTCTGCCGCACGATATGGTGTACCGCCATCCGTTTCCCGGCCCGGGCCTGGGGGTGCGTATCCTCGGTGAGGTGAAACGCGAATACGCCGAACTGCTGCGTCGCGCCGATGCGATTTTTATCGAGGAATTACACACCACAAAGGATGAAGATGGCAAGTCTTGGTACGCCAAAACCTCGCAAGCCTTCACGGTATTCCTGCCGGTCAAAAGCGTCGGCGTGATGGGCGACGGGCGCACCTACGAATGGGTGGTGGCGTTACGTGCGGTACAGACACAGGATTTCATGACCGCACACTGGGCGGAGCTACCGTATTCGTTGCTGGGCAAAGTCTCCAATCGCATCATCAACGAAGTGCGCGGCATCAACCGCGTGGTTTATGACATCTCCGGCAAACCGCCCGCCACGATTGAGTGGGAGTAGCGCCTTCTTTGACTGGCTGTTCTTGATCAGATAGCAGCCATTGATTTAGAAGCATGGTCACCTTTTCCTTTTCAGAGAAAGGCACTGCTATCCTCCCGCTTTCAATCGTGAATCAAATTCAGCTGTTTGGCAATGACATCGTGATTGAGCCACAGCACCGGGGCGGATGGGTTGGATGCTTCCATGAACATCAGCGGGCCGGTTCCCTCCAGCACCAGCGCGCTGAGGATATCTGTCACCAGCGCCTTGCGGTCTTTGTGCATATTGGTGATCTCCTCGGAAGTACCGATCATCAGGTCGGCCAGCGCCGCTGAGTTGTCCATCGGCCAGGCGGCGAAATCACGGAACGCCTGCATCACGCCAGTGGCGTTGTAGTCGCTGATCTTCTGCAACAGCGCCTCCAGCGACATGCCATCCTGCAGCAGGTCGCGGCAAGCCTGCCACTGCGCTTCTGCCCACGCCGCGCCGCCTTCCTTCTTGAGCGCCTTCAGCAGCGGAAACAGCGACAGCTCGACGCCGACGAAGATGTCGGATGAATTGGTGCGTATCTCCGGGCAATTGAATACCGTGGCCCTGATACCCTGCATCCACGCGTCCCGCGCTACTTGTTCGAGGCGCATCTTGGCGTAGCCCTGGGTATAGTTGGTGTAGGTCTGCCAGTGGTATGTGCCGTTGATGAGTATCTCGGTGCCGTGGTAGCCGTAGGCGGTGTAGCGTGCCTGGCCGCCGGTCTTTTCCAGCCGCGCGCGGATCGCCGCGCTGCCTTCGATCAGGTGCTGGAAGGTGTTGGCAGTGACCTCGTCGAAATTCATCAGGCACAGCTTGCCGAGATCGCTGTCGAGTAGCGCGCGCGAAGACATGAAGCGCTCGCCGCGCCCCTTGTAGATGCGGTTGGCAATGGCCAGGAACACCTTGACCTTGGGGATGCCGCCCGCCATGGTGTGGGCGAAGAACACGTTGCTGCCGTCCGCGATCATGCCGTCCAGTTCAACCATCACTTTCGCGACAGAATCCCTGAAGCGCTTCACGCCAACTGTGCGGCACCCCTCGATTTTCTGCCAGTCGAGCTTGTCGTCCTGCCAGCTCTTGAGCGTCATGCCGCCCAGCAGATCAGTCGGGGTTGATTCGCCTGCCGGGGCATCCAGATCGAAACCGGCCATCAGCGGCACGTTGATGATGCGTCCGCCCAGATTGGCCTCGGCAGTGGTCAGCTCCTCGCTGGTCAGCGCGCGCAGTGCGTTGTTCTCGTCGCGGCGCCCGACGGTGATGCCGATGATCGTCATGCCCGCCTTGCGCGCCTCGTTCACCAGACCGTTGGCGTACCCCCGGCCAAAGAGTTCGCCAAACAGCACGAAGGTGTCGCCCTTGCGGAAGATGCTGTGCTGCGGAATTTCTCTCAACGATACTGGCGACGAAACTGGTGCGGTCATATAAATGCTCTCCGATTGTTGATGATTATCTTATTCCATTTCTCTTTCAAAACATCAATAACTTACGTAGGGTGCATTCCATGCACCCTACGATATTTTGCTATTGATTGAAAATTGAAATTACCCAGCAGGCCAATCCATTTCCACCCATGCGCAGTTGGCAATTTTACCGCGTGCGATCTGTTCTGGGTTGTCCGCTGACAAGGCCAGTGCCGCGAGAATCGGATTTTCGTGGGATACGGCCATTATTATCTCATCCGGGTGGCGCGCGGCGATTTCATCCATGAAGCTGCGCAGGCGCTCCATCTGTTCCAGAAACGATTCCCCATGTTCCGGCTTGGTGCGCAACGGGTCGGTGCGCATCAGGTCATGAAATGCTTCCACCGGCAGTCCATCCATGCCGGTTTGGCGTTCGTTGATGCGCGCATCTATCAGCAGTGGACAGGCATGGTGGCGCAGCAGAATCTTCGCGGTCTGCTGCGCGCGAGGGAATTCAGAAGCATAGGCGCGGGTAAAACGTACCGCGCGCAATTCATCCGACGCGGCCTCGGCCTGTGCCCTGCCCCGCCCGGTCAGGTTTACTGCTCGCGCAGGATCATCGTTGATGCGGTGGGCGACATTCGCTTCGCTTTCGCCGTGGCGAATCAGAAATATTTTCATTTAAAAAACACGTAATTGAAATTTGTAGGAGCGGGCCATGCCCGCGATCAAATAATTCGCAGGCATGGCCCGCTCCTACGAAATGGCTCTACCAATATGAACATTGCATGTAAAGCGTAGAAATCAATCTCCTGTGAATCACGTGCCCATTCAATATTCAAAAAATCACCCAACCCACTTCCTTGCATTCTGGAACATTTTCAGCCATGCGCCGTTCTCCTGCCATTCGCGCGGATACCAGGAGTTTTGCACGGCGCGGAAGATGCGCTCGGGATGCGGCATCATGATGCTGAAACGCCCGTCCGGCGTGGTCAGCCCGGTGATGCCTTGCGGTGAACCGTTCGGGTTGAGCGGGTAGGTTTCGGTGGGCTGTCCAGTATTGTCCACATAGCGCAACGTGACCAGTTCCCGTGCGGCTTGCAGTTTTTTCGCAGAACTAAAATCGGCATAGCCTTCGCCGTGCGATACCACGATCGGCATACGGCTGCCTGCCATGCCGTTGAAGAAAATCGATGGTGAGGGTTGTACTTCGACCATCACGAAGCGCGCCTCGAACTGTTCGGACTGGTTGCGCGAGAAGTGCGCCCAGTGTTCCGCACCGGGGATGATGTCGTGCAGGTTGCTCATCATCTGGCAGCCGTTGCACACGCCCAAGGCAAAGGTATCGCCGCGCTGGAAGAACGCCGCGAACTCGTCGCGCGCCCGGCGATTGAACAGGATGGATTTTGCCCAGCCCTCGCCCGCACCGAGCACGTCGCCGTAGGAGAACCCGCCACACGCGGCAAAGCCCTTGAAGTCGGCCAGCTTGGCGCGCCCGCTGATGATGTCGCTCATGTGCACGTCCACCGCCGCGAATCCGGCGCGGTCGAATGCGGCGGCCATCTCCACCTGGCCGTTCACGCCCTGTTCGCGCAGGATGGCGATACGGGGGCGGGTCAGCACCGCTCTCCCTTCGACCAGCTCAGGGCGAACCGGGGGTGGAGCTTCGTTCGGATCGTAAGTCAGCTTCACATGCAGCCCCGGGTCGGCGGCATCGAGGATGCGGTCGAATTCCTGTTGCGCGCAGGTTGGATTGTCGCGCAGTTTCTGCATCTGCCAGGTGGTCTCCGACCAGATGCGTTGCAAGTTGACCCCGCTGTCGCTGAACAGTTTTTCGCTGCCGCGCAAAATCTCGACCATGCCGGTCAGGTTCGGCGTAGCGATCTTCTGCACGCTCTTCAGGCCGAGTTCCTGGGTAAGTTGCAACACATGCTGCACGTCGCGGTTGCGCACCTGTACCACCGCGCCGAGCTCTTCGTTGAACAGGGCGCGCAACGTGTCGCCATGCAACTCGTCGAGCAGGATGGTCAAACCAATGTGCGCCGCGAAGGACATTTCGCACAGCGAAACGAATACGCCGCCATCGGAACGGTCGTGATAGCTCAGCAACGTGCCATCGGCATTCAGGCGCTGCATCAACTCGAAAAACGATTTGAGCAGTTGCGCGTCGTCCACATCCGGTGCGACATCGC
>MGWP01000005.1:0-685 GCA_001801055.1 Gallionellales bacterium GWA2_55_18 | reverse complement strand
GGTTGAAGATTGCATTTCTCGTTCGCCTCCTCGCCCGCTTGCGGGAGAGGATTGAGGAGAGGGCACGGGGGAGGGAGTTTCGAGCCAGGTGGTTTTCATCGACATGGAATCCTTGCCGACCGGGATGCCGATGCCGAGCTGCGGGCATAGCTCCATGCCGACCGCGCGCACCGTATTGAACAGCGCAGCATCTTCGCCGTGATGCCCCGCCGCCGCCATCCAGTTCGCCGACAGTTTGATATCGCCGATCTTTTCGATGCGCGCCGCAGCGATGTTGGTGAGCGCTTCCCCCACCGCCATGCGGCCAGACGCGGGTGCGTTGACCAGCGCCAGCGGGGTGCGTTCGCCGATGGCGAAAGCTTCGCCGCGATGGGTGTTAAAGCCCATCAACGTGACTGCGACATCCGCCACCGGTACCTGCCACGGGCCGACCATCTGGTCGCGCGCGGTCATGCCGCCCACGGTGCGGTCGCCGATGCTGATCAGGAAGGTCTTGTTCGCCACCGACGGCAGGCGCAATACGCGCTCGACCGCTTCGCGCAAATCAATCGTGCTGCTGTCAAAAGACGACAGGCGCGGTATTTCGCGTACCACATCGCGCGTCATCTTCGGCGGTTTGCCGAGCAGCACCGACAGCGGCATATTTACCGGATCGTTGTTGAATTCTGCGTCGTGTACGGTGATG
>MGWP01000004.1 GCA_001801055.1 Gallionellales bacterium GWA2_55_18 | reverse complement strand
GCTCGATCAATTAGTTAAAAATTCAGATACGCAAGTCGATGTGTGCGATAACGATAACCAAATGAATCTATTCAATTAAATTGCCGGACGATAATGGTTAACAATGTATTGAACATGCTGATTACGCTCTTCAACTTTCAAGGTCATTTAGTCCAAAAAAAGATTTTATTTGAGAGCAAAGTTTGGTGTTTTCACTAACCCGATATAAATCAATCAGGCGCTTAAATTCCAAGATGTCCAATCTTCGCTCTTGAGTCTCGAATTTGGACACGTCCGATTGCGACATGTTGAGTGCAGTTGCGACCTCCACCTGAGAAAGGCCAAGTCTTTTCCTTTCAGAAGTTAGCATCTCTATAATTTGCGCGTACTCTTTGGCATGTATAGTCTTTTTACTCATAAGGATGGCATTGTGCTACCATAAACGAAATATGCGGAAATCGAATAATTTATGAATAAATTTACAGCTATTTCGCTCTTTAGCGGTGCTGGCGGGATGGATGTCGGCTTCAAAAAAGCTGGATTCAATGTCCTCGCAGCGAATGAGCTAGATGCTTATGCGTGCGATACATATGAAGCAAATCACCCAGATTCGGTTCTCTTTCGTGGGGACATCAATTCGCACACAGAAAATTTAGCTAAATATGAGGGTGTTGATTTAGTGTTCGGTGGCCCTCCTTGCCAAGGATTTTCTGTGGCTGGAAAAATGGATGCCGAAGACCCGCGAAGCAAGCTGGTTTTTGCTTTTGCTAATACTATTGACCGTCTAAAGCCCCTTGCCTTTGTGATGGAGAATGTAAAAGCGCTCGGTGCATTATCAAAATTTGAATCAGTGCGCAATGAACTCTTCCGAAGATTTTACAATGCAGGGTATTCAGTCTCAGTGATGATATTAAACGCAAAGGATTTTGGTGCTGCGCAATCTAGGGAGCGCGTTTTTTTTATTGGTGTTCGTCGACCACATACGAATATTAAAATCGGAAACATCGACAAATATAAGAAAAAAGCTGTTTCTTTGCGGCAGGCTATTTCGCATCTGGGAAAAGCTGGCACAAAATATAATTCCCGAATTTGCAATGCAAAAATTACACTTGCTACAACTCCAATACTAAGGAAATCTCCATATGCAGGGATGTTATTTAATGGGCAAGGAAGGCCATTAAACCCTGATGGATGGTCAAGCACACTGCCTGCAAGCATGGGCGGTAACAGAACCCCAATTATTGACGAGGGACATTTATTCGATAATGAGAAGAGTTGGGTTGAAAAGTACCACTCGCACCTAATGTCCGGTGGGCAACCGTTGCAACTTGGTGAAGCGCCGCCCACCTTGCGTCGACTAACTGTTGATGAAGCCGCTTTACTCCAATGTTTTCCTGAAAATTACAATTTTATTGGGCCGCAAAGTAAGGTTTTCTCCCAGATAGGAAACGCTGTCCCCTGCAATCTTGCATATGCAGTAGGTCAAGCTATTTGTGACGCGCTAAATAATCCAAGCAACTTTCACACACCATACCAAATTCAGGTTGGTGAAATGCTTGAGTTGGAACTCGGCTAAAAAGGATCAGCTTCAATTTTATATTTTCTGCGTCAGATCACTACCAATTTTTGTCCGCTTCAATTTCTGTCAGGACTCAGCTTGGCGAAAGAATGATCATTCTACATAATGCGATTATCGCTCTGCACGTTGCTTCTCGCGCCCCAAGTCGAGAATAAACCTTAATAGAAAGAAGAGCACGATGAATCAATCAACCGGACAAATTGCCATTTATCAGACCAATGACGGTCAAACGCGGATTGATGTCAGGATGGAGCAAGATTCCGTCTGGCTGCGGCAGGAGCAGATGGGTGAGCTGTTTGAGCGGGAGCGCTCGGTCATTACCAAGCACCTGCGCAATATCTTTATCGAAGGGGAGCTGGAGGAAAAAAGCAATGTGCAAAATTTGCACATTGCCGGTTCCGATAAGCCGGTGAAGCTATATAACCTGGATGTCATCATATCGGTTGGATACCGGGTTAAATCCATAGCCGGCACACGCTTTCGTCAATGGGCAAGCCAACGCCTGCGCGAATATCTGGTGCAGGGCTACACGTTGAACCAGCAGCGCCTCGAAGCACAACAGGAGAAACTGGCCGAACTCAAACAGGCGATTGCCTTGTCTGCCCGGTTGATCCACAACAAAAACCTGTCGCCTTCCGAATCGCGGGGCATTCTGGCGATTCTGGAGAAATACAGCCACGCGCTGACGGTGCTGGACGATTACGATCACCAGCGTTTGCAGGTGATAGGGACGCACATTTTGGCGCAGCCCAAAATTACTTACGATGAGGCGATGCAACAGATACGACTGTGGCGCAGCAAGGAAAATCTCGGCGGGTTGTTTGGCAACGAGAAGGACGATTCCTTCAAGAGCTCGCTGGAGACGATCTACCAGACTTTCGACGGCAAGGAGCTGTATCCCAGCATCGAGGAGAAGGCCGCAAATTTGCTGTACTTTATCGTCAAGAACCATTCGTTCAGCGACGGCAACAAACGGATCGCCGCTGCCATTTTTGTCTGGTTTCTGGAGCGCCAGGATTTTCTGTATAACGCCGACGGCGAAAAACGCATTGCCGATAATGCGCTGGTCGCGTTTACCCTGCTGATTGCCGAGAGCAAGCCAGATGAAAGGGAGATCATGGTTAAGGTGATTATCAACCTGATCAACGGCAAAAACGCATGAGCGTTCCCGCCGGATATGCAATTGCTTGCCGCCGGGGCAGTGTGAAGCAGGTCGTAATGATTGCTGATGGGCTGGCGGTGAGCGAGTTGCGGCTATTTGGATAAACCCAAATAATCCGTTAGCCGGAGTTAGCTCAAAACCCCCTCTAACTCCCCCTTGTCAGGGGGAGAACTGAACCGCTCCTCCCCTGACAAGGGGAGGTTGGGAGGGGTTTGTGGGCTAATGGATAATCTGGGATAAAGCGATAATGGATAAAACACATACAGGTAATGCCGACGCAAACGATCTGTTCCTGCTCGCCATCAACCTGACCAAGCGCTGTAATCTCGCCTGCGCCCATTGCTACATGGACGCGAAAACCATGCAACAAGGCGATAAGAACGAGCTCACCACGAACGAGGTGCGCGGCCTGCTGGATGACATCGCGGAGCGCAGTACCGAAACCATGGTCGTGCTCACCGGCGGCGAGCCGCTGATGCGCGGCGATCTGGAAGAGTTGGTAGCACACGGCACCAAACGCGGTCTTGCGATGGTGGTGGGGACGAATGGCGTAGCGCTCACCGAGAAACGTGTGCAGTCGCTGAAAGCCGCAGGAGCGATGGGTGTCGGTATCAGTGTCGATTCCCTTGATCCCGAGAAGCACGATGCCTTTCGCGGGCTACCCGGCGCGTGGGAGAAAACCATGGCTGGAATTGAATCCTGTAAGCGCTATGACTTGCCCTTCCAGATCCATTTCTCCGTCACCGAAGCCAATGCCGATGAAGTCTCGTCGATGATCGACTTCGCCCGCGCTACGGGGGCGCGGGTGCTGAACGTGTTCTTTCTGGTATGCACCGGGCGCGGCGAATCCATGTCGGACATCAGCCCCATCACCTATGAACGGGTGCTCAGCCAACTGGTGGCGGCACAGGAACAAAGCAAGGACTTACTCATCCGCGCCCGCTGTGCGCCGCATTACAAGCGCATCGCTTACCAGCGCAACCCGGCATCGACGCTTACGCGCGCGGCGGGCTACGAAGGCGGTGGCTGCCTCGCGGGCATCCACTATTGCCGCATCACGCCAGAAGGCGGTGTGACGGCCTGCCCCTATATCCCGACCGAAGAAGGCAACATCCGCGACACAAAATTCTGGGACATCTGGAATCAATCGCCCACCTTTCGATCGCTGCGCAATCCCTTGTTGCAAGGAAAGTGCGGCAGTTGCGAATTCCGAAAATTGTGCGGCGGCTGCCGGGCGCGGCCTCTCGCGATGGGCGACAGCCTGATGGATACCGATCCCTGGTGCGTCCATGTGCCCGCTGGGTCTGCCGTCATCGAGTCCTTGGCCGAACAGCCCAAGAAGCTTGCCTGGAGCGAGGAAGCGGAGAAACGCCTGGCGCACGTCCCCTCTTTCCTGCGCAAGATGGTCAGGAACCGCGCCGAAAGTTACGTGCTCGAACTTGGTTTGCATTTGGTGACAGAAGAACACTTGGCTACCTTGGCAGCAAAACGCTTCGGTAGCAATGGGCCTCCCCGGCCAAATACTCAGGAAGCGTCAACCGTTAAGCAGAGTTCTGGCGACATGCTGCCGTGGAGCGAGGAGGCACGCGAACGCCTCGCCGCCATACCCGCCTTCTTGCAGGAGGGGGTGCACGCGATTGCCGAGGATGTCGCCCGCTCCGAAGGCAGGCTGGAAGTAAACATCAAGCTTCTGGATCGGTTGGAAGCGGAACAGCAACCAAGCCGCAGCCTTTCATGGACTGATGAATCTGATCGGCTACTCACGGAATTTCTCGCTGAGAAAGCTCCTCAAGTACGAGTTTTCGTCACGCCCGCGCTGGAAAGCGCGGCGGAAAACCTTACCCGTAAACGGCGCGCCGCAACGGTGAAACAGACTGATGTCGAGCAAGCCATTGCCCAACTGACCGGCGGCGTGGCATGGGATGAAGATGCGCTGGCGCGTGTATTGTCTGCGCCGGACTTCATCCG
The DNA here is from genome assembly GCA_001801055.1 of Gallionellales bacterium GWA2_55_18. Lineage (GTDB taxonomy): Bacteria > Pseudomonadota > Gammaproteobacteria > Burkholderiales > Gallionellaceae > Gallionella. Next base: position 16,030 of record MGWP01000004.1, on the reverse strand, counting down.
CGCGGGCATCAAGAAGGCCGCTGAATTTAATGCGCGCAAGGAAGGCTTGGAACGCATCACTTCCGGCGACCTGACGCGCTTCCGCAATCACGCCATGATGCGCGCGGTGCAGCGCATGAAGGGTTTCGGGATACAGGAGTTGAGTTTCGATGCCTATGCGGTCGCACGCGACCGCGTGCCGCGTCTCAAGGAAAATCCCGAAGCCGACAAGCGTTTTGATACCATCCGCAGTTTCGTGGTGGCGCGGGAACATCCCGGCGATTTGCTGGGCCAGGACTTGCTCGAAAAAATGAAGGCGCAGCTCAAGGCAAACAAGCAGAATGGCGATGGATAAAGTTGACGTACTGATTATCGGCGGCGGTATTTCGGGGCTGGCCTCCGCATGGTGGCTGGCGCGCAGCGGCCTGTCCGTCGAGGTATGGGAGGCCAGTGAGCGGCCGGGCGGCAAGATCATGAGCACCCGGCAGGACGGCTATCTCACCGAACGTGCGGCGTCCATGGTATTGAATTTCCGTCCCGAGGTTGCGGAACTGGTGCGCGAGGCGGGGCTGGAACCGGAAAAGACCACCCGCTTGCCTGCCGCCGAGTCGCGCCGTTACCTGTTACAGCAAGGCCGCCTGAATGCACTGCCAATGCGCTTGGGCGCGATGGTGGCTTCCCCCCTGTGGAGCCTGCGCGGCAAATTGCGCCTGCTGGCCGAACCATTCATCTTGTCCAGCGGGCGGGCCGACGAGCCGGTCAGCGAATTCATCACCCGCCGTCTTGGCCACGAAGTATTGGATAAAGCCATGGGGCCATTTGTCGCCGGGATGCTGGCGGCGGATGCGGATCAGGCGAGCGCCGCTGCCGTCCTGCCGCGCCTGGTTGCATTGGAGCAGCGCTATGGCAGTATCGGCGCAGGGATTCTGGTTAACCGTTTATTGCGCAAGCGCACGGCCAGCACTACCGAAACTTTTTCTTTTCGTGGCGGTATGGGCACGCTGGTGGAGGCTCTGGCCAAAACACCCGGAATCAATCTGCGCACCGGCCATGCTGCGGAAGAACTGGTTCGCCTGCGGGACAGCTGGCAGGCTGCGGCGACAACACCGCAGGGGCAGCGTGCTGTGACTGCACAGCATGTGATCGTGACAACACCGGCTCCCGCTGCTGCGGCACTGGTCGATTCGCTGGACAGCGAACTGGCGGAACTGCTGCGCGGAATCGACTATGCCGCCGTGGCTGTCGTGCATACCGGGCTGACGCGCGACGCTGTGGGGCATCCGCTGGATGGTACCGGATTCCTGGCACCGAAGAAGGAAAGCGCAGCCCTGACAGGTAATCTGTGGATGAGCACCCTGTTCCCGGACCGTGCGCCTCCGGGAAAAGTCCTGCTGACTTCCTATCTGGGCGGCGCGCGCGCGCCCCAGGTGGCGGACTGGGACGATGATCACCTCGTGAACGAGGCGCTCGAAATGTTGCGACCGCTGATCGACTTGAAAGCCGATCCCGAGATGGTGCGCATCGACCGGCACCGCGAGGCTCTACCGCTGTATCACGGCGCCTACCAGGCGCGCATGCAGGCCATCGCGGCGCGCCTGCAACATATTCAGGGACTCCACCTCGAGGCCAACTACAAGGGCGGCGTGTCGGTGCGCGACCGCCTTGCCTGCGGCCATGCCGTGGCAAGCAAAATCCTGAGGGCACAACAATGGCCATCCATCGAGCGCAAGAGGCGCGAAGAAACCGAGAGGCCTGGCGCAAAAGCCACATGTCCCATCGAGTCCATGGATGCTGCAATTAAATGAGAATTTGTCAACCGGCGGCCGCGCTCAATGACCAACCGCAATGACTTGAGGTAATCAAATAGATTTTGAATGCGTAAAGCTATTTGATGATGCCACTAGCTGTAGTAAAATTGCACAGTCGAGCAGGACGAAAAATGATAGCCGATGGTTGGCTTTATCGCCGTGCTCACCCGAAGATACTGTAATGCCGCGATATTGACCCACAGGAGAAAAAAGTGAAGGTGTTAAGAATTATTTTTATGGTACTGGCGCTTATCTCGCTTCAGGCTCACGCCAAAGACGAGCGCAAACCGGCAGCGAAAGAAAAGGGCGGTGCCAGCATGGCGGCCGGTACTGTTTTCAAGGACTGCTCCGACTGCCCAGAAATGGTAGTGATTCCTGCGGGTAGTTTCGATATGGGCTCAAACAGCGAGCCAAACGAGATGCCCGTACACCAAGTCACTATCAAAAAAGCATTCGCGATGGGCAAGACCGAAGTAACGCAAGGGCAATGGAAAGCGTTAATGGATAACAACAATCCCAGTAAATTTAACACCTGCGGCGACAATTGCCCGGTGGAGCAAGTGAGCTGGGACGACGCGCAGATTTTCATCGAAAAACTCAATGCCAAGACCGGCAAAACATATCGCCTACCGAGCGAAGCGGAATGGGAATACGCCTGCCGCGCAGGAGGGCAACATGAATACTGCGGCGACAACAATCTGGACAGCATCGCCTGGTACGGCGCGCTGGCGCAACCGGCAGGCAATAGCGGCAAGTCGACCAACCCGGTTGCCACCAAGCAGGCCAATGCCTTTGGCCTGTACGACATGAGCGGCAACGTGTGGGAATGGGTGGAGGACATCTATCACGACACCTACAAGGATGCCCCGGTGGATGGCAGCGCGTGGCAAGGAGATAGCCTGCTGCGCGTACCCCGTGGCGGCTCATGGAGCTTTCTTCAGCGTGCGGCTAAACGCGGCGGGAGCGAATCCGACTTCCGTTACGGCACCATTGGTTTTCGTCTCGCAAGGACGCTTCCATAAACCGTCCCTCGCCGGAATGACATATCTGATTTCTTGAGACGCTCTCGCCCGAAAGCTAAGGCGCAGACAAATCGGGTGAGCCGAAACCAAATTGCAGGTCGGGCTATGCTTGTCCTGAGCCTGCCGATGCGGCACGACATGGTGGGCATAAGCCCACCTGCGGGTATTCTTGAATCTGAAAAAACTGACAGCATTCGTTGCAGTTTAACTTGCTGACAATGCCAGCAAAACACAAAAGCGATCGCCGTACTGTCAGACATTCTTCCAATACCGATCAACACACGCCGCAAACACTGCGATACAAAATTTCCAACTCCCATAAGTCCGAAAAAATCCGCTAATGGGTGTCATCCGATTTTAATCGCGGATTTTGGGTCGATTGCCATTAAGCACGATAAAGGCGATATCGCTATAATGCCGCATTCAAAAATACATACCTTAACCCGATAAAATCATGCAACCTAATTACCAGCCAACATCCATCGAACAACAGGCGCAACAACACTGGGACAGCCGCCAGGCGTTCCGCGCCACCGAACAGTCCGACAAGCCCAAGTATTACTGCCTGTCGATGTTTCCCTACCCATCCGGCAAGCTGCACATGGGCCATGTGCGCAACTACACCATCGGCGATGTGCTGTCGCGCTACCACCGCATGAAGGGCTGCAACGTGATGCAGCCGATGGGCTGGGATGCATTCGGCCTGCCCGCCGAAAATGCCGCGCTGGCCAATAATGTGCCTCCCGCCGCATGGACTTACGACAATATCGATTACATGCGCAAGCAGTTGAAAAGCCTCGGTTTCGGCATCGATTGGTCGCGCGAAGTGACCACCTGCAAGCCGGAGTATTACCGCTGGGAACAGTGGCTGTTCACCCGCCTGTACAAGAAAGGCATCATCTACAAAAAAACCTCCTCGGTGAACTGGGACCCGGTGGACCAGACCGTGCTGGCCAACGAGCAGGTCATCGACGGGTGCGGCTGGCGCTCCGGCGCGCCGGTGGAAAAACGCGACATCCCGATGTATTTTTTCCGCATCACCGAATATGCCGATGAGTTGCTGCAAGGTCTGGACACGCTCCCCGGCTGGCCGGAGCAGGTCAAAACCATGCAGGCAAACTGGATCGGCAAGAGCCACGGCTGCGAAATATTTTTCCCCTACGACATGGAGAGCGTGGGCACAGGCGGCATGCTCAAGGTCTACACCACACGCCCCGATACGCTGATGGGCGCGACTTATTTGGCGGTGGCGGCGGAGCATCCGCTGGCGAAGCGCGCGGCGGAGGTATCCGAAAAACCCGAACTTTCCAACTTTATCGCCGAGTGCAATCGCGGCGGCACAGCCGAGGCCGATATGGCGACCATGGAAAAAAAGGGCATCGATACCGGCATGTTCGCCAGACATCCGGTCACCGGCGAGAAGCTGCCGATATGGATCGCCAATTATGTGCTGATGAACTACGGCGAGGGCGCGGTGATGGCGGTTCCGGCACACGACGAGCGCGATTTCGAATTCGCCACAAAATACGATTTGCCGGTCAAGCATGTCATCGCAAGCCCGGCATTACTGGACAAATGGAAAAATTTGGAAGATCGGTTCAAGGCGGACGGATATGAGCTGGATCCGGAAGACCTCGACACGATGGGGATGTTCGCCTATCTGAGCATTGTGCTGATGGATCTGCCTTCACCATCGGAAGCCCTCATCGACGCAGTCCATGAATTTGCCGCGCAACTGCAACTCGAATCACCCTACACAGAACAGGGAACGCTGGCCTGCTCCGGGAAATACAGCGGCATGGAATTCCAGGAGGCGTTCGATGCAATTTCCGCCTATCTGGTGGCCAATGGTCTCGGCAAGAAGCGCAGCCAGTTCCGCCTGCGCGATTGGGGCATTTCGCGGCAACGCTACTGGGGCTGCCCGATCCCGATCATCCATTGCTTTACCTGCGGCGACGTGCCGGTGCCGGACGAACAATTGCCCGTGGTATTGCCCGAGAATGTGGTGCCGGACGGTACGGGTTCGCCGCTGGCGAAGATGCAGGATTTCTATATGACCCCCTGCCCGCAATGCGGCAAAGCGGCGAAACGCGAGACCGACACGATGGATACCTTCGTCGAATCGTCCTGGTATTACGCGCGCTATGCCAGCCCGGATTGCACCAGCGGCATGGTGGACGAGCGCGCCAAACACTGGCTGCCGGTGGATCAATATATCGGCGGCATCGAACACGCGATACTGCATCTGCTGTATGCGCGTTTCTTCCACAAGCTGATGCGCGATGAAGGGCTGGTAGAGGGCGATGAGCCATTTACCAACTTGCTGACCCAGGGCATGGTGGTTGCGCCGACCTTCTATCGCGAAGATGCCCATGACAGGAAACAGTGGATCAATCCTTCAGAAGTGGAAGTCAAGACCGATGAGCGCGGTCGCCCGGTCGGCGCAACGCTGAAATCCGACGGCCAGCCGGTGTTTATCGGCAGCACCGAAAAAATGGCCAAATCGAAAAACAACGGCGTCGATCCGCAAGCCATCATCGACGCATACGGCGCCGACACCGCGCGCCTGTTCATGATGTTTGCCGCACCGCCGGAGCAGTCGCTGGAATGGTCGGACGCCGGTGTGGAAGGCGCGTTCCGCTTTCTCAAGCGGGTGTGGAAAGCCGCCCATGACCATGTCGAACAGGGCGTCGTAACGGCGTACCGTGACGGCGAATTAAGCGCGGCAGGAAAAGTGCTGCGCCTGCAACTGCACCAGACCATCGCCAAGGTGGACGACGACATGGGGCGGCGCAAGACCTTCAATACCGCCATCGCGGCTAACATGGAGCTGCTCAACGCGCTGGCGAAATTCGACGAGCAGACACCCGTCGCGCGCAGCGTGATGCAAGAGGTGCTGGAAGCCATCGTGCTGATGCTGAACCCGATCGTGCCGCACCTGAGCCACGCGCTGTGGACCGAATTGCGCCCCGGCAGCGATTTACTGGATCAGCCTTTCCCCGAGACCGACCCAAGTGCATTGGTGCAGGATGAAATCGAAATCGTGATCCAGGTGAACGGTAAGTTGCGCGGCAACCTGACAGTTGCCAAATCCGCCGACAATACGACGCTGGAACGGTTGGCGCTTGCTCACCCCGCCGTCGAAAAACAATTGGCGGGAGCGATGCCAAAGAATATCGTGGTCGTGCCGGGCCGCTTGATTAACATTGTCGTATAAACACTCTGTTCGTTGTCAATAACCATGGGAGCGCGGGCATCTTGCCCGCATGCAAGCGTGACGCCTGCGATTTAGCACAAATTTTCCGGTTCACCCGGCTTTTGGGAATATGGCCATGCGTACATTATTGCTGTTGACCGTTTTGCTGCTAACTGCCTGCGGCTTTCATCTGCGCGGGCAGGCGGGCATGCCGTTTAACACGTTATATCTGGAAGCACCCACTGCCAGCGCCCCCTTCACCGCCGACCTGCGCCGCAATCTGGAAGCCAACAAGGTAAAACTGGTGAACTCTGCCGAACAGGCCGATGTGGTGCTTAACATCATTCTTGAAATGCCGGAAAAGCAGATTTTGACGCTGGGTGGCAGCGGGCGCGTAAACGAATTCCAGCTACGCTACCGGATTTCATTGCGCGCGTATGACCTCAAAGGGATGGAATGGATACCAGCAGAGGAAATGGCGTTGCGCCGCGATTACGTTTATGACGACACCAAGGTTCTTGCTAAGGAAGCCGAGGAAACGCTGCTCTACCAGAGCATGCGTTCCGACATGGTACAGCAGATCGTGCGCCGCCTGAGCCACGCCAAACCGCAACCGCAATAGCACTGAAATTCCCATGCCAATCAGCAGCGACGAACTCCCGCGCCATCTCGCCTCCGGCCTTAAGCAGTTGTATGTAGTGTATGGCGATGCGCTGTTGCTGGCGGTCGAGGCGGCGGACAGTATCCGCGCTACGGCACGGGCGGCAGGCTATAGCGAACGCGAAACCTTCATCGCCGAGCAGCATTTCAAATGGAGCGGGTTGCGCAACAGCGCGCAAAGCCTTTCGCTGTTTGCCGAGCGCAAGATCATCGACCTGCGCATCCCGTCCGGCAAGCCCGGCACTGAAGGCGGGCAGGCGTTGCAGGACTATGTCGCCAACCTGAGTCCGGACATTCTGACGCTGATCTCGCTGCCCAAGATGGACTGGAGCGCACAGAAAAGCCAGTGGTTCGGCGCATTGGAGCGGCACGGCGTAATGATTTCCGCCGACGATATCCCGCGCAACGCGCTGCCGCGCTGGATTGCAGGACGCATGAAGCGGCAGGAACAAAGCGCCGACGAGGCCACGCTGGAATTTCTCGCCGACCGCTGCGAGGGCAACCTGCTCGCGGCATTTCAGGAGATCCAGAAACTCGCTTTGCTATTCCCGATCGGGCCGGTATCTTTCGAGCAGGTCAAAGATGCCGTAATGGATGTGGCGCGCTATGACATCTTCAAGCTTTCCGAAGCCATGCTGAGCGGTAACGCGGCTCGCTTCGCGCGCATCCTGGACGGCCTGCGCGCCGAGGGAACGGCTACCGTGCTGGTGCTGTGGGCGGTCAGCGAAGATATCCGCACGCTGGGCAAGGTGCTACAAGCTGTGCAGCGCGGCGGCAACCTCGGCAATGCCCTGCGCGACATGCGGGTGCGCAAGGATCGGCAAGAGCTAATCGAAAACGCGGCACGTCGCCTGAAGTTCCCATACATCGAGCGCGCCATGCAACAGGCCGCGCGACTGGACAAGACCATCAAGGGCCTGCGCCAGGGCGATGTGTGGGATGAATTGCTGCAACTTGGATTGCGCTTCGCCAAATAAACCTAGAAAAAGCAGTTGTCCACGAAAGCCACGAAAAATACGAAAAAATTCAAGGGACTTCATACTATCAATGAAGACCCAATAGGTGAGTCACCAAATCAATACAACTTATTGTTTTATTTTGTGCCTTTCGTGTTTTTCGTGGATGAAAAGAGGTTTTAAGGATGAATGAAATTTTATTGGTCATCACCAACCTGCCGGATGCGCAAGTTGCCGGGCAACTGGCACAGCGGCTGGTCGAGGAGCGGGTCGCGGCTTGCGTGAACCAGCTTGCGCCCTGCACTTCGACCTACCGCTGGCAAGGCAATGTCGAAACCGCCACCGAGATACCGCTGCTGATCAAGACCACGCGAGCCGCCTATCCGCGTCTTGAGCAATTGATATGCGCTGCACACCCTTACGAACTTCCTGAAATCATTGCTGTCCCTGTAACGGTGGGTTTGCCCGCTTATCTGAACTGGGTAAGTCAAGATACCAGCACCCTAAAGGAATAACCGATGCGTTTTGTGCTTTTACTACTACTTTGTCTGATGTCTTCTGCTTCAAATGCGGAAGGCTTGCTGGATCGCCTGCCCAGTTTGGGCGGCAGCAAACAGCCCAGCTTCCTGCCACCGGACAAGGCCTTCGGCTTGCAGGTCATGGTGCGCGACGCGCATACCCTGCAAGCCAACTTCAGCGTGACTCCCGGCTACTATTTATACCGCGACAAAATCAAATTCGAGGTCAGGGGCGGTACGGCCAATATCCGGGCGGTAAATTTGCCGGAAGGCGAAATGAAGCAGGATCCCTCTTTCGGCCAAACCGAAGTGTTCCATCGCTCGATCCAGGCCGAAATCATCCTGAAACGCCCTAACGATGCGGCCACCGGCATCACGCTGGACGCGGTTTATATGGGCTGTAGCGAAGAGGGGCTATGCTACCCGCCGATCAAAAAAGCGCTACAGCTCGATCTGCCGGATGCCAAAACCGGCCTGCGCGCGCCGCGCGCCCCGGCGATGACCGAAGCACCGCCTCCGTCGGCCATCACCCCCCTGTCCGCCGCGCCCGCTTCGGCAAACTTGCCGGGCAATGAAAACACCCGGATCGCGCAACTCTTCAAGGGCGGCAGTTTCTGGCTGATCGTTTCGTTTTTCTTCGGTGCGGGGCTGCTGCTCGCGTTGACCCCCTGCGTATTCCCGATGATTCCGATCTTGTCCGGCATCATCGTCGGGCGCGGCCACAAAATCACCCATATGCACGCCTTCATCCTGTCGCTGGCTTATGTGCTGGGCATGGCGATCACTTACGCCGCCGCCGGGGTGGCGGCGGGATTTTCCGGTAGCCTGATTTCAAACGCGCTGCAAACGCCCTGGGTGCTGGGCAGTTTCTCCGCGCTGTTCGTGCTGCTGTCGCTGTCCATGTTCGGTTTTTACGAATTCCAGGTACCGACGGCACTGCAAAGCAAGCTGACCGACACCAGCAACCACCTGCATGGCGGACACCTGTCCGGCGTGTTCGCGATGGGTGCACTGTCCGCCATCATCATGGGGCCATGCGTGGCCGCGCCGCTGGCCGGGGCGCTGCTGTATATCGGCCAGACGCACGATGCCGTGCTGGGTGGGGTCGCCTTGTTCGCGCTGGCGCTGGGCATGGGCGCGCCGCTGCTGCTGATCGGCACTTCGGCGGGCGTATTGCTGCCCAAAGCCGGCGCGTGGATGGAATCGGTCAAGAAATTCTTCGGCGTGATGCTGCTGGCGTTGGCGATCTGGATCGTCCAGCCGCTGCTGCCGATCGGCGCGCAAATGCTGTTATGGGCGGCGTTGCTGATCTTCTCCGGAATTTACCTGCGCGCGCTGGATGCGTTGCCGCACCATGCTGGCGGCTGGCACAGGCTGTTCAAAGGCATCGGCCTGCTCGCCCTGCTACTCGGCGTGGCCTACCTGATCGGCGCGCTGTCCGGTGCGCGCGACCTGCTGCGACCGCTCGGCAACATCGGCCGCGCCGAAGCGCAGGCTCCCGCCACGCTGCAATTCTCCCGCGTCATGGATGCCGCTGATCTCGACCGGCGCACCGCCCAGGCCAAAGGGCGCGGGCAAATAGTCATGCTGGATTTCTACGCCGACTGGTGTATTTCCTGCAAGGAAATGGAGCGTTTCACTTTTGCCGATGCCGCCGTGCAAGCCAGGCTCAAACCGGTTTTGCTGCTGCAAGCCGATGTCACCGCCAACAGCGAAGCCGATCAGGCACTGCTCAAACGCTACGGTCTGTACGGTCCGCCCGCCATCCTGTTTTTCGATGCACAAGGCAAAGAATTAGGCGATTTCCGTGTGACAGGCTATCAGGACGCCACACGCTTCATGCAATCGCTGCAAACTGCTGGAATTTAATGTTTTTGTGTATCTTCGTCAAACTACTAGACAAATCACAACAATTTACGGCAAAATGCGCTTATGAAAAAAAGCACCTCCATAAAAACAAGATCAGCAGAATGCGCCAATAACATCCTTGTGTTGCACGGCCCTAACCTGAACCTGCTCGGTAGCCGTGAACCGGATGTGTATGGAAGTATCACGTTAGACGAAATTAACGCATGTTTAACGAAATTGGCGGACACCCATGGCGCAAACCTGTTATGTTTCCAGAGCAATGCCGAGGCAGCTCTGGTAGATCGGGTGCAACAGGCGCACACCGACGGCACACAGTTCATCGTCATTAACCCGGCGGCATTCACCCATACCAGTGTAGCCTTGCGCGACGCACTGGCGGCGGTTGCCATCCCGTTTATCGAAGTACATCTTTCCAATGTGTTCGCGCGGGAAGCGTTCCGCAAGGAATCGTTTTTCTCCGATCTGGCCGTTGGCGTCATCAGCGGTCTGGGCGCGGCGGGCTACGAATATGCAGTGCAATACGCGCTGAACTATAAAAGCTGAACTATAAAAACTAGAGTTTCAAGGAGGGCATCATGGATTTACGCAAGCTCAAGACACTGATTGAGCTGGTGGAAGGTTCCGGCATTGCCGAACTGGAAATCAGCGAGGGCGAAGAACGTGTGCGTATCACGCGCACCGTCCCCGCCGCACCGCAACAAGTATATGCACCAGCCCCGCAGCCCGTAGCTGCCGCGCCGCAACCCGCCGCACCGGTGCCGGAAGCCGCAAAACCCGCCGCACCCGAGGGGCATGTGGTGAAGTCGCCGATGGTCGGCACCTTCTACCGCTCCGCCTCGCCTGGTTCCAAACCTTTCGTGGACGTAGGCCAATCTGTGAATAGCGGCGACACCCTGTGCATCATCGAGGCAATGAAGCTGCTGAACGAAATCGAGGCAGACCAGGCCGGGGTCATAAAGGCTATCCTCGTGGAAAACGGACAACCCGTGGAGTTCGGGCAACCGTTATTCATCGTCGGCTAACCCTGCAATAGCGCGATTCCCGCCGTACCCAAGCCCGGAGCCCATACCCATGTTCGAAAAAATCCTGATCGCCAACCGCGGTGACCAGTTGCCGATAGGCAGCGTAGCGGCTAAAAACCGCGAAGGCATTTTCAGCGCGGAGGTAGCGCATGTTTGAAAAAATATTAATTGCCAACCGCGGTGAAATAGCCTTGCGCATCCAGCGCGCCTGCCGCGAAATGGGCATTAAGACCGTCGTGGTGCATTCCGAAGCGGATGCCGATGCCAAGTATGTGAAGCTGGCCGACGAGTCGGTTTGCATCGGCCCGGCGCCTTCGTCGCAAAGCTACCTGAATATACCCGCCATCATCAGTGCGGCGGAAGTCACCGACTCGCAAGCCATCCACCCCGGCTATGGTTTCCTTTCCGAGAACGCCGATTTTTCCGAGCGCGTCGAAAAATGCGGCTTCGTGTTCATCGGCCCGCGCGCCGAAACCATCCGGCTGATGGGCGACAAGGTAAGCGCCAAGATCGCGATGAAAAAAGCCGGTGTACCCTGCGTGCCGGGCGTGGAAGGCGCATTGCCCGACACTCCCGCCGAAATCGTCAAGATCGCGCGCAGCATTGGTTATCCGGTCATTATCAAGGCTTCCGGCGGCGGCGGCGGACGCGGGATGCGCGTGGTGCATACCGAAGCCGCGCTGCTGAACGCGGTTACCATGACCAAAACCGAAGCACAGGCGGCATTCAACAATCCGATGGTGTATATGGAGAAGTTTCTGGAGAATCCGCGCCACATCGAATTCCAGGTGCTGGCCGACCAGCATGGCAACGCGGTTTATCTGGGCGAGCGCGATTGTTCGATGCAGCGCCGCCACCAGAAGGTCATCGAGGAAGCGCCTGCGCCGTCGCTCAATTTGCGCCTGCGCAACAAGATCGGCGAACGCTGCGCGGAAGCCTGCCGCAAAATCGGCTACCGTGGCGCGGGGACATTCGAGTTCCTGTATGAGAACGGCGAATTTTTCTTCATCGAAATGAACACCCGCGTGCAGGTGGAGCATCCCGTCACCGAGATGATTACCGGGATCGACATCGTGCAGCAACAGATCCGCATCGCCGCCGGAGAGAAACTGGCATTCAAACAGCGCGACATTCAATTCAAGGGGCATGCCATCGAATGCCGCATCAACGCCGAGCACCCCTACAAATTTACCCCGTCGCCCGGGCGCATCACTTCCTGGCATGCGCCGGGCGGCCCCGGTATCCGCGTGGATTCCCATGCCTACAACAACTATTTCGTGCCGCCGCATTATGACTCGATGATCGGCAAGATCATTGCCTACGGCGACACGCGCGACCAGGCCATGGCAAGAATGCGCACCGCCTTGTCAGAAATGTGGGTGGAAGGCATCGAAACCAATATCGCGCTGCATCGCGAGTTGCTGCAGGACAGCGCTTTCATGCGCGGCGCCACCAACATTCATTATCTGGAAGAACGCCTCGCCGAACGTACCAAGGGTAAATAATCCCGTAGGGGCGCGATTCATCGCGCCCCGTTCTATTCGTGTACCAAAAAAGGCGCGATAAATCGCGCCCCCTACCGAGTTGTTTGACTTTCGAAATGGAATGCGAATAAATGCCCTGGCTGACTCTCACCGTTGACACCGACGCGGAACATGCCGAAGCATTGAGCGAAGCGCTGCTGGAACTCGGCGCGCTGTCGGTGGACTTGCTGGATGCAGATGCCGGTACGCCGGACGAGCAGGCGATTTTCGGCGAGCCCGGCGAAGCGCCGCCCGGCGTGTGGCAGCACAACCGCGTCAGCGCATTGTTCGACGACGACCGGGATGTATCGACAATTCTGCATAAAGCCACCAGCAGTATCGGCCTCAAGCAACTCCCCGAACACCGCATCGAAACCCTGGCCGACCACGACTGGGTGCGCCTCACCCAAGCGCAGTTCGAGCCGATCCGAATCTCGGCACGGCTGTGGATCGTACCGACCTGGCATACCCCCAGCGACCCCGATGCCGTCAATATCGTGCTCGACCCCGGCCTGGCGTTCGGCACCGGCAGCCACCCCACCACACGACTGTGCCTGCGCTGGCTGGACAGCAACCTGCAAGGCGGCGAAAGTGTGCTGGATTACGGCTGCGGTTCCGGCATCCTCGCCATCGCCGCGCTCAAGCTGGGGGCTGCACACGCCGTCGGTGTTGATGTAGACTCGCAGGCGGTGACTGCCAGCCGCGACAATGCCATGGCAAATCAGGTTGCAAACGTGCAGTTCTACCTGCCCGACCAAGCGCCGCAAGGCGGCGCCGAAAAACTTTTGTCCGGGCATCCGTACGATCTGGTGGTGGCGAACATCCTGACCAACCCGCTACGCATGCTCGCCCCGTTGCTGGCGAATGCGACGCGGCAAGGCGGGCAGATCGTGCTTTCCGGCATACTTGAGGAACAGGCGCAAGACGTGATGAACATCTACCGGCAATGGTTCGATATGAATGCCCCGATTTTCGAGGAGGGCTGGGCATGCCTGTCCGGACGGAAGCGTTGATTTCATTTATTTTTCAAAACGGCAATAACCATGTAGGGTGCATTCCATGCACCGATGGCGATGGTGCATGGAATGCACCCTACGATATCCACTTTTGATTTGGAATAAGATGAGCGGAACCACACTCTGCCCGCACTGCAACACGCGCTTCAAGGTCGACGAAGCGCAATTGGAATCGCGCCACGGCATGGTGCGTTGCGGGCAATGCCTGAAAGCCTTCAACGCGCGCACCAACTTCGTTCCGGAACAGCCCAACCCGCAGCTTGAACTGCCGATACTGGCTGAGCAGGTCGCAGCAGCCGAAACCGGGGCCACCATCGAAGAAGCCGTGCCGGTTGAGGAAACTGCAACAGTAGAAAAAACGGGTTTGACCGAAGCGGACCAGCCTGAAAATGAGCAGTCGGCTGAAATTCAATCTCCGGAAACCGCGTACCCCGAAGTCACCCCCACGGAAGTCGCGCCCCCCGAAACCGCATCTGAAGAAACACCCCGTACCGCCAAGACCGACCCAGCTCCCGCAGAACGGGATAGCGAAACGCCGCCAACCGAACAGCCATCTTCAGACATTGCTGTCCTGCAACCGATGACGCTGGCCGAGCAAGTCGCCATCGTGCAGGAAGGCGACGATGCAGAACCCTTGCCGAAAAACCGCCGCTGGCCTTGGGTGGCCGCTTCCATCCTGCTCGTTCTGGTGCTGTTCGCGCAAGCCGCTTACTTCTTCCGCGTCGACCTTGCCGCACGGATGCCCGGCCTGAAACCCGCATTGACCGTCTATTGCAAGCTGCTGCGATGCAGCGTGCCGCTGCCGCAAAAGACCGACCTGATGAGCATCGAATCGTCCGACCTTGAATCCGATCCGGCACATGAAAACCGCGTCGTCCTGAATGCCCTGCTGCGCAACCGCGCCCCTTACGCGCAAGCCTTCCCCAACCTGGAACTCACGCTCAACGACACCAACGACAAACCGCTGGCGCGCCGCACCCTCAAACCCAAGGATTACCTGCCGCCGCAGGAAAACGAACCAACCGGCCTGCTGCCCAACCACGAACTCAGCGTCAAACTGCAACTCGGCACCGCCGACCTCAAACCGACCGGTTATCGCCTGGCGCTGCATTATTCCAGGCAATAGGAAATTCTTGAGCAGGCTGCTTTAACCTAAAACGGGCAATTCATCCACGAAAAACACGAAAAACACGAAAGGTACGAAATAAAACATGAAATTGCATTGTCTCGGTGATTCACCCAATAGGTATCAATTTATCGCATGGGGTTCTTTGGATTCTTTCGTGACTTTCGTGGACGACTGCTCTTTCCAAGTTTAAACCCTGCTGCGCTCGCCGATTCGCGCCTCTTTCCCCGCCAGCAGATTCTGGATATTCTTCTTGTGCCGCCAGAACAGCAGCAATGACATGATGCCGGAAGCCAGCACCCACTCACGCGGCAAACCCAGCGCCATCGCATAGACCGGTGCGGCGGCGGCAGCGGCCAACGCGGCCAGCGACGAGATGCGGAACACCAGCGCCATCAGCATCCAGGTCGCCAGCGCCCCCAACCCCAGCCAGATGTTCAGCGCCAGCAGCACACCCAGCGCCGTCGCCACGCCTTTCCCGCCCTTGAAGCGCAGGAAGACCGGAAACACATGCCCAAGAAATACCGCCAGCACCACCGCCGCGACCAGCAGCACCCCCTGCTCATCGCGCGCGGTGAATTGCATCGCGACAAACACTGCCAGCCAGCCCTTCGCCGCATCGCCGAGCAGCGTCAACACCGCCGCCGCCTTCTTGCCGCTACGCAGCACATTGGTCGCCCCCGGATTGCCGGAGCCGTAGCTGCGCGGATCGGGCAGGCCGAATGCCTTGCTCATCAATACCGCGAACGAAACGGAACCCAGCAGGTAAGCGGCTACTATAAAAACTATGGTCAACATCGGGAATGCCTTAGAATTCGACAGGCGCGAATTCTACGCGAATCGCCACTTAGCCACCAACCAGCAAAAACTCAACCAGCGAAACTCATGGACATCATCTTTCTGCGCGAACTCAAGGTCGAAACCCTGATCGGCATCTACGAATGGGAAAAGCGCGCGCCGCAGACCCTGCAACTCGACCTCGACATCGCCCTGCCCGACAGCCGCGCCTGCCAGACCGACGACATCAAAGACGCGCTGGATTACGCGGAAGTCGCACAACACATCCAGACCGTACTGAGCGATGGGCATTTTTCGCTGCTGGAAACCCTGGCCGAACACATCGCACAGATCATCCTCAAGGACTTCAAGGCCCCGTGGGTCAAGGTCAGCGTTGCCAAGCTTCAGGCAATTCGGAACTGCAAGATGGTGGGGGTGAGTATTGAACGAGGGCAGGTGAAGTAGCGGTTGGTGGCTTGGTTGTTGCCAAGGAGGCCGTTCACCCTGAGCCTGTCGAAGGGTGTGCAATATCCCCTCTCCCTTGCAGGGAGAGGGCTA
>MGWP01000003.1 GCA_001801055.1 Gallionellales bacterium GWA2_55_18 | reverse complement strand
GCCCGCCTACAAGAGCAAGACCAAGAACGCGCAGGAATCGCACGAGGCGATCCGCCCGACCTCGATCCTGCGCACGCCGGACAGCATCCGCGACCATCTGACCGCCGATCAGGCGCGCCTCTACGAGATGGTGTGGAAGCGCACCCTCGCATGCCAGATGGCTCCGGCGCGTTTCGACACGGTCAGCATGGACATCCGCCTCGGCGGCGATACCACGCTGTTCCGCGCTTCCGGCCAGGTGCTGGTGTTCCCCGGCTTCATCGGTGTGTACATGGAAGACGTGGACGATGCCGAGGAAGAGGAGGGTGGCAAACTGCCGCCGCTGGCCGAAGGCGATGTGATACCGGTCGACAAGTTGTACGGCGAACAGCACTTCACCCAGCCGCCACCGCGCTATTCCGAAGCCAGCCTGGTCAAGGTGCTGGAAGAACACGGCATCGGCCGCCCGTCCACTTACGCGACCATCATTTCGACGCTGCAAGCAAGGGAATACGCGGTTCTCGACAAGAAACGCTTCACGCCGACCGATGTCGGGCGCGTCGTCACGCGCTTCCTCACCGACCATTTCACCCGCTATGTCGATTACGGCTTCACCGCCCACCTCGAAGACGAGCTGGACGAAATCTCCGAGGGCAAGCGCGACTGGATCGGCGTGATGGACGAATTCTGGAAAGGCTTTTCCAAGCTGATCAAGGAAAAAGCCGACATCGACCGCCCGGTGGAACTGCTCGACGAAGCCTGCCCGGAATGCGGCAAACCGCTCGCCAAAAAGCTCAGCAAATACGGCAGCTTCATCAGTTGCACCGATTATCCCGAGTGCAAATACAAACGCAGCCTGAACGGCGAATCGCAGGACGACGCCTCGGCCAGAGTCGAGCTGGGCGAACACCCCGAAGCCAAACAACCCGTGCTGCTGCTGCGCGGCCCGTACGGGCATTACGTGCAGCTCGGCGAGGCGGTCAAGGGCGAAAAAATCAAGCCCAAGCGCGTGTCCTGGCCGAAGGAAATGCCCCTCGAACAGGCCGACCTGCCCGCCGCGCTGAAGCTGCTGTCGCTGCCGCGCGAACTCGGCGCACACCCAGAAACCGGCAAGAAGGTCATCGTCAACATCGGCCGCTTCGGCCCCTACATCGGCCACGACGGCAAATTCAAATCCATCCCGCGCAGCGACAGCATCTTCGACATCCGCCTAGATCGCGCCGTAGAATTACTCGCCCAGGCAAGGGACGGCAACACCGTCCTGCGCACTCTCGGCGACCACCCGGACGACAAAGCCAGCGTCGAGATATGCAGTGGCCGCTACGGCCCATACGCGCGCCACGGCAAGGTTAACGCCACGTTGCCGAAAGGCGTGTCGCCGGACGAAATTACGCTGGAAGAAGCGCTGGAACTGATTGCCGCCAAGGCTGCGAAGGGCGGGACGACAGGCAAGACCGGCAGAAAGCCAGCCGCTAAAACCAAGGCCAGGACGACCAAGGCGAAAGCAGTACCAAAAGCCAAAGCCGAACTCAAAGAGGGCAAACCTGCGACCAAAAAAGCGGCTGCCGGGAAAACGGCCAAGCCAGCCGCGAAAAAGGCTGTATCCTCCAAGAAGCCTGCCGCGAAAAAAACGGCAGCGAAAAAAACCGCCAAGGGTGCGTAGGGCTACGGATGATTTTTCGGTAACTCTCTCAATATTCTCCGCACTGGCGTAGGTATCGCCGCCTGCAAAGCTTCATCCACATCCAGCCATACACTGCCCGGTTGCTGCGCCTGTAGCGGTTTATGCGCCACGCGCAGCAGCATCGGTGTGATATGCAATTTGAAATGTGTGAAGGTGTGGGTGAATTCTGCCAATTCGATTTTTTCACTCACCACCACGCCGCTGCGCTGTAGATAATCCGCGACGCACCCCCCTTGCCCATCCTCCAGTTGTGGCGGACACCACAGGCCACCCCAAATACCGGATGGCACACGTTTTTCCAGCAGGATGTTGTTGTCATGTAGCAGCAATAAAAATGTGCTGCGCCTTTCCGGCACTTCTTTGCGCGGTCGCGGGGTGGGCAGTTCGTGCACACGGTTTGTTTGACATGCGACGCAATTGGCCTGCACCGGGCACTCGCCGCACTTTGGTTTGCTGCGTGTGCATAGCGTCGCGCCCATATCCATCTGCGCTTGGATGTAGCTGGCTACATCGCGTTGCGGCAACAGGGTTTCGGCCTGCTGCCAAAGCTGCACTTCCACTGCTTTGCTGCTGGGCGGTCCTTCGATACCGCAGTGGCGTGCCAGCACGCGCTTGACGTTGCCGTCCAGTATTGCGCGGCGTTCATGGTAGGCCAGCGCACAAATTGCGGCGGCGCTGGAACGTCCTATACCGGGTAGTTCCAGTATCTGCTCGTACTGGCGCGGAAATTCGCCGTGATATTTCTCCGCAATGATCTGTGCGGCACGGTGCAAGTTGCGCCCGCGCGCGTAGTAGCCCAATCCGCTCCAGTGCGCCAGCACTTGTTCCTGGCTGGCCGCTGCGAGTGCCGCGACAGTCGGGAACGCGGTGGTGAAGCGCTGGTAATAGGGGAGAACAGTGGCGACCTGCGTCTGCTGCAGCATGATCTCGGACAGCCATACGCGGTAGGCATCTGCGCCTTGCCAAGGCAGGCCGTGGCGGCCATGCTGGCGTTGCCAGCGAATGAGGCGGGAAGAAAAGCTATGCATTCAACAGTAATTGGGCGGATTCTGAATTTTCAGTCTCTTATCAACCAAATGATCTAGAAACATGACAGCAATCTTGTGTTTGTCTGGCCTTAACAATGGGTTGGGCGATAGTTGCGTAGTTTGGGCAAAGCGCGGCGCACCCAAACCACGAGAAGGCAGCTTCCCATTTTTGGTTCCAGCTCGTCTGGCTTAGGTAATACTCAATAATCCACATTTCCCTAGAGGCTCCCATTCTTCAACAAAACTTGCATCACTTTCTGCACGCAATCCTGCAAATCCATCTCCGCTGTATTCAACACCAGTTCTGGCGCACCCGGCGGTTCATAGGCGGAAGAAATTCCGGTGAACTGCGTTATTTCTCCCATACGGGCTTTTTTATACAATCCCTTCGTATCACGTCGCTCGCATACATCGATCGGGCACTGGCAATAAATCTCAATGAATTCGCCCGGCTGCACCATGGCACGCACCTTGTTACGGTCTTCGCGGAATGGCGAAATAAATGCCGTCAGCACGACCACGCCCGCCTCCATGAAGAGCTTGGCGACTTCGCCGACCCGGCGGATATTTTCCACCCGATCCTCCGCCGAGAACCCCAGATCCCCGCACAATCCGTGGCGCACATTATCGCCGTCCAGCACGAACGTCCTGCATCCTATGCGATACAGATGCTCCTCCACAGCATGCGCCAAGGTTGATTTGCCCGCGCCGGAAAGGCCGGTAAACCACAGGATCGCGCTGCGATGTCGGTTCATCGCCTCGCGCCGCTCGCGCGTTACCGTGGCGTGATGCCACACGACATTGCCGGAATCCGGTGCGCTGCTTTCATTTGCCATAAATTAATCTCTATATGATTAGTCTGGAATAAGCAGTGGCCCACGAAAGTCACGAAAAACACGAACAAATTCAAAGGGCTCAATGCTGTTAATGAATACCTAATGGGTGAGTCACCAAATCAATGCAAATTATTGTTTTATTTAGTGCCTTTCGTGTTTTTTGTTAACCAATGACTTAGCGCATGTTTCGCCGCGCTTAGTCAGATGGCTAGTTAGTTCATCAGGATGAATTGCCGTTTTTAGGATTAAAGGTTACCGAAACTTTGGGTTCTACGCTATGCGCTACCCCAATTTGTTGATGCCTCATGCCTCTTTGGTGCAAACCAGGCCAGTTTTTCCCTGAGCGTGACGACCCCGCCGACAATGATCAGGGTCGGAGCTTGCAGTTGTTCGGCCTGCGCGATGCCGGGCAGCGTTGCCAAGGTGCCGCTGACGACACACTGATTTTGCGTGGTTCCCTGTTGCACGATGGCGGCAGGAGTGCTGTCCGGCAGGCCGTGTCCGATCAATTCCGCGCAGAGTATTGCCAGGCCATGCAAGCCCATATAGACCACGATGGTCTGGTTCGGGCGGGCTAGCGCGTTCCAATCCAGCTCCATGCTGCCGTCTTTCAAATGCCCGGTAACGAAAATGCACGACTGCGCATGGTCGCGGTGCGTCAGCGGAATGCCCGCGTAGGCGGCAACGCCGGATGCGGCGGTGATGCCGGGCACGACCTGGAACGGGATACCGCTTTCGGCGAGCGTTTCGATTTCTTCGCCGCCGCGCCCGAAAATGAACGGGTCGCCGCCCTTGAGACGCAGCACGCGTTTGCCCTCCCTGGCAAGGCGCACCAGCAACCCGTTGATTTCTTCCTGCGGCATGATGTGGTCGTCGCGTTTTTTCCCGGCAAAAATCCGGGCCGCATCGCGCCGCGTCATTTCCAGCACCGACTTGGATACCAGATTGTCATAGACCACCACATCGGCTTTCTGCATCAGCCGCAACGCGCGGAAAGTCAGCAAATCCGCATCACCCGGCCCCGCGCCGACCAGATACACCTCGCCGGTTTGTTGCGCCCTCTCGTTCTCCGATAACCGGTCATTTTCCAGCATGCCGAGCAACATGATTTCCGCACCGGCTTCGTCGCCCGCCAGCACTTTTTCGGCGACCAGTCCTTCCAGCGCAGTTTCCCAGAAAATCCGCCGCATGTCCGGGTCGGCAATACGCGTCTTGACGGTATCGCGGAGTCGCGCGGAAAATGCGGCCAGGCGGCCATAGCTTTGGGGTATCTGCGCTTCCAGTTTGCTGCGCAACATTCTTGCGAGTACCGGCGATGCCCCGCCAGTGGAAAATGCCACCATCAGCGGCGCGCGATCCAATACCGATGGCATGATAAACGTGCTTGATTCCGGATTGTCCACCACGTTCACCGGAATATTTCGCACGCGCGCCAGTTGCGAAATATCCCGATTGACTGCGCTATTCCCGGTTGCGGCAATAACCAGCGTTGCACCATTCAAATGATCAGGCCGGAAATATTCTGCGATATGCTCGATGCCGGACATACCGGCAAAAGCAGCGGAAAGTTCCGGCGCAACCACTTTCACTTTGGCGCCCGCCTTTGCCAGCAAAGACGCCTTGCGGCGGGCAACGCCGCCGCCTCCGACAACCAGGCACGGTTTGTCTTTAATATTTAAAAAAATCGGCAAAAAATCCATGCTGAGCCTTATCGCCGTTACGCCCGAGCTACCCGGTTACCATTGATATACGAACGGTCTGGCAGATTAACAATGCGGGGGAATGACGCGAGGTATTCACAATTCAATGCCCTTTTGCGCCTGTATTCCGGCATCAAATGCGTGCTTGATCGGGCGCATTTCGGTAACGGTGTCGGCATATTCGATCAGCGCATCGGGTGCGGCGCGACCGGTCAATACCACGTGCTGCATCACCGGGCAGTTGCGCAAGGCTTCCAGCACTTGTTCTATTTGCAGGTAGTGCAGCTTCAGCGCGATGTTGATTTCGTCCAGCACTACCAGCCCGATATCCGGGTTGCGCAACATGCTGGAAGCTGTATCCCATGCGGCCTGCGCCGATGCGATGTCGCGCTGCTTATCCTGGGTTTCCCAGGTAAACCCTTCGCCCATTACGTGATACTCAACTTCGGGGAAGCGCCGGAAGAAGGTTTCCTCGCCAGTGGAAAAGCTGCCCTTGATGAATTGCACCACGCCGACACGCATGTTGTGCCCGAGGGCGCGCGCGATCATGCCGAACGCCGCGCTGCTCTTGCCTTTGCCGTTGCCGGTATGCACCAGCACCACGCCACGGTTTTCGGTGGCGCGGGCGATTTTTGCGTCGACGATTTCCTTGTGGTGCTGTGTGCGGGTGCGGTGCTGCGCCGAGCTATCCGCCATGCCTAGGCGCGCTCAGCAGAATGATCGATATTCCTGCCTGAATTAACCAGCAACACATGCAGCACCGTAGCGCATGCAAGATACAACATCGTGCAAGACAGGTATTCCGGGTAATACGCTGCTATACCGTCGGCATATTGAGCCATGCTTTTATCCGCAGAATTCCCGGAAAGCAGGTAATAACTGGTATTCGAAATCAGGAATGCCACGGTAACCGAACTCCACGCCACAGCGGCCAACACGCCCAGATTTGCCCATTTCATTTGCTGGCGTGCAGCGAGCCAGCGGCCTGCATACCACACACAGGCATAAGTAGGAATCAGGAACCAGTAGGCGGGCGAAATACATGCATCGCTTACGCTGCGAAAAACAATCGCGTAGTAATCAACCCCACCCGCTGCCAGCAACAGCAACACAAACGCCACTACGGCAGGCAAAGCCAGGCGCGCCAAATAAAAACCGGCCAAAAAGAATACCGCCAAGCTGGCATCCGGCAAAGATATCGATGAGCCAAAATGGCTGTAAAACCGCGTAGCCGCCATCATCAGCACCAGCGCGGCAAATATTCCAACTTGTCGAGTTTGCAATTGCATTTCTGTTACTCCTTTCAATTTTTTACTTCTTCCGATTAAGCCACCTGAAAAGGTGGCAACTTTAGCAGAAAAACGGGGATCGAAGCATATCCCCGCTCTTTGCCGCTTTAATTACTGGTAACTCAGGCCGACAAACAACATACGCCCCAGCGGGTTGTAGCCATAAGCCGTGGCATTATTCTGGCTGGTCAGGTTATCCGCGCGTAGCGATAACATTAAATTTTTGTTGATCACATAGCCCGCAATGAGATTGATTACGTTATAGCCAGGCAGAATAACCGGCGCGCCCGTTGCCAAATTCGCATCCGGCCGTGATTTACTGTACCGCCACTCCCCGCCAATTTGCCATGCGTTGAGTTGCTGCGACAGACTGATACTGCCATGCTGCTTGGCACGGCGTGTCAAGACTGGACCTGTGCCAATGTTGCGTGGGTTTTGCGCAGTCAACGCAGCTTTTACTCCTGTGTCACCGAATTGGCCGGCGTAGCCGAGTTCCACGCCATCAATGCGCGCTTCACCCAAGTTGACCATCGCATAAGCGGGCAAATTATTCCCGACAATTAAGCCACTAATCCGGTTATCAAAGTACGCTGCATCGAAACGCTGCGTGCCCTCCGTATAGTGCAATCCCAATTCGCGATTGCGGGAATGCTCTGGTTGTAAATTTGGGTTGCCTGCATAGGTAAAGCACGAACCAAAAAAACAACCAAAATTCGTGAATGGATAAAATAAATCATTGAGCGTTGGCGCTTTAAATGCAGTGCTCACGCTGGCTGTCGCACGCCAAGCATCATTGATGGCATAGCCGTATCCAAACAGACCGGTATTTGACCGGCCAAAATCGGAATAGCTATCCTGGCGCAAGTTGACTTGCGCCTGATGTGAGCCGTAAGAGCCTGTATAGCCTGCAAACAAGCTGTTCGCCTTGCGTTTTTTTGTCGTGAATGCAACATCGCTGGTTACCTGCTGCGTTAGATTTTCCACGCCCAGATTAAGAACGTTGTGCTTGTTCAGTTGCAAGGTGTTTTGCCAAGTGAGCTGCTGATTACTTGTTTTGAATGCCGCGCCATTCGCCAAATCCAATTGGCCATTCAGAAAAGTTTGTGTGTCATCCACCCCTTGCGCCAGTTGTAAGTGGCTTTGCCAAATATCGTTCAAGCGATTGTCCGATGAGAGGGAAAATTTGCTCGCTTGCGACTTGCTGGTGTTGCTGTCAGTCGGGCCAACAGTGCTGTCGTACTGGTTATGCCCCTCACTATTAAAAACCGTGGCAGTCAGGCTGTGATCCGGGTTAAATGCATGACGCACATTGACTGACAGGCTGGTGTTGTCATAACCGTCTTTATCCGGATTGGCACCGGGAAGCAACGCAGGATTGAGGGCCGATACGCCATCCGTCTTGAATCTGGAGGCTTGCACGTTAAAGTCTGTGCTCTCGATTATGCCGCCAAAACCGACGGATAACCGCTGCGTCCCTTGACTGCCCATGCCTGCGCTCACATTCACGGCTGGTGTGCCATGTCCACGCTTGGTGAAAATCTGCACCACTCCGCCGATGGCCTCGGAGCCATACAGGCTACTGACATTGCCGCGCACCACTTCGATGCGCTCAATTTGATCCAGCATTAAATCCTGAATCGAAGTAGTACCCGATGTGGCAGAGCTAATGCGCACGCCATCCAGCAAAATCAAGGTGTGGGTGGCATTGGTGCCTCTAAGGTACAAGTTGGTGGTTTTGCCCATGCCACCACCCTGATTAATTTCCACCCCGGCTACGCTACGCAGAATGGCCGACACATCGGCTGCCTGCGACTCGAGAATGTCCTGCTGGGTAATGACGGTAGTGCTGCTTAAGGATTGTTTCAACGGCTGTGCAATGCGTGTTGCAGTCACTACAATTTCGTCCAGTGTATCGGTTGCCGCATAAGCCAGATGAGTAGCCGCGCATAAGATGGCGGCAAAAAATTTCCGTTGTTTCATTGAAGTTTTCCCGAGTATTTTCCAAGCGTCCCCGTTGGAAGATTAAATTCAGGAAAAGCGGCGGGTAGAAAAGCAGAAGTTGAACGGTTGCGCTGTTCATTTCCGATGCGGCCACCCGCAGCATCTCCTGTTCCTTTGCTCCCAGGCCGGTCTCCGGGCTCACAAGTCTTGATTTGCCGCCTTCCCATAAGATCCTTTGGGGGGATTACTCACAGTGGCATTTTGGCAAATCCGCACTCGCTTACCGTTGCGGGGGCAGCACAGGCATTGTTGAGGGGCTGGAGACTAGGGGCTAGGGGCAGAGAAATTCGCAATTACGAATCCCCAACCCCAAATCCCTTACCTCTAAACCCTGACAACGCACCTGTTTCCCGTTTAACTCGTCTGCAAGCAGACGAGAACCTCAAAGCAAGGCGCACTTTAGCATAGGCGCGGCGCATACACCAAAAATCATGCGCGCAAAAAATACTGAAAATTACAAATCGCTTTCAAAACTTCCGCTTACCGTTTGACTTATCAGCACTTTTCAAATTATAGTCAGATTATGGAAAACGAATTGAACGCTCTGGAAAGCAAACTTGCGCAGCTGATACAAGTCAGCGGCAAGTTGCGCGCAGAGAACCGTCAACTGCGCCAGGATTTGGCGCATGCGCTCAGCAGCAACCGGCAATGCAGCGACAAGGTGGAAAGCGCAAAGGCGCGCCTGGAAAAATTGTTGATTACCCTCCCGGAAGATCAAACATGAGCGGTGCCACCAAAACATTGGAAATCAAACTTCTCGACCGTGAATTGCGCGTCGCCTGCCCCGAGGAAGAGCGCGGCGAATTGCTCGATGCCGTCGCCTATCTCGACAAAAAAATGCGCGAGATTCGCGATGCCGGCAAGATTGCCAGCGTCGAACGCATCGCCATGATGGCCGCGCTCAACATCACCCACGAACTGCTTTCCGTAAAAATCGGGCGCGGGTTTGACCTCGCCGATTTTAAGCGTAGAATGGATTCTATGCAGGCAGCGATTGACAAGGCGTTAGCCGAACAGGATTCGCTGTTTTGATAAAACTTCTAGCCATCTGACTAACCCAGCAAAATACGCTGGATAAGTCATTGGTTATAGTTTATCCCCTGCGGTGTTCGTCAGGCCCGCGATTCTTTGAGCCAATAAGTTAATTCAGGTCGCGACCCACCGAGCCGCTGTTGTGAACGTCCAATCCGGATGAGCCTGATGCGGCAGGGAAGCGACCATCTTGGACCGCAGGTTCAAGATACCGAGTCAACGGCACAGGCGGGGGACTTTAATTTTGGTGCGGCCTGAATCAGGCCGCACTTTTTATTCCATTCATTATTTCAGAACAGCAATAACCATGTAGGGTGCATTCCATGCACCATTGCCATTGGTGCATGGAATGCACCCTACGATAATTTCACTTTTGATTTATGAATGGAATCGTTTGTGGGCAAAAACTTATGCGCTACTGGCTGATGAAATCCGAACCCGGCGATTGCAGCATCGACGACCTCGCCAATTTCCCCGGTCAGACCGTCGCATGGTACGGGGTGCGCAATTACCAGGCGCGCAACTTCATGCGCGACCAGATGCGGGTTGGCGACGGCGCGCTGTTCTACCACTCCAACTGCAAGGAGCCGGGTATCGCCGGTATCGCCAGGGTCAGTAGCAGCGTTTATCCCGATGCCACGCAGTTTGATCGCAACAGCAAATATTTCGACCCCAAGGCCACGCCGGAGCAACCGCGCTGGTTCAATGTGGATGTGCAACTGCTGCGCAAGATACCGCTCATCACCATCAAGGAATTGCGGCAACACCCGGAGCTGGCGCGGATGCGCACCTTGCAACGCGGCAACCGCCTGTCGATCACTCCGCTCGACCCGGCGGAGTGGAACTTCATCCTGAAAAATCTGGTGCGCGATTGATGGCATGAAGGGCGCGATAAATCGCGCCCCTACGATATTTCACTATCGATTTGAAAATGGAATTCATGGAATGGTATCTCGCCTATCTGCTGCTCGGAGCCTTCGTCGGTTTCTTCGCCGGGCTGTTCGGCATCGGCGGCGGGCTGGTGCTGGTTCCGGTGCTGAGCTTCCTGTTTGAAGCGCAACATCTGGGCGGAGCGCAAAACCTGCATCTCGCGCTGGGCACCTCGATGGCCGCCATTCTCTACACTGCCGCCTCCAGCGCCTATACGCACTACGTTCACGGCGCGGTCAATATGTCTATCGTGCGCGGCATGACACCCGGCCTGCTGTCCGGCACCTTGCTCGGGGCGCTGTTCGCCAGCAGCGTTTCGCAATTT
>MGWP01000002.1:10640-10807 GCA_001801055.1 Gallionellales bacterium GWA2_55_18 | reverse complement strand
CATATCGACCACGGCAAATCCACGCTGGCAGACCGGATCATCCAATTGTGTGGTGGACTGTCCGACCGCGAAATGGAGGCGCAGGTGCTCGACTCGATGGATCTGGAGCGCGAGCGCGGCATCACCATCAAGGCGCAAACCGCCGCGCTGAGCTACAAGGCGCTCGA
>MGWP01000002.1:0-10553 GCA_001801055.1 Gallionellales bacterium GWA2_55_18 | reverse complement strand
AGGCGCGCTGCTGGTGGTGGATGCCTCGCAGGGCGTGGAAGCGCAGACCGTGGCGAACTGCTACACCGCGCTGGATTTGGGCGTGGAGGTGGTGCCGGTGTTGAACAAGATCGATCTGCCGTCAGCCAACCCGGATAACGCCATCGAGGAAATCGAGGAAGTGATCGGCATCGACGCGCATGATGCGGTGCGCTGTTCGGCCAAGACCGGCGAGGGTGTGCAGGACGTGCTGGAGGCGATGATCGCCAAGGTGCCGCCGCCCAAAGGCGACCCTGATGCGCCGTTGCAGGCGTTGATTATCGACTCATGGTTCGACAATTACGTCGGCGTGGTGATGCTGGTGCGGGTGAAAAACGGCACGCTCAAACCCAAGGAAAAAATCCTGCTGATGGCTACCGGTGCGCAGCAGTTGACCGAACATATCGGCGTGTTTACGCCCAAGTCGCAACCGCGTGAAAAATTAAGCGCGGGGCAGGTGGGCTTCGTTATTGCCGGCATCAAGGAACTGAAAGCGGCCAAGGTGGGCGACACCATCACCCATCAGGCCAAGCCCGCGCTGCAGCCGTTGCCGGGCTTCAAGGAAATTCAGCCGCAAGTGTTTGCCGGGCTGTTTCCGGTGGAATCCAATCAATATGAAGCGCTACGCGATTCGCTGGAAAAGCTCAAGCTGAACGATGCCGCGCTGCGCTATGAACCGGAAGTTTCGCAGGCGTTGGGTTTCGGTTTCCGCTGCGGATTCCTCGGGCTGCTGCATATGGAAATCGTGCAGGAGCGGCTGGAGCGCGAGTTCGACATGGACTTGATTACCACCGCACCCACGGTGATTTATCAGGTGCTGTTGCGCGATGGCACGTTGCTGACGGTGGACAATCCATCAAAAATGCCCGACCCGTCCAGGATCGAAGAAATTCGTGAGCCGATCGTCACGGTCAACCTGTATATGCCGAACGAATATGTAGGCTCGGTGATTACGCTATGTACGCAGAAGCGCGGCGTGCAGATCAACATCAGTTACCACGGCAAGCAGGTGGTGCTGGTGTATGAAATGCCGATGGCGGAAATCGTGCTGGATTTTTTCGACAAGCTGAAATCGGTGTCGCGCGGCTACGCTTCGATGGAATACGAGTTCAAGGAATATCGTGCGGCGGACGTGGTCAAGGTGGATATGCTGATTAACGGCGAGAAGGTAGATGCGTTGGCGGTGATCGTGCATCGCGCCAACAGCCAGTATCGCGGGCGCGAGGTGGCGGCCAAGATGCGCGAATTGATTCCGCGCCAGATGTACGATGTGGCGATCCAGGCGACTATCGGTTCAAACATCATCGCGCGCGAAAACGTCAAGGCGATGCGCAAGAACGTGTTGGCCAAATGCTACGGCGGCGATATTTCGCGCAAGAAAAAATTGCTGGAAAAACAGAAGGCCGGCAAGAAGCGCATGAAGCAGGTGGGCAGCGTGGAAATTCCGCAGGAAGCGTTTCTGGCGATTTTGCGGGTGGATGATTAACTGTGTAATAACAGCAAAGTCATTGTCCACGAAAGACACGAAAAGCACGAAAAAAGGCTATGTTGCTGGTAATTGTTGAAGCTATCAGGAAATTTAGATTGGTTAGTTTGGTTTTTGTAGATTGAACGTTTTGATTGTTATTTCGTGTTTTTCGTGTCTTTCGTGGATAGTGGTTTTTTGTAGGGTTAGGGAATAACGATGGATTTTGCACTGATCTTGTTTGTATTGCTGCTGGTCACTGGCGGCGTATGGCTGCTGGATCGCTTTGCCCTTGCGAAAAAGCGCGGCAGCGGTGTTGCCGAACCGTGGTGGGTGGAATATGCCAAGAGTTTTTTTCCAGTTATCCTGATTGTATTTTTCATCCGCTCCTTTCTGGTCGAGCCGTTCAAGATTCCATCCGGCTCGATGATTCCGACCCTGCAGGTGGGCGACTTCATTCTGGTGAATAAATTTACCTACGGGCTACGCTTGCCGATCATCAGCCAGAAGATTGTTCAGCTAAACAACCCGCAACGCGGTGATGTGATGGTATTTCACTACCCAGAAAACCCGTCGATAGATTATATTAAGCGCGTAGTCGGTGTATCCGGCGATACCGTCGAATACCGCAATAAGCGGCTGTGGATCAACGGAATCGAACAACCCCAGCAAGCGGATGGCGATTATAATTACGTCGAGACAGGTTTGAATTTTGTGCATACCGAAAAGCGCATCGAAACACTGGGCAAAAGCAACCACGGATTGCTGGTAAATCCTGAAGCGCCGACACTGCATTTGGGCTCGGTGGCAGAGTTCAAGGGGCGCGAAAATTGCACCTATGGGGAAGATGCCGTGCGCTGCAAAGTGCCTGACGGGCATTACTTCATGATGGGCGACAACCGCGACAACAGCCGCGATAGCCGCTACTGGGGGTTTGTGCCGGATCACCAGATCGTCGGCAAGGCATTTTTTATCTGGATGAATTTTTCTGATTTGAAACGTATCGGCCTGTCAATCAACTGAAAAAGGAGAGCATGAGATGAATATAGCAATGCCAGCAGCGCAACGCGGTTTGAGTTTCTCCGGGTTTATCTTTGGTGCCGTTGTTTTGATCCTCGTCAGCATGATCGGGTTGAAGCTTATTCCGGCTTATATGCAGGATGCGGAGATCAAAAAACTCTTTGTAGCAATCGCCAATGATCCGGGAATGCAGAAAGCCAGCCCGCGCGACATCCGCACGTCCTTTGGCAAACGTGCTTCGATTGACAGCATCACCGCAGTCAAGGCGGAAGATATCGAGATCACCGCCAACGGCGACCGATTGGTATTGAGTGCAAGCTATGCCGTCAAGGTGCCATTGGGCGGCAATGTCAGTCTGTACATGGAATTTAATCCGTCCAGTGCCAACTAAGCAGAGCCATACGTTATGCAAAAAACTGGGGCATGTTTTTGTGCAACCCCAATTGCTGCAACGTGCATTAACACACCGCAGTTACGCGCCGGAGCATAACGAACGGCTGGAGTTTCTGGGCGACAGCGTGCTGGGCTGCATTGTTGCAAAATATCTTTGTGATGCCTATCCGCAGTTGAGCGAAGGCGAACTCTCCAGGTTGCGATCCAATCTGGTCAAGGAAGAAACGCTTGCGATACTCGCGCAGCAGCTTGATTTGGGCAGCTATTTAAGGCTGGGCGAAGGCGAGCGCAAGAGCGGTGGCTTCCGCCGTCCCTCCATCCTGGCAGATGCGATGGAAGCCTTGTTCGGCGCGGTGCTGCTGGATAGCGGTTTTGCCGATGCCGAGAAAGTCGTACTGAATCTGCTGGTACCCTACCTTGCGCAAGTCGATGTGCAAACGCTGGGTAAGGATGCCAAGACCCTGTTGCAGGAATACCTGCAAGGCAAGCATATTCCATTGCCGTCCTATAGCATTGTCAACACGCAAGGCCAGGCGCATGAGCAATCCTTCGAAGTGGAATGCGCCATCCCATCCTTGAAAATATCCGCGCGCGGCGCGGGCAGCAGTCGCCGCAATGCCGAACAGCAGGCGGCGCAAGCGGCCTATCAACAAATAACCAAAACAACATGACCGAACAACAAAAAGACCTTGTAGATCCCCAGCCGACAGATGGCTTGCCGGAATCATTTCATAGCGGCTTCATCGCCATCGTCGGGCGGCCAAACGTGGGCAAGTCCACGCTGCTCAACCATCTGATCGGGCAGAAAATCAGCATCACCTCGCGCAAGGCGCAGACCACGCGCCACCGCATCCACGGCATATACACCGAGGAGCACGCGCAATTCGTATTTGTGGACACTCCGGGGTTCCAGACCAAGCACTTGAATGCGCTGAACCGTGGCATGAATCGGGTCGTCACCAGCAGCCTGCGCGATGTGCAGGTTGTGGTGTTTGTGCTGGAAGCGTTACGCTATGACGAACGCGATCAGGAAGTCCTTAAACTATTGCCGGATAACCGTCCCGTCGTGTTGGTGATCAACAAGATCGATGAAGTGGCTGACAAGGGGCAACTGTTTACCTTTGCCGAGCGCGTCGCGCAGGATTTCAGGTTTGCCGACATCGTACCGGTCAGTGCCAAGCAGGATACCAAGCTGGACGAGTTGCGCGAAGCATTGCGCCGCCATCTGCCGCCAGGCGAATTGATCTATGACAAGGACGACATCACCGACCGCAGCGAAAAATTCCTGGCTGCGGAAATGTTGCGCGAAAAAGTATTCAGGTTTACTGGCGATGAGTTGCCCTATTCGATCAGCGTGGTGATCGAGCAATTCAAGATGGAAGGCAAGCTGCGACGCATTAACGCCGCAATATTGGTGGACAAGGAAGCGCACAAGGCGATGCTGATCGGCAAGAAAGGCGAAAAACTCAAGGAGATCGCCACCCAGGCGCGGCTCGATATGGAGAAGCTATTCGACGGCAAAGTGTTTCTTGAGGTGTTCGTCAAAGTCCGTAGCGGCTGGGCGGATGACGCGCGCGTGTTGCGTTCACTGGGTTACGAATGACGGCAACAGGTGTTTTAACCCCCTCCAACTCCCCCTTGTCATGGGGAGAGCAGAGCAGCTCCTCCCCTGATAAGGGGAGGCCGGGAGGGGTTTAATGTCGCAGCCACACAGGAACAAGCAGCAGGACGAACCCGCTTTCGTTCTGCACAGTTACCCGTTCCGCGAGACCAGCCTGATTCTAGATGTGTTCAGTCGGCGGCACGGGCGCCTGCCGATCATGGCGCGCGGCGCGCGCCGCCCGAGATCGGTGTTGCGCGGGGTGCTGCTGAATTTTCAGCCGCTGCAATTGAGTTGGTTCGGTAAAGGTGAAGTGCGCACGCTGCATAATGCGGAGTGGCAGGGTGGGCAGCCCTATCTGCAAGGCACGGCATTGATGTGCGGTTTTTATCTCAACGAACTGCTGCTGAATCTGCTGGCGCGCGATGATCCGCATGAGCAATTGTTCGATTACTACCGTGCCACCCTGCATCGTTTGGCGCATGAAGCCGACCATGCCGCCACGCTGCGCTGCTTCGAGAAACATATGCTGCAGGAGCTGGGTTACGCGCTGGCGTTGGAATGCGAGGCGGGCAACGGTAAGGCGATACAGGCCGAACTCTGCTATCGTTATGCCGTGGAGCGCGGTGCGTTACCGGATGATGATGCGCAGACGGGTCTGCCGGTGTTGGGTAAAACTTTGCTCGACATGGCGGCGGACGAGTATGCCGACCCGCTTACCGCGCAGCAGAGCAAGCAACTGATGCGCATGTTGCTGAATCACCATCTCGGCGGGAAAATCCTGCACACGCGAGAATTGATTAAAGATTTGCAAAAATTATGACAACATTCCCTATCCCTTGCAGGGGGAGGGTTAGTCACTTATCAGTTAAATGATGTCAAAAAATGATAAAAATTTAGTGTTTATATATTATTATCAATGCGTTAAATAGCATTCGTAGGGTGGGCTTTGCCCACCATGTCGGGCAGAGCCCGACCTACATTATTTACCTTGTAGAGTTAAGGATTTGAAAATGATGAAACTCGGACTCAACATCGACCATGTTGCCACGCTGCGCCAGGCGCGCGGGGCGCGCTATCCCAACGTGGTGCGTGCGGCGCTGATCTGCGAGGAGGCCGGAGCCGATGCGATCACGCTGCATTTGCGCGAAGACCGCCGCCACATTCAGGATCGCGACGTGGAAATCCTGCGCGACATGCTGCAAACGCGCATGAATCTCGAATGCGCCGTTACTGACGAGATGATCGAGAACGCTTTGCGCATCAAGCCGCACGACCTGTGTCTGGTGCCGGAACGCCGCGAGGAGCTGACCACTGAAGGTGGGCTGGACGTGATACGTTATTTCGACAACATCAAATCGGTCTGCGAGCGCTGTGCCGATGCGGGCATCCGCGTGTCGCTGTTCATCGATCCCGACCAGAAACAGATCGATGCTGCGCTCCGTAGCGGCGCGCCGTTGGTGGAGCTGCATACTGGCAAATACGCCGATGCGGACAGCGTACCGGAGCGCCAGCATGAGCTGGAACGCATCCGCACCGCAGCCGAACACGCCCATGCGCACGGCTTGCAGGTGAACGCCGGGCACGGCCTTAACTATCACAACGTGCAGCCCATCGTCGCGACCCCCAACATCGTCGAACTCAACATCGGTCATGCAATCATCGCCGAATCGATCTTTCTCGGGCTGGATGCGGCGGTGCGGAAGATGAAGGGTCTTTTGATTACTGGGTTACCGCCTTCGCGGGAATGACGGATGATTTTCGGTATTGGTACCGACATTGTCGAATATGCACGCATAGAGAAAATATTTGCGCGTTATGGCCAACGCTTCGCAGAGCGGGTATTGAGCGAGTCCGAGTTGGCCGAATTTAGTGCACACGCCAAACAGGCGCGATTTCTGGCGAAGCGCTTCGCCGCAAAGGAGGCGTTCGCCAAAGCGGCGGGTAGCGGGTTGCGCGAGCCGGTCAGTTTGCGCCGCATCGGCGTCACGCATGACGGGCTTGGCAAACCGGTATTGCAGTTCGACGAAGTGTTGCGCACTTACCTTGCCCAACTGGGTATCAATGGTCACCATGTTTCGATTAGCGACGAGCGTAATTTCATCGTCGCGTTTGTCGTATTGGAAACCGGCTAGATAAATTAATCGTAGAGTGGTTTATGCACAACATATCGGGCCGGTTCGACAGGCCCAGAACAGGCGCAGTTCGATCTACATTGGGTTCCAGTTTATCTGTGGTGCCGCAATCTACAGTTTCTCCGCCAGCACCTTTTCCAGCTTGATTTGATCCACCGTAAAGCCGCGGATGCCTTCGGCCAGTTTCTCTGTAGCCATCGCATCTTCGTTCATTTCCCAGCGGTATTCGGCCTCGGTCATTCGCGCCGGGCGAGGTTTCGTTGCGCCCGGGTCGGTTAACCGGCGCACTAACTGGTCTTGCGCCGCCTCCAGTTCTTTTAGCAATACCGGGGCAATGGTCAGCCGGTCACATCCGGCCAGCGCCACGATTTCGCCCATGTTGCGGAACGACGCGCCCATGACGATGGTCTTGTAGCCGTGCGCCTTGTAGTATGCATAAATCTGGCGCACCGACAGCACACCGGGATCTTCTTCCGCCGGAAAATCGCGACCAGTTTTGGCCTTGTGCCAATCGAGAATGCGCCCGACGAACGGGGAAATCAGCGTCGCCCCCGCTTCTGCACTGGCGCGTGCCTGGGCAAAACCGAACATTAGAGTGAGGTTACAGTTGATGCCTTCGCGCTCGAGAATTTCTGCGGCGCGGATGCCCTCCCAAGTTGAGGCGATCTTGATCAGCACATGGCTGTTGTCCACGCCCGCCTCGTTGTATAGCCGGATCAGTTTGCGCGCCTTGCGCAATGTGGCCTCGGTGTCGAAGGAAAGCCGCGCATCCACTTCCGTTGAAATGCGTCCCGGAATGAATTTGAGCACCTCCACCCCGACACTCACCGCCAGCTTATCCATGGCATCGCGCACTTGCTGCCCGCAGTCGCCGCTTTGCGATTTGGCCCATGCGATGGCATCGGCAATGAGCGGCACATATTCCGGCAGCGTCGCGGCCTTGAGCAGCAAGGAGGGGTTGGTCGTCGCATCCTGCGGCTGATGGTGGCGAATCGCTTCGATATCGCCGGTATCCGCAACGATGGTGGTCATGGACTTTAGTTGTTCCAGCAGATTAGCCATATCGTTTTCCTGAAATTGGTTTGTGCGTTATTCAACAACCGCTATCACAAGCGCCCCATCTTCGGCAGCTCACCTACCAGCGGCGCGACATAATCGATCCATGCCTGCGTCACATCGTTGCCCGCCGCGTTGATGTATTCGCCCTTCATCTCTGTAGCTACGCGCGCCACGGTCGACAGCGGCGTGATGAAGCATTCGCTGGCATATGGTTTACTGCTCAGGCGCCGGATCGCCACCGAGCCGGGTTGCCCGGTGCCGGCTGCATGGTTCACCGCGAAGTCGCCGACCGCGCGCGCTTCCCTAGCGTCTATCGGAGAAATGATGGTGGGGAAAGAGCGTTGCAAATAGCCGAAAGTGTCGGCGCGCACGCGCACTTTTTGCCCGGGAAAAGCCTCTTTGACCAAGGCCGCCA
Organism: Gallionellales bacterium GWA2_55_18; assembly: GCA_001801055.1. GTDB lineage: Bacteria > Pseudomonadota > Gammaproteobacteria > Burkholderiales > Gallionellaceae > Gallionella. The sequence continues at coordinate 2,448 of MGWP01000002.1, read as the reverse complement.
GCGTGTCGCCCAGTGCGCCGCTGCCGGAAAGCTGGATGTTGCCGTGCGAGTCGCGCTCACCGCTGGTCGAGATCGGGTTGCCATCCTTGTCGGTGATGCCTTCGGAAGCGGCGATCACGCAGCGGCCATATTTCGCCACCGCATCGCGCACATCCTGCTTGAATTTTTCCACATCGAACACGCGCTCCGGCAAATAGATCAGGTGCGGGCCGTCGCCTTCCGCCTGACGCGCCAGTGCGGATGCGGCGGTCAAAAATCCGGCGCTGCGCCCCATCACCACGTTGACCTTGATGCCCTGCAACGCGCGGTTGTCGCGGTCATCGCCCATGAAGGCCAACGCCACAAAACGCGCCGCCGACGCGAAGCCGGGGCAGTGGTCGGTGACCTTCAAGTCGTTGTCGATGGTCTTGGGAATATGCACGGTGCAGAAATCATAATTCGCTTCCTTCGCCATCTCGGCGATGATATGCGCGGTCTCGGCGGAATCGTTGCCGCCAATGTAGAAAAAATAGCGCACGTCGTTCTTCCTGAATACCTCGAACACTTTTTCGCATTCTGCCTTGCCGGGCTTGAGGCGCACCGAACCCAACGCCGCCGCCGGGGTCGTAGCGACCAGTTCAAGCTGCTCGACGCTTTGCGTGGTCAGGTCGATGAAATCTTCCTTCATGATCCCGGCGATACCGTGGCGCGCGCCGAGGATGCCGGTGATGTTGGGCTGCTTGCGCGCCGCCAGCACCGCGCCGACCAGCGACTGGTTGATAACTGCGGTGGGGCCGCCCGATTGGCCGATCACCATCTTGCCGATTAACTTTCCTTGCGTAGCCATAGCATCATCTCCCGTGGTTGAAATCGGTGCATTCTAAACCGAATACCCCTCTGCGGCATCACCATGCATCGCTTATAATTGCGGTCTTTAGTCAACAGCAAGGAAAACCGCGTGAGTCTCTTAAATGTCCGCCCCGGCGACAATCTACCCCACGAATGCAATGTCATCGTCGAAATCCCGAAACACGCCGACCCGGTCAAGTATGAAGTAGATAAGATATCCGGCGTATTGGTGGTGGACCGCTTCATCGGTTCGTTGATGCGCTATCCGTGCAATTACGGCTTCATCCCGGAAACCATCGCCGAAGATGGCGACCCGGTGGATGTGCTGGTGGTCACGCAATTTCCCATCGTGCACGGTGCCATCATCCCGTGCCGCCCGGTCGGCATGCTGAGCATGGAAGACGAAAGCGGCGGCGACGCCAAAATTGTCGCCGTACCCACCGACAAGCTGACCCCGCTATACCACGATGTCCAGTCTTACCGGGATTTGCCGAAAATCACGCTGGAGCAAATCAAGCATTTCTTCGAACTCTACAAAGCGCTGGAGCCGGGCAAGTGGGTCAAAATCAAAGGCTGGCAAGGTGTTGAATCGGCGCATGCCGAAATCATGAATGGCTTGGAGCGGTACAAGAAAATATCCAAAGATCAATAACACGTTTAACAGACGGGAGCAAAGCATGACAGCACAGATTATCGACGGCAAGACCATCGCCCAGCAGGTGCGCGCCGAATGGAAGGAACGTGCCGATGCACTGAAGGCGCGCGGCATCACGCCGGGCATGGCGGTCATCATCGTCGGCAGCGACCCGGCTTCCAAGGTGTATGTCGCCAACAAGGTGAAAGCCTGTGCGGAATTGGGGCTGTATTCAAAACACATCGAACTGGGCAGCGACATTACCGAAGCCACGCTGCTGGGCGAAATCGAAGCGTTGAATAACGACCCGGCAATCCACGGCATTCTCGTGCAACTGCCGCTGCCCAAGCATCTGGCCTCGCACAAAGTTATCGAGGCGATCAACCCGGACAAGGATGTGGACGGCTTTCACGAAAAAAATGTCGGCGCGCTGGTAACGGGTGAAACGCCTTTCCCGTCCTGCACACCTTACGGGGTGATGGTGTTGCTGGAAAAAACCGGCATCGCGATCGAGGGCAAGCATGCCGTCGTGGTCGGGCGCAGCAACATCGTCGGCAAACCGATGGCGCTGATGCTGCTGCACAAGCATGCCACCGTCACCATCTGCACTTCCAAGACAACAGACTTAGCCAAGCATACCCTCGATGCCGATATCCTGGTCGCGGCGGTGGGCAAAGCCAACTTCATCACCGGCGACATGGTCAAACCCGGCGCGACCGTGATCGATGTCGGCATCAACCGCAACGCGGAAGGCAAACTGGTCGGCGACGTGGATTTTGCCAGCGTGAAGGAGGTGGCGGGTTACATCACCCCGGTGCCCGGCGGTGTCGGGCCGATGACCATCACCATGCTGGTGGCAAACACCGTGCGTGCGGCGGAGCGGCTATCCGGTTCAGGCAAGTAATGCTGGGCGCGCTCAAAAACCAACCGCAACACCTTGGAGAGGTTAAGGTGTTGGGATGGAAAAAACAGAAAAGCTCTATAAG
>MGWP01000001.1:2004-10881 GCA_001801055.1 Gallionellales bacterium GWA2_55_18 | reverse complement strand
CCAAAATTGAACGCCTCTACGACAGCTCAATTCATGATTGGTTTCGGGACTTGTTCAGTATTTCCTTAAAGGTTTTCTTTACAGCGAACGCATCATGTCACCATGGACGAACCCTGTCAGCGGATTCGCCATCCCTTCGACTCCACTATGCTGAGCTTGCCCTGAGCTTGGCGGATGGCTCAGGGCAGGGGGGGGGGCCAATGCCATCACCTTGAACAATTCGCCCATCTCTGCCGGGCTGGTGAGCTTTTGCAACTGCGCCGAGAGCGGCAGGTAGTCGCGCAGGTTCTCCGGCGAAGTATCCTTCATCAATTCGGTAATACCGCAGTTGATCAGGAAGAACGCCTGCGAGGTATAGCCCAGCAGTTCCAGCCCCGCATCGATGCCGCATTCCGCGATGGCGGTGAAATTCACATGCGCGGTGATGTCCTGCAAACCGGGCAGATAAAACGGGTCATCGTGCGCATGGTGGCGGTAGTGGCACATCAGCGTGCCACTGCTGCGCTGCGGGTGGTAGAACTCGCGCGCGCCGAAACCGTAGTCGATGAGCAGCAGCGTGCCGCGTTCCAGGCAATTTGCCAGACTGTTGATCAAACCGCGTGCGGCAAGGCATATCTCGCTGACATAATCGTCCGGCACAACGATCTGCTGCGCGGCATGCAGCAACTCGGCATCATCGATGGCACGTTCCTGCCAGATAAAATTGTTAGCGCCGAAACCGTTATCGCTAATTGCCACGCCGCGCTCGGTCAGCGCACTGTCGCGCCAATGCACCAGATGCACCGGCAAGGCATCGAGCACCTCGTTGGCGACAATCGCACCGCTAAATCTTTCCGGCAGTGCATCCAGCCAATGCATGCGTTCCAACAGATGCGGCAGCCTTTCCTGTATGAAAGACTGCTGGCGCGCGCGCAAATCGGCGCTCACTTCCAGGATCGCATAGCTGTCCGGCAAGCTGCCGATTCGTTCCAGCTCGCCGAGTATATCCACCGCCAGCTTGCCGCTGCCCGCGCCCAGCTCCAGAATATGCGGTGCGCTGGAAGCCATGATCTCCGCAGTTTGCCGCGCCATGGTGCGACCAAATAGTGGCGACAGCTCCGGCGCAGTGACAAAGTCGCCCGCCGCGCCGAGTTTGTGCGCCCCGGCGGTGTAATAGCCCAACCCCGGCGCGTACAGAGCCAGCTCCATGTAACGCGCAAAGCTGATCCAGCCGCCATGTTCGGTAATATCGTGGCGGATGAATTCGCATAACCGGGCGCTGTGTTGTGCGGCTTCCGGGCTTGGGACAGGCAGAGTCGTTGGCATGGTCGGGTATAATTCAGCAATGTATAAGTCTAACAGTTTGCTAAAAACTACTGAGGAAGATCATCTGCGGTAGTTTTTAGCAAACTGTTGTTGGAGAGTGCTATGCAAGGCAAAACGGTATTGGTGACCGGAGGCGCGAAACGGGTCGGTGCGGCGATTTGCCGCCGCCTGCATGCGGCGGGTGCGCAACTCGCCGTGCACTACCGCAACTCCGCGCAGGAAGCTCTGGCGTTGCGCGACGAGCTGAATGCGTTGCGCCCGGGAAGCGCCGCCGCGTTCCGGTCCGACCTGCTCGACCTGAATGCGTTGCCGCAACTGGTGCGCGAGGTTGTCGAAAAATTTGGGCAGCTGGACGCGTTGGTCAACAACGCTTCGAGTTTCTATGCCACGCCGCTGGCGGAGGTGGACGAACAGCAGTGGAATGACCTGCTCGGCACCAACCTGCGCGCGCCGCTGTTTCTCGCGCAAGCGGCAGCGGACGAATTGCGCCGCCGCCATGGCTGCATCGTGAACATCGCGGACATCCATGCCGAACGCCCGATGCACGGCCATCTGCTATACAGCGTTGCCAAGGCCGGGTTGGCCGCGCTGACTCGTGCGCTGGCGCAGGAGATGGCGCCGCAGGTACGCGTCAACGCCGTCGCACCGGGCGTTATCATGTGGCCGGAAAATGCGGCCTGGGTGAACGAGGAGCAACGCCGCAAGATTGTCGCGCACACCCTGCTCAAGCGCGAGGGCGAACCGGACGATATTGCCAAAATCGTGGCCTTTTTGATTCAGGATGCGCCCTATGTGACCGGGCAGATCATCGCCGTCGACGGCGGCAGAAGCGTAAATATTTAACCCGGAAAAAATAGCTGTCCACGAAAGACACGAAATAAAACAAAAATTACGCTGACACTGCGAGCCACCTATTGGGCAACAATTCATGGCATAGAGTTCTTTGAATTTTTCGTGCTTTTCGTGCCTTTCGTGGACGAATTGCAGTTTGTAAATATTATTTGGAATTCTCATGAACGACATCGCACAACCCATCCATTTCGAGCGCCACTCGACCAACTTCAACCGTCTCAAGGGGCGGCTGGAACATCAGGTCGGCAAGGCGATCGCCGATTTCAACATGATCGAAGCGGGCGACAGCGTGATGGTATGCCTGTCCGGCGGCAAAGATTCCTACACCCTGCTCGATGTCCTGCTCACCCTGCGCAAGCGCGCACCGATTGATTTCCGCATCGTCGCGATGAACCTCGACCAGAAGCAACCGGGTTTTCCCGAAGAAGTACTGCCGAATTATCTCAAGTCCATCGGTGTGGAATACCACATCGAGAGCCAAGACACTTATTCTATCGTCAAGGAAAAAATTCCCGAAGGCAAGACCACCTGTTCATTATGCTCGCGGCTGCGGCGTGGCATCATCTACCGCGTCGCACAAGAGCTCGGTGCCAACAAAATCGCGTTGGGGCACCATCGCGACGACATGATTGAGACGCTGTTCCTGAACATGTTTTTCGGCGGCAAACTCAAGGCGATGCCGCCCAAGCTGGTCACCGACAAGGGCGACCACATCGTGATTCGCCCGCTGGCTTATTCCATGGAAAAGGACATTGCCCGCTATGCGCGCGGCATGGAATTCCCGCTCATCCCGTGCAACCTGTGCGGCTCGCAGGAAAACATGCAACGCAAAAACATCAAAAAAATGCTCGCCGCATGGGAGCTGGAATATCCGGGGCGCAGCCAGACCATCTTCACCGCGATACAGAACGTCAAACCGTCACACCTGCTGGACAGCAGCCTGTTCGATTTCAAAAGCCTTCAGATTGGCGATAAGGTGGCGGAAGGCGATGTGGCGTTCGACGAGGAATAATCTTATTCTCCCGTAGGGGCGAGATTCATCGCGCCCTTCTTCTGACGTATGAATAAATCAGGGCGCGATGAATCTCGCCCCTACGTCACTCTACCTCAATCTTGAAAATCGCTTTGCGTATGTTGCTGGTCGCAACCAGCGGCGCATGCGCATCTTCCGGGAAAAAGATGCAGAATGCACCGGGCGGTGTGGCGATCCACGTTGCCGGAGCATCGTGGAAAAACTGTATATCCTCCTTGTAATCGCTCACCGGCTGCGCGCAATCCGCCAGCGCCTTCCAGCCCATCTCATCCGTCCCTTCCAGCACCAGTTGAATGTCGATGTACTTGCGGTGGCATTCCAGCTTCGCCGCTTCGCGCGTGCGCCCGGCGACACTCTCCAAGATGACGAACAACTGCTCGCCAACGATGGGATAGCGCCCCGGCGCGAGTGCCAGCAGGTCGGTGTTGCGGATGTATTCGAAGATGCGCGGGAACAGCGGATGCAGCGCAACGTAGCGGTCAGCTTGGGATAGGGTAGATAAGATCATAGTAGGGTGTCAGTCGAAAAGTAACTGGAAAGCCGCGCCGTTTCGTGATCCACGTTTTTTCATTTTTTAATATACCAACGAATATACCAGCAATTGTAGCGGCTAAGTGCTTGGGCTGTGCCCACCATGCCTGTCCTGAGCCTGTCGGAGCGGTCAGGCGTAGCCAGACCTACGAATTATTTTATATTTCGGTTGGTGCAATTACCGGCGGCTTCAAATTTGCCTTGGCAGCCAACTTCTCAAACTTCTGGTCGAATGTCGCCAGTGCTTTGCAGCCCGTCGTGCCAGCATGGTGCAGCGCATCAGCGAAATCAAAACCCGACTGATAGTATTGAAGCGCTTGTTGAATATCGGACTGCCGTTCAAAATTCATATTTCGCACTGACAACAGCGCTTCAAATGATCTTACGATTGCAGGCTTATCCAGTGAATACGCGCCGCGCAGCACCCATTCAAGTTCCAGAGTCACCGTAAGCGGCACGAACAAAGCATTGCCCGTATCAATGAGCGAGGCTGACTGGCGAGCCTGCACCGGATCGTCATTGGTCACCAGCCTTGCCAGAATATTGGTATCAAGCGCAATCACGGTTTGGTCGCGTATTTGGCAACATCCATTTGTTCCGCAGGAATCGCCTTGCCCGTGTATCCGGCAATGCCAACACAGTCGGCGGCGCGCTTGGTTTTCCTGGCATCATCCACCAACGCCCTGAATCCACCCGCATCGGGCAAAACATTCAACCTCGTGCCAGGCGTAATACCCAACAGTCGGCGAATCTCTGCGGGGATGACTAGCTGGCCTTTTTCAGATACCGTTACAATCATGATTGCCTCCCGAATTAATCTTGCCCGTTATAAACATTTGCATAGTATCATATTGGCTTACTAGTGTAAGCGGCGAGTATTTGCAATACTCTGACCACTGACGACCGAGCCCATTTCGCGCCAGTTCTATATGAAAATGGTTCAAGGAAGCTCACTGTTATCACCAGCGATGCGGGCGGAAACCATATTGGTTTATAAAAACAATTCGAACACGCCCCCTTTAACCCATGCGAAAGAATGAAGAAATTGATGCAATAAATAGTACGGCGGACGTGCGGACGGGATAGCGCGAAGAAAGCCGGGCAGGCCGATTGTAAAGCACGAACAGAGTGATCGAGTTGAGGATCAATCTGATTTTGGATTCTGAACAGGAGAATTGAAATGCAAAAACATATTGTGATGCTGACCCCAATGGCACTGTTTCAGCCTCCTTGTGATGCGCTCCGATACAGGTTTTGTAGGGTGCAATAAGCGTAGCGCATTGCACCAATAACCACCATGCGGCGCAATGCCCGTTGGTTATTGCGCCCTACGCGGGCTTCTTCTTCATCGCATCCTTAATCTCGCCAACCGTATCCAACACCTTGCCAACCAAATCTAAAGTAGGATGATTGTCTCCATGCTTCCCATCGAGAGTCTGGGAGGCATTGTATGCAATGGCATCAATAGCCTTCGTGATAAGTTCTTTTTGCATAACCTTATCGTCCTTATCAAGGTCGGCAAGCTGCTTCTTGTAACTTTCGTATGATGTTGCCAGCGCTTCTTTATGAGCATATTCCTGCTGCAACCGTTGGTACTCGCTACGTCGTTTTGAGGCAACGAAAGCCAACCATATGACAGCACCATAGAACGGGAGACGGAATACCAATCCCTTCAGGACAGAATCCCAGTTCTCGAACTTAACAAATGAAATCCAATGCTCACCGCCAATATTTTCAATTGAAAAAATGAACGATGCGACGACCATGATGCCAATTGAAAAGTAATAAACTTTTGTCGCATTCTTGATGGGGTCATCAAAAGATTTCTTCATGTCCCTATATGCGCTTGCCAAACCAGCACTGGCAGCCCCGGGCAACAGTTCTTCAATTTGCTGATTTAGTGCGTTGTACTTAGTGACCTGCTTATTTTCAAATTCGCCCAATGCGGCAACACGTTTATTTAACTCTTCCGCTAGGCCTCCTTCCCGCTTACCATCCTCATCCAGTTTTCCAAATATTTTTGTGTGGAAAACATCAAGAGCTTTCACCTCATCCTTAACACTGTCTAGCGCCTCTTCGATGCCTTCTTTGTCAGCTAGAGCAGCTTCCTTGGCTGACTCCAGATCATCTTTTATAGAGGGATTTTTCGCATCACCAACAAGCGCCTTGTCGTGAAGCGACTTTATATCCTCAAGCTTGCTTTCAAACTCCTCGACAAAATTGTCAATTTGACTCTCGATGCCGCCTTCGTTTGATTCATCGCCAAGGAGCTTTGCTTTAAGCTGAACAGCCCGCTCTTCAATTTCTTGAATCTTTACTTGAAGGGAATCCGATTCAAGTTTCGAATTCTTGATGTTCTCTAATTGCGAACCTGCCTTGTTGTGAAAACTGCTGAGATATTCCTCAATTGCCTTCGAGTATTCTTTTACAGATTCCAGTAGTGCTTTACCAGCCTCACCCTCAATCACCATATAGGGGCGGATATAGGTCAAGAGGTTGTCCGCATTGTTATTGGCATTTTGGATGTGGCCAATATTCTTATTACTATTGAAGTTGACGATTTGCTGATTGCAAGGTGTCGTTTGAGCGTTAAAATTATCCCAAGTGCTACTCGGCACTAATTCCGGATCAATTGAATTAAGCATCTCGTCAATGTACGAAACTACTTTCTTGAGACGCGCCAATTCCTGCACAGATGTAAGAACTGTTTCGTCATCGACTTTGGCGGAGTCCAAATTTGTCTTTAGAGTACTCCAAGCTGTCTGAAATGGATGATTCTTATATTGCTCTGCCCAGCGTGACATCACACCTCCCTAATTTGCGTACTAGTTGATTGGGTTAAAGAGGCCGGGCTCACAATTATCTTCATTCATGCACCACCAACGCGTCGCGTGTGACTTCGACAAATTTCCCGGCTGCAAACGCGTCTTCTATTCCCTTCAAATTTGCGTGCAATATTTTCTCAAGTTCTGCGTTGGAGATATTCCCAGTGGAAATCAGCAGTAACGACGGCTCACCATTGAGCAGGTAAGTCTGTACAAAGTCTGAATCCTTGCAGATAACGATGCGTTTTTCGCGCATTGCACATGCAATGATTTCGCTATCAGTGGTTCGGTTTTTGGCGGGGAGGTCGAGTGTGTGTTGCGCGTCGTGCCCCGCCTCGTTCAGCCACTGGGCGAAACGCCTGGGGAGTTGCGCATCGACCAAGAATTTCATGCGGCCAGCGGTTCCAGTCGTTTAACGTGGGTGAGGCGTGCCGCGAAGGAAAGTGCGGCCAGAATGTCTTCGCGCTCGAGGTCTTCGTAGTCTCTCAGAATCTCGTCAGTGGTCATGCCGCTGGCCAGCCACTCCAGCACGTTCTCAACAGGATAGCGCAGGCCGCGTATGCAGGGCTTGCCGTGGCATACGGCGGGATCAATGGTGATGCGGTCGCTCATTGTTGCCTCCTGCTCGGAAATTCATAGGGGAATCTTACACCAGCTTGCGTCTGCGGTGACAGACCTTTTCTCATCTCTTCCAAGCCATGCTGCAGGTATGAAAGGGGCAACAGGCTCTGGGCGAATGGCTGCCCCTCCCCCCAGCCCTCTCCCGCGAGGGGAGAGGGAGTGCAGAGGTTATCGACTAATCGGCTTATACCGAATCCGCTTCGGCTTCGCGCCCTCTTCGCCGAGCCGCTTCTTCTTGTCCGCCTCATACTCCTGATAGTTGCCGTCGAAGAACGTCCACTTGGAATCGCCTTCCGCCGCGAGGATGTGAGTGGCGATGCGGTCGAGGAACCAGCGGTCGTGGGAGATGACCATCACGCATCCGGCGAATTCGAGCAGCGCGTCTTCGAGGGCGCGCAGGGTTTCCACGTCGAGGTCGTTGGAGGGTTCGTCCAGCAGCAGCACATTGCCGCCGGAGATCAGCGTTTGCGCCAGATGCAGGCGGCCGCGTTCGCCGCCGGAGAGCTGGCCGACGATCTTGCCCTGGTCCGCGCCCTTGAAGTTGAAGCGGCCGATGTAGGCGCGCGCCGGAGTTTCGTATTTGCCGACGGTGAGAATTTCGTTGCCTCCGGAGATCGCGTCGAACACGGTCTTGCCGTTGTCCAGCGAATCGCGCGCCTGATCGACGTGCGCGATTTTGACGGTGGTGCCGATCTTCACCGTGCCGCTGTCCGGCTGCTCCTTGCCGGTGATCATGCGGAACATGGTCGATTTGCCCGCGCCGTTCGGGCCGATGATGCCGACGATCGCGCCGGGCGGCACCTTGAAGCTGAAATTGTCGATCAGCAGGCGGTCGCCGTAGGCTTTGGAAACGCCTTCGAACTCGATGACCTCGTTGCCGAGCCGCTCGCCGACCGGGATGAAGATTTCCTGGGTCTCGTTGCGCTTCTGGTGTTCCTGCGAATTGAGTTCCTCGAAGCGCGCAATACGCGCCTTGGATTTGGCCTGGCGCCCTTTCGGATTTTGCCGCACCCATTCCAGCTCCTGCTTCATCGCCTTCATGTGCGCGTCGATCTGTTTGTTTTCGGTCTCAAGGCGCGCACCTTTTTGCTCCAGCCAGCTTGAGTAGTTACCCTTCCACGGGATGCCGTGGCCGCGGTCCAACTCCAGTATCCATTCGGCGGCGTTGTCTAGGAAGTAGCGGTCGTGGGTGACGGCGACCACGGTGCCGGGGAAACGCACCAGGAATTGTTCCAGCCATTCCACCGATTCGGCGTCGAGGTGGTTGGTCGGTTCGTCGAGCAGCAGCATGTCAGGCTTTTCCAGCAGCAGCTTGCACAGCGCGACGCGGCGCTTCTCGCCGCCAGATAAATTCTTGACCACCGCATCCCACTCCGGCAACCTCAATGCATCCGCAGCGATCTCCATCTGGTGTTCGGCATCGCTGCCCGATGCGGCGATGATGTTTTCGAGGCGCGCCTGCTCGGCGGCGAGTTTGTCGAAGTCGGCGTTTTCTTCGGCATAGGCGGCATACACCTCGTCCAGCTTTTTCTGCGCCTGCATCACTTCGCCGAGCGCGGATTCCACTTCCTGGCGCACGGTAGCATCGGGAGCCAGCACCGGCTCCTGCGGCAAGTAGCCGATGCGAATATTCGGCTCGCGCTGCACCTCGCCGTCATATTCCTTGTCCACGTCCGCCATGATGCGCAGCACGGTGGATTTGCCCGAGCC
>MGWP01000001.1:0-1995 GCA_001801055.1 Gallionellales bacterium GWA2_55_18 | reverse complement strand
GAGCAGACCGATCTTCGCGCCGGGGAAGAAGCTGAGGGAGATGTCCTTGATGATTTGACGCTTTGGGGGGACGATTTTGCTCACGCGGAGCATCGACATTACATATTGGGCCATTTGAATTACGCCATGCGGTTGAGGAAAACGCGTAGCTTACCGCAAAGTGCAGACAACTAAAAATTCGTCGTCATTCCGGACTCGATCCGAAATCCAGACAACTCAAAATGCCTTATTCCATTTCTTCATCAATAGTGCAATATCGTAGGGTGCATTCCATGCACCAATAGCAATGGTGGGGATGCACCCTACATAGGGGCGTAGATTGATCAAAGCGCAGCGTAAAACGTAGCGAGCGATGGCAGAGCAAGGCGCGGAAGGGTAAGAAAGCGGAGTTTACTTACGGTAAACGAGCATTTTGAGGTCTTGCGTAACGCAGCTCTGTCGAGCGCATAACCAATGACTTGGCTGTCGTCTTTTGGCAGCCTAGTCAGATGGCTAGTGTGGTGTTGCAAGCTATCTGGAACTTATGTCAACCGTAATAGCCGCATTGTAGGTCGGGTTTCAACCCGACATGTCGGGCTAAGCCCGACCTACATGGGCTTGCGCATAAGTATCATCAAGAGCGATGCACTACACTAGTTGTTTTATTTAGTAGTTTTTCAGGCAGACTGCAACTGCAAGCGCAGGAATGCGGGCGCCTCTTCCATGCTGTCGAACGTGACGAGTTCCCAGGCCTGCTCGTCGGCGAGCAGCGCACGCAGCAGGGCATTATTCAGGGCGTGGCCGGATTTGTAGCCGGAAAACGCGCCGATCAGCGGGTATCCGAGCAGATAAAGGTCGCCGATCGCGTCGAGTACTTTATGCTTGACGAACTCGTCCTCGAAACGCAATCCGTCGGCATTCAGCACGCGGTATTCATCCATCACGATGGCGTTGTCCAGGCTGCCGCCCAGTGCCAGACCTTGCGCATGCATGTTCTCGACATCCTGCATGAAGCCAAAAGTGCGCGCCCGGCTGATGTCGCGCACGTAGGATTCCTCGCCCAGATCGACCACCACATGCTGCTTGGTGCTAGCGAATACCGGGTGAGCGAAATTGATCGTGAAAGTCAGTTTGTAGCCGTGATGCGGCTCGAAGCGCACCCACTTGTCGCCGTGCTTCACCTCGACTGTTTTTTTTACGCGAATAAACTTTTTAGCTGCAGATTGCTCGACGATACCAGCAGATTGCAGCAAGAAGATGAAAGTTCCGGCGCTACCGTCCATGATCGGCACTTCCGCGCTGTCCAGGTCGATATAGGCGTTGTCCACACCCAATCCGGCCAGCGCCGACATCAGGTGCTCGACGGTGGCGACGCGCACGCCGTTCTGCTCCATGCAGGTGGAAAGGCGCGTGTCGTGTACCAGCTCGGCGCGCGCGCGAATTTCCTCGACTGGCTTGGTGTCCACGCGGCGAAATACAATGCCGGTATTGACAGGCGCGGGGCGCAGGCCGAGCATGACTTTTTCGCCGCTATGCAAGCCGACTCCCGTCACGCTGACGGAGCTTTTCAAGGTGCGCTGCTTAACCATCGGTGTCTTGAGCGTAATGATCATTGGACAATTTTATCACAGCCAGGTTGTCAGCCCGAACCGACGACGATCTTGCCCGCCGGTCTCAAGCCCCCGGCGCTTGCCGCTCAGTCCGCCTGCTTGCGCAGGAACGACGGAATATCCAGCATATCCATACCGGACTTTTCCATCGCATCCACCGCTGCCCTGCGCCCGCTGCGAATATACGCCGGGGTATCCAGATCCGGGTAATTGACATTGGAGCTGGCGATCGGCTCGTTATCCGTGCCGGTTCGCTGGTAGGTTGCTTCCTCGCTGCGGTAAACCATCTCCGGCTTCTGTTTGGCGGCGCGTGGCGCGCCCAGTCCGGTCGCCACGACGGTTACGCGCAATTCTTCGCCCATGATTTCGTCAAACACCGAGCCGACGATCACGGTCGCTTCTTCTG